>NZ_JBLZMW010000012.1:0-156453 GCF_048553275.1 Pacificoceanicola niger
ATCTGCTCGTCGGTCAGCCAGTAAAGGTCGCTCATGTCACCGCTCCGTTTTTAGAGCCGTGAATCACGCAGCGCTTCGAAAATCAATGCATCCTGACCCTAGTATTTCGGCTGCCTTTACGATGCGCCTCGTGGGGTGTCGGCACCTACGTGCGGACTTCGGGGGTGACGGAAAGGGGCGGTAAAGTCTTGCCATGTGCTTGCTGGGTGTGGGTTCCATAATTGAACCAGAACCGGTGGACGCCAGTGTCGCGGCACCGCACGCTTTCGGGCAAATCGAGCGTCTCAAGCCCGGCGCGGTCGGAGGCCATTGTGATGAGCCGCCGCATTGCATCGCGATCAAGGAAGCCCGCAACATAGATCAGGCTGCCTTGGGCAACCACCACGGCCTGTCCGTCTGTTGTGGTCTCCAAGATCTCGGCACTTGTTTCCAGCACCTCTCGGTAGCTTCGAATGGCGCCACCGAGTTGCAGTGCGACGGGCGTATCAGGTCGCAGGCTCTCGACGTGGGTGACAGTGACATCAAGACCCGGCAAATTCGGTGGCAAAGGCACGGGGATGCGCATGCTGACATCCCGCGCGGCCGCCCGCGGGCCAACCAGCGCGATCGCGCCGCTTGCCGACAATGCGGCTTTCAACTCGTCCGGCATATGCACCAAACCGGGCGCGACAATCAGTTTGTAGCCGTCCAGCGCAGCGGGATCAGGCGGCAGGACATCCACGGAATGACCCGCCCTGCGAAGCGCGCGATACGTCTCGAAGACCAGTTCGAAATAGCTAAGCCCTGCGCAATGCGGCTGGATCGCCCAGGCCCACTCTGCGTCATAGTCGAAAATCAGCGCGACGGGCGCGCGCGAAGGGCTCACCTGCGGGGCAGCGGCCAGTTCGTCCGCGACCTGCCGCACCTCGGCAAGGCCCGGCGCCTCTGCACTGTCCGGGCGCAGCAACCCGGCATGCATCTGCTCCTGCGCCATGGGCGCCTGCCGCCAGCGAAAATAGCATACGGCCTCTGCACCATGGGCAAACGCTTCCCAAGACCAGAGCCGGACCATGCCGGGCAGCGGCGCAGGGTTATGCGGCGCCCAGTTCACCGGCCCCGGCTGTTGTTCCATGATCCACCAACGGCCCCGCCCGACAGCGCGATAGAGATCGTGATGGAACGCCTGAAAATCCGGGTCACCCTGACGGGCATAGGCGCGCTGCTGTTCGACGGTCGCCGGAACACGGTCTTCGAGAAAGCCAAGCGGGTAGCTGTCCCAGGACGCGATATCGAGGTCGGCGCCGACCTTGTAATGGTCGAAATCGGTAACCCGTCCCATGTAGTTGTGCGCAATCGGTGCGCTTGAATGGGCCCGGATGATCTCGACCTGCAGGCGATTGAACGAGACGACCTGATCCGACGAGAAGCGCCGGAAATCGAGCACATGGCTCGGGTTCGGTTCGGTCACGGTCATGTTGGGCAGGTCGATGTCGTCGAAACTGCCGTAGTCCATGGACCAGAAGACATTGCCCCAAGCCTCGTTCAAGGCGTGGATGTCGCCATCGTTCGAAGCCCCGGCATAGCGCGCGCGCAGCCAGCCTTGAAAGGCTTTGCGCGCCGCATCGCTGTACGAGATCGTTGTGTCGTGGCAGCCGTATTCGTTGTCCGTCTGCCAGGCTGCGACGTGTGGGTTCCGGCCATACCGTTCGGCCAGTCGGGTGACGATCCTGGCACACTCTGCCCTGTAGTCTTCGTGGCTGAAACAATAGTGGCGTCGCGACCCGAATTTGCGCGGGCGCCCATCGGCATCCACTGCCAGCATGTCGGGATACCGGTTGATCATCCAGCGTGGCGGCGTCGCGGTGGGCGTGCCCAGCACGACCCGGAGCCCGGCCGCGCCAAGCACGGCGATGGCCTCGTCGAGCCATTCGAATTCATACCGTCCGGGTTCGGGTTCGATCCGCGACCACGCAAACTCTCCGATCCGGACCCAGGTGAGGCCGGCTTCGGCCATGCGGCGCGCGTCGTCTGCCCAGATGTCGCGTGGCCAATGTTCGGGGTAATAGCAGGTTCCGAGGGTGCGTTTCATGTCGTTTGCTCCGATTTCCGAATACCGCGTTTTGCCCTGTTTGCCATGGCGCCGTGGTCTTGCCCTGTCAGCGAATACGGGCTTCGGTGTCCTTGTCGAAAACGAATGCACGACCGGGATCGAAGCTGAGCGATACCCGGCTTCCGGGGGCCGAGCGGTGATCGCCGCGTTCCTCGACGATCAATCGCTCGCCTGTATCGGCGTGGATGTAGTCGTAGGAAACGCCGCCAAGGGCCTCTGTCAGTTCGATCGACATGCCGTCGCCCTCGGTGACGTCGAGATGTTCAGGCCGGATGCCGAGGATCACCTTGGTGCCCTCTGGTGGCAGCTTGACCGGCAGCGCGACCGTGGTCTTGAGCGCAGGAACGTCGACCTTGCCGTCGCCTGTGACGGTGGCATCCAGAAAGTTCATTGCGGGCGATCCGATGAAACCCGCGACGAACTTGTTGTCCGGGTCGCGATACAGGTCAAGGGGCGCCCCGACTTGTTCGATCCTGCCCAGCCGCAGGACCACGATCTTGTCGGCCATGGTCATGGCCTCGACTTGATCGTGGGTCACATAGATCATCGTTGCGCCGATATCCTTGTGCAGCCGCGCGATCTCGACCCGCATCTCGACGCGCAGCTCGGCGTCGAGGTTTGACAGCGGTTCATCGAACAGGAAAACCTCGGGCCCCCGCACGATGGCCCGCCCGATGGCCACGCGCTGGCGCTGTCCCCCGGACAGGGCGGCAGGCTTGCGCTTGAGGAAATCATCCAGCTTCAGGATGCGGCTTGCCTCGGCGACCTTCGAGGCGATCTCGGCCTTCGGGTGACCGGTCATCTTCAGGCCAAACCCCATGTTCTCTTCGACTGTCATGTGGGGATAGAGCGCGTAGGTCTGAAAGACCATGGCCACGCCGCGCTCTGACGGGTCCATGTGGGTCACGTCGCGCTTGCCGATCCCGATACGCCCTTCGGTGGTTTCCTCGAGCCCGGCGACCATACGCATCAGCGTGGACTTGCCGCAGCCCGACGGCCCGACGAAGACGCAGAACTCGCCATCCTCGATCTTCAGGTCGATCCCGTGGATGACCTGCACATTGCCGTATCTCTTGACGACCTTGTTTAGAGTTACACCGGACATCGAAATCCCCCCTTTTTGCGTTCTATCTCGTATTTCGATCCGGGAAACGCCAATCGGCGGCATCGCGGGCAATGTCCGCTGCGGCCTGCTGCATGTCCGGGATATGCGTCTTGAGCTGGGCGAGATCCGTCCGCCGGTCGCCGGAAAAGACACCGATCCCGCCAAGAAGCATCCCGCCGGGAGACAGGATTGGTACGGCCACCGCGATGACACCGGCGACATGCTCGTCGTCTTCGACGGCGTAGCCCTGTTCGCGTGCCCGGCTCAGTTCGGTTCGCAGCGTCTGCGCGTCGGTGATGGTCGATTTGGTCAACGGATGAAAACTTTGCATCGTCAAGGCGTTCTCGCGTGCCTGTTCCGGCAGGCTGGCCAGCATGGCCTTGCCGACTGCGGTGCAATAGGCGGGATAGACCCGGTCGACATCCTGATAGACCCCGGCAATGACATCCGGCGTCCCGCGTTCGAGCGAGACACACTGGCCGCCATCCAGTTTCGACAAATAGGTCGCCAGCCCGATCTTTCGGGCCAGGGCATCCAGATGCGGACGCGCCACCGGAGCGATTTGAAAGTTGCGCCACGCCACCTGTGCAAGCCGCACCAGGCGCACGCCGAGGAAATAGACCCGCCGGTCGGCGTCATAGCTGAGCATGTTCTGGTCGGTCAGGGTTTGGAGAAATCGGTATAGCGTACCCTTCGGGAGACTGCTGGCGGCCTGGATTTCCGAAGCCCGCACCGGCCGACCAAACCGCGCCACGCTGTCGAGAACGTCCAGCGCCTTGACGACAGTGCCAGAGCCATCGGCCTCACGCTGCGGCTTTTTGCTGTCTGCCATCTCCGTGACCTTCCCCCCTGTCCATTTGCTCGAAAATTGCGCGATTGACTCATGTTATCTTTCGGCATACGTCTCAATAAATGGGATGTCAAACTCAATAAATGGACCATCTCGAACAAAGACTGGGAGGATACCGTGAAATCAAGGAAAACAACCGCTTGGATTGCGCTTTGCGCATCCACCTTGCTGGCCGGAACGGCCTTGGCCGAGTCTCATGGCATGGCTTTGTCGGGGGATCTCAGGATCATCTCGGACATGTCGAACCCGGCGCCGCGCGCCGTGATGGAGGGCATGGTCGCCGATTTCGGAGAAATGCATCCCGACCTGAACATCGAACTGACCATCGTCGACCGCGAAGCCTGGAAGACCCAGATCCGCAACGCCCTTGGCGCGAACCCGCCGGACGTGGTGAACTGGTACGCCGCAAACCGGATGCTTCCCTACGTCAATGCCGGACTCTTTGCCGATGTCTCGGAACTTTGGGCGGAACCCGAATTCGAGGCGCTGGCCTCGACCAAGGGCGCGATGACCATTGACGACGCACAATGGGGCGTACCCTACACCTATTATCAGTGGGGCATCTACTACCGTAAGGACATCTTTGACGAGCTGGGGCTGAGCGAGCCCACGACCTGGGAAGAAGAAAAGGCCAACTGTCAGGCCATCCTCGATTCCGGTCGCAAGTGCTACACCATCGGGACCAAGTTCCTTTGGACCGCCGGCGGATGGTTCGATTACATCAACAGCCGCACAAACGGTTATGATTTCCACATGCAACTGGCCCGCGGCGAGATCCCGTGGACCGATGACCGTGTCCGGCAGACCTTTGCCAACTGGCGCGAGCTGATCGACATGGGCGCCTTCATCGACGATCACCAGACCTATTCCTGGCAGGAGGCGCTGCCCTTCATGGTCAACGGTGAGGCTGCCTCCTACCTGATGGGCAACTTCGCCGTGGCGGCGATGCGTGACGGCGGCCTGACCGACGATCAGCTGGACTTCTATCAGTTCCCCAAGATCGCGGATGTCGACTATGCCGAGGACGCGCCGACGGACACCTTCCATATCGCATCGGGCGCGCAGAACATGGACGCTGCCAAGGAGTTCCTGCGGTTTGTCGTGTCGGCCGAGAACCAGACCAAGATCAATGCCGGCGACGCCCTCGGACAACTGCCGGTGAACGCAAATGCAGAAATCGGCGACGACAAGTTCCTGCAGCAAGGTTTCGACATGCTGTCGAACAATGCAGGCGGCGGGATCATGCAGTTCTTCGACCGCGACTTCCCAGCGGAAATGGCCAGCTTCGGCATGGAAGGCCTGCAGGAGTTCATGGTCATTCCGGACAATCTGGACGACATCCTGGCGCGTCTCGAAGACGCCCGTCAGCGCATCTACGAGTGATCTATTCCGGACGGGGGCAGTATTCGGCTGCCCCCGGCTCTCCCCTTTGAACGCCGAACCGCCGCCGTTCTTCACGAAGGTCTGATCTGCATTTAGGGAAGCCCGATGTCCCACGTCACCGTCCCCGATACGCATCCGCCAGCGAAACGCGGATGGTACAAGCGCAACGAAATCGCGGTCACGCCGTTGCTGTTCCTGGCGCCCGCGATCCTGTTCTTTGCGGTCTACGTCATCATCCCGATCGTGCAGAGCTTCTGGATCAGCCTGCACGAATGGGACGGCCTGGGCGAGGCAACCTGGGTCGGCACCGCCAATTACGAGCGCCTGCTGGGCATCGGTGACCAGAACATGGATCGCAAGTTCGAGACTTCGTTCTGGAACAACATCAAATGGCTGTTCCTCTACCTGCTGGCGATCCCCGCCGGTTTGTTCATCGCCCTTTTCCTGAACCAGACTGTTCGGGGCATCCGAATCTACAAGTCGCTGTTCTTCTTTCCCTTTGTCATCAGCCAGGTCGTCGTGGGGCTGGTGTTTTCGTGGTTCTACCTGCCGCGCGAGGGTCTGTTGAACGCCTTGATCGGCGTTTTTGGCTTTGGGCCGGTGAACATTCTGGGCGATCCCTCCTTGGCGACCTACGGCATCATCGCTGCGGGCCTGTGGCCTCAGACGGCCTATTGCATGATCCTCTACCTGACCGGCCTGAACGCCGTCGACCCCGAGCAGGTCGAAGCCGCGCGCCTCGATGGTGCCAAGGGCTGGCGCATGCTGTGGTACGTCATCCTGCCGCAATTGCGCCCCGCGACCTTCATCGCCTTCGTCGTGACGATCATCGGCGCGCTTCGATCCTTTGACCTGATCTCCGTCATGACCAATGGCGGCCCCTTCGGATCGACGCGTGTCCTCAGCTTTTACATGTTCGAGGAATCCCTCTCTGAATTCGGGTTCCGCATGGGGTATGGCGCAGCCATCGCCGTGATCCTTTTCTTCATCATGCTCGGTTTCATCGCCTACTTCCTCTGGTCGATGTACCAGGACGAGAAAGGCGGCCGCTGACATGTTCCCGACACCGATCGAAAAGCGCTCTCGCTCGGCGCAGGTCAGCTATCAGTCGCTCCTGCCGCTGGCCCTGATCCTGTGGCTCCTGCCGCTGCTCGCGGTTGCCAATTTCTCGATCAAACCCGAGTCGGACTTCGTGAACGGCAACTATTGGGGGCTGCCGTCCTCTTTCGACCTGTTCGCCAATTACGGCCGGGTGTTCTTTGAATCGAACATGCCCCGCTACCTGCTGAACTCGCTGCTGATCACGATACCCACGGTGATCGGCGCGGTGGCCCTGTCGGCAATGGCCGGCTTTGCGCTGGGGGTCTACAGATTCAAAGGCAACCTTTTGATCTTCTTCATGTTCATTGCGGGCAACTTCGTTCCCTTCCAGATCTTGATGGTGCCGGTGCGCGATCTGACGATCGACATGAACCTCTATGACACCAAGACCGGATTGATCCTGTTCCACATCGCGTTTCAGACCGGGTTCTGCACGCTGTTCATGCGCAATTTCATCCGCGCCCTGCCCTTTCCGCTGATCGAAGCGGCGCGGGTGGAAGGAGTCGCGGAATGGAAAATATTCTGGTACGTGGTCCTGCCCTTGATGAAACCCGCGCTGGCCGCCCTGGCCGTACTGATCTTCACCTTCATATGGAACGACTATTTCTGGGCCGTGGTGCTGACCCAGGGGCCTGACGCACAGCCGGTCACTGCGGGCATTACCGAGTTCAACAGCCAGTTCCGCGCCGCCTATCACCTGATGAGCGCGGGCTCCATCGTGGCGGCGCTGCCGCCGGTGGCGATGTTCTTCCTGATGCAGAAGCACTTCATCGCCGGCCTGACGCTTGGGGCAGTCAAGTGATCCGATGTTGGCGCCTCGATGACGGTCGGCAGTCGCTCGTCCTTGGTTCCGGCAACGACCGTCTCGCCGAGGTGGTCTATTGGGGATCAAGGCTTCCTGACGCAGAAGACCTCGTGACAATTTACCGGGCAAACGAGATTGATGTCACCGGTGGCATGCTAGACGTCAATCCCGAGCTTTCGGTCTGCCCGGAAGCCGCGCGCAGCTTTCCCGGCCAACCCGGGCTGATCCTGCGCGACGGATCGGGGATGCCGTTCCTGCCCAAGTTCAGGTTTGACAGCGCGGATCAGGGCGAGAACGCGCTGCGGCTGACCTTTCGCGACGCGACACATGGGCTGACCTACGTTGCCTCGTTCCGCATCAACCCGGCCACGCATGTCGTCGAGGCCAAGGCCGAGCTGGAATGCGACAGTCCCATCCACCTGCACTGGCTGTCCGCGCCGGTTTTTCCCGCGCCGCAACTGTCGGACGAGATGATCGACTTTTCCGGGCGTTGGTGCGGCGAGTTCCAGATGAACCGCGTCCCCTGGTCGCCGGGCATGCGCTACCGCGAGAACCGCACCGGTCGCACCGGGCACGAACACTTCCCGGGCCTGATCTTGCCGTGTCGGGGGGCGACCAACGCGGCGGGCGACGTATTTGCGTTCCACTATGGATGGTCGGGCGGGCACCGCATGGTTGCCGAGGAATTGCCCGACGGTCGGCGCCAGATTCAGTTCGGCCATGCCGCGCGTGTCGAGAACAATGCCAAGCAACGCTTCGAGACCGGCGTGCTGTACGCCGTCTATTCCGATGACGGGATCAATGGCTGCGCGGTGGCCTTCCAGCGCCATTTGCGCGACGAGGTCGTGGATTTTCCCTTCCCCGACCGGCCCCGCCCTGTCCACTACAATTGTTGGGAAGCGGTCTACTTCGATCACAACTTGCCCGAACTGAAGGAAATCGCAGCGCTCGCAGCCGAGCTTGGCGCCGAGCGGTTCGTTCTGGACGATGGCTGGTTCGGAAACCGCGACGACGACACCCGCGCCCTGTCGGACTGGGAGGTCGATCCGCGCAAGTATCCCGACGGTCTGGCCCCACTGATCGACCATGTTCATGCGTTGGGCATGACCTTCGGCCTTTGGTTTGAGCCGGAAATGATCAACCCGGACAGCGACATTCACCGCAAGCATCCGGAATGGGCGCTTGGCAGTGAAGACCAGATCCTCGGCCGTCACCAGAAGGCGCTCAACATGGCCCTGCCGGAGGTGCGGGATTTCCTGTTTGACCGCGTTGGCAGGATACTCGGGGAGTACGAGATCGACTACGTCAAATGGGATCATAACCGTGTGCTGCCTCTGCCCGACGCGGCCCAGACACGGGGCTCCTATGACCTGATCGACCGTTTGCGCGCCGCCTTCCCCGCGACCGAGATCGAAAGTTGTGCCTCGGGCGGTGGCCGGATCGATTTCGGTATCCTGAAACGCACCCATCGGGTCTGGCTGTCAGACAGCAACGACGCCATCGAACGGCTCAGGATGCAGCACAATGCCGCGATCTTTCTGCCGATGGCCGTCACCGGCTCACATGTCGGGCCGCGCATTTGCCACACGTCCGGTCGCACCGTTGATATCCGCTTTCGTGCCTGGGTCGCGGCGCAGCGACATATGGGTTTCGAGATGGACCCCCGCGAACTGACGCAGGACGAGGCCCGGATCCTGAAAGAGGTCACAGGGTGGTGGAAGGACAACCGGGACTGGATGGTCCAGGCCGATATCCTGCGCTTGGACAGCCCGGATCCGGCGGTGATCGCCGAACAGCACCTGGCGCAGGGCGGCGGACGATTTGTCGTGTTCGCAGGCAAACAGGATACTTCGAAGCAGATTGCGCCCCGGCCATTGCGCCTGACCCGGCTGACGCGAGACGCCATGTATCGCGTCACCTTGCGGAACCGTGCCGATGCGCCAACGCTTTCGCGCGGCAATCCGCATTTGAAATCCGACAGCATGACCGTCAGTGGAGGCTATCTGATGAGTCACGGCCTGACCCTGCCCTGGAGCTTTCCCGAAACGATGTGGGTGCTCGAAGGCGAACTGGTTTGATCCTGAGATGCTTTGGGGGCCGCCACCGAGCGGCAAGCGCGGCCGGCAGTAGAGCTTCAGTGATGCTCCGATCCAGGCGTGCCTCACGCTGTAGAGTGAAGGGCGAGGGGCGGCCGGGAAAAGATCCTGGGGTATCGTTTCAGCCCTGAACGGGCCAAGCCCCGGGTTGTTCGGAATGCCGCTCCGACGCCTTTCATCTGGCGTGTCTTGGCCCAGCGGTGGGCAGCATCATGATGCTCGACCCGGGCAAGAAGGGCCTGCCCGTCCTTCTTGTGATTCATGATACGGATGTCGGGGTTTACCCGTGCGGTGGCTTTGTTGCGCAAAGGACGTAAAGCCGAAACTGGTCCTTTCCCGGACGCACTTATCCCATGGGCTCCGTGACCGGTATGCCGAGCGCGGTGTAGCCGTTCAGGACGGCGGCGCGGATCTGGAGTTCTGCGACCTGACGATCGAAGTCGCATGCCATGAGGCTCTGCCCCAACGTCTTCACGCAGTGCATCACTGCCCGGCAGGGCATTGCGCAGCAATGTCCCGAGAGGGGTCGTCTCGGCGCGGTTTCGGCGGTGGTATCCGCTCCACTTTCGCCAAATGGCACGGCGAGGTACCTCGATGCGCGAAGGGCCTCGTTCCGGGCGATTGCACCGGCCGTTTAAGGCTTCCACGGCTTGGCGTTCCTGCGCGGTGGCATGACGGCATGGGCGCCGCGGTCGGCGACGGCGTGATGGCATTTGCGCGTGTCATAGGCCCCGCCCGCGGTGACCGAGCCGAGTGGGGATCTGGTCAAGAAGCTCGGGCAGCATGGGCGCGTCACCGATGTTGTTGCCGGTGATTTCGATGGCTCGGATCTCCAGTGTCTGCTCGTCGACGCTCCTCCGGGGATCATGCTACGCATGACCCTGCCGGGCACGGGATGTGGATCTTGCGCAACAGGCGGCGTTTGGTGCCACCATGCTTGCGCGCATGCCACTCGCCTTCGTTCGCGGCCTTGATGCCGGTGCTGTCCACTGCCCGGCAGGGTATTGCGCAGCAATGCCCGAGAGGGGATCAGCAAGTTCAGCGGCCCCTTCGAGCCGCGGTAAGGAATGGTCATGTCCAGGGTCTTCTGCCGACGGCTCAGAGTGCTGAAATCTCGCACCGTTCAGTCGAGGCCGACCAGGCGCAACAGGCTCTTCACGAATCCGTTCGACTGCCGGAGCGCCATGCCGAAGAGGACCTTCATCGTCAGGCATGTCTGGATCGCGGCGTCGCTATACTGCGTCTGTCGGCCTCGCTTGCCGGTCTCCGGCACCCACGCCATGTCCGGATCGAACCAGATGGTGAGGGAGCCACGCTGCTTCAGCGCTTCGTTGTAGGCCGGCCAGTTCCTGGTCTTGTAGCTCGGCGGGATGGGTCTGCTCATGCAGAGCAGCGACCAAGCTGGATTCACGACGTGAATCCTTCACCCAGCCTTTGCGCAAGAAGGCCTCTCCTCGCTATCATTGACCTGCACCCCGAGGCTCCTCATTCGTAACACGAGTCTGTGGGTCTGTGCTCTGCTCCCGCACCTCGGACCACCGGATGCTGGAGTTTACCGGCTCGGTCATGGCGACGGGCTGGTTGGGCCGCCGGGATAATGCAGGGCGATCGGGACGTGATATCCGATTGCGCTGTGAGGTCGGTCTTGGTTGTAGTGCCTACGCCAAGTCTTCAGTTTTTCTTGCGCATCCGCACGGCTCATGAACCAGTGCGCATTCAGGCACTCATACCGAAGCTTGCTGTTGAACGCCTGAATGAAGCCGTTGTCGATGGATTTTCCCGGGCGTGAGAAATCGAGAGTGCCATCGTTGGCATAGACCCACAGATCGCGCTCGCGGGAGATGGATTCGCTGCCAGAGCACGTCTCAAAGAAGAGCTGTTTTGAGGTTATGGCCACGCGCGCAGCAACCAAATGGCCCAGCGTGTGGCCATAAACGGTCTCAGTCTCAGGTCTCAAAAGTGGATTTGCTGAACCACACTGCTAAGAAGACCGGCTATGAGGATGAGAAGGGAGTGCAGACGTTTGAGACCTACGCGCCTGACTTCCTGCGCTCCTACGTCAAACCCCTGCCCCACCGTGGCGAAGACCTTCTGGCAAAGCACCTTACCGCCCCCAAGGGCTACGACGCTTTGAAGAAGGCTTTCCGGTCTTGGCGCTACAGCCAAGCCCTACGTCCTGCACGGTCTGCGGAAGTTGGCGATTATCAAGCTGGCCGAGGCCGGGGCGACAGACGCGGAAATGCGGTCTGTCAACGGGTAGTCTGCGTAAACGGTGGCCAATTATCGGACCAAGGCAAACCGGAAGGTATTGAGCCGAGCGGGACAAACGCGCCGGAAATAGAACATGAACGGAGCAAGATGCAGGGATTCACATGGGGTAATCACTGCGGAGAATGACCACCGAACATCGGTCAAGTCATTGGTACCCAAGGCCGGACTCGAACCGGCACGTCCGTTAGGACGGGGGATTTTGAATCCCCTGCGTCTACCATTCCGCCACTTGGGCATGGGCGGTGGTTTAGCGTCCCTCTCTTCCCGCGTAAAGAGGGATTGCACAGCCCCGACCTGCATGGTTTGACACACCCAACGTATTAAGGAATGCCCATGCTGCGTGGATTATACGATTGGACCATGGCCAAGGCCGAACACCCGAAGGCGCTTTGGTTCCTGGCCTTTATCGCTTTCATCGAATCCTCGGTCTTTCCGATCCCGCCGGACATCATCCTGATCCCGATGATTCTCGCGGCACCGCGCAAAGCCTGGCTCTATGCCGGGGTGGCGACGCTGTTCTCGGTGCTCGGCGGGATGCTCGGCTATGCCATCGGCTTCTTCTTCTTCGAAACCATCGGCCAGCCGCTCCTGTCCGCGATGGGCAAGGCCGACGCCATGGCGGAGTTCAACACACGCTTTAACGGTGTCGGCTTCTGGGCTGTGTTGATCGCGGGCATCACGCCCTTCCCGTACAAGGTCATCACGATCATGTCCGGATGGACCGCCATGCCGCTGGCCACCTTTGTGACCACATCGATCATCGCCCGGGCGCTGCGGTTCTTCCTGATCGCCGCGCTGCTGCGCAAATTCGGCGCACCAATTCGTGATTTCATCGAACGGTATCTGGGGCTTGTCTTCATTGCCTTTGTCGTGGTCCTTCTCGGGGGCTTTTTCCTTGTGAGGTATCTATGAGCCGCAAACTGCTGATCCTGCTCGCCGCCGGTGGCTCAGCCGCCTTGATGCTCGGCGCCCTTGGCTTCCAGTTCATTGGCGAGATGCCCCCGTGCAAGCTGTGCTATTGGCAACGCTACGGCCACGTCCTCGCCATCGTCGCCGGTGGCCTTGCGCTCTGGCGTCCGGTCATGCCGCTGATCGGACTCGGGGCGCTCGGCGCGCTCAGCTCCTCCGCCATTGGCCTCTACCATGCCGGCGTCGAGCAAAAATGGTGGGAAGGCCCGAACAGCTGCACCTCCGGCTCCATCGCCGGGCTGACGCCCGAAGAGCTCCTGCAGAAGATCACCGATGCGCCGCTGGTGCGCTGTGATGAAATCCCGTGGGAGATGCTGGGCCTGTCGATGGCCGGTTGGAACGCGCTGATTTCCCTCGCGCTTGGCCTTCTTTGGATCATGGCGGCCCGGACAAAAGCCTGAGCTTTGTCAATCCGCGATTGATCCATGCTCGGACCACATGTATGACGATGTCATGCATTTTTCCGAGGGTGCGCCGCGCACCGTTCTCATCACCGCGCTATTGCTGGGATACGGTGCCTGCGGCGGCTGGCTCGCTGCGATGGCGCAGTTTCCGATGCCGTGGATGCTCGGAAGCTTGCTGACAGCCGGCAGCCTCGTTCTGCTGATCAAGCCCAAGGGATTGGAAACCTACAGTTTCCCGCTGCGCTTCCGCACCATGTTTATCGCGATGATCGGCGTTATGATCGGCTCGCAGCTTGAACCGAGCTTTATCGAGCTTGCCTCCGATCTGACGCTGACCATCAGCATGCTGGCGGTGTTCGTCGTGATGGCGCACAGCGGCAATGCGCTGATTTTCCGCCGCGTCGGCGGCTATGACCGCGCCACGGCTTTCTATGCGGCAACGCCCGGCGGCCTGATGGAGAGCATTTTGCTGGGCGAAAGCTCCGGCGCTGATATCAAGGTGCTCACCGCACAGCAGTTCCTGCGGATCATCTTTGTCATCACCCTGCTGCCGCTTGGTCTGTCGCTTTGGCTCGGGCACCCTGTGGGCAGCGCGGCGGGGCTGAGCCTTGGCGGTGCACCGGACACGCCGCTCTCCCTGTCGGAACTGGCTCTGATCGCCGCAACCGGTCTCGCCGGCCTCGGCATCGCCGCGGTCACCCGCTTGCCTGCGGGGCATCTCACCGGTCCGCTTCTGCTCGCCGCGGCGCTCTCCGTGGCGGGCCTTCTCGACGTGCATGTGCCCTATTGGATGATCTCTGCGGCACAGGTGGTGATTGGCGTGAGCCTTGGCCTGCGGTTCAACGGCATGAGCGCCAGGCTTCTGCGCAATTGCGCGGGGCTGTCGCTGCTTTCCGTGTTGTTCATGCTGACCCTGGGCAGCACCTTTGCCATGGTCCTGCATCTGGCGACGGATTTGCCGTTCCTGCACCTTTTCATCAGCTACGCCCCCGGCGGGGTGACCGAAATGTCGGTGATCGCGCTCAGCCTGGCGGCCAATCCGGCCTTCGTCAGCCTGCACCACGTGGTGCGCATCCTGATGACGGTGATCGAACTGACGACACTGTCACGGCTGCTCGGGCTCAGAGCCTGATCCTCAGCCCTCTTCGTCCCGCGCCGCCAGATCAAGCCAGTCTTCCTCGGCCTTGGCCAAGGCCGCCTGCCGTTCAACCAACGCTTCGGTCGCCTTCTGGAATTTCACCGGTTCCTTGGCGAAAAGCTCCGGATCGGCCATGAAGGTTTCGAGCTTGGCGATCTCGGCGCTTAGACGGTCGATCTGCGCCGGCAGCGCGTCCAGACGGTGCTTCTCGGTGTAGCTCAGACCGGACTTCGACGGTGCCTCTGCCGGCGCTTTTGCCTTGGCGTCCGCTGCGCCCTGCCCCTTGGTGGGGCGCGCCTTGACCTCCGGCGCTTCGGCCGCACGCTTCTGTGTCTGATAGTCGCTCCAGCCACCCGCATAAACAACAACGCGCCCCGCGCCTTCCATGGCGATGGTCTGCGTTGCCACACGGTCCAGGAAATCCCGATCGTGGCTCACCAACAGAACGGTGCCATCGTAATCGTCCAGCAATTCCTGCAACAAATCCAGCGTCTCGACATCAAGATCGTTCGTCGGCTCGTCCAGTACCAGCAGGTTGGATTCGCGCGCCATGATCTTGGCCAGCAAGAGCCGCGCCTTCTCCCCGCCAGACAGCGACCGCACCGGCGCGCGCATCTGCCGCTCGTCGAACAGAAACTCCTTGAGATAACCCACGACGTGCTTGGGCACACCGCGCACCATGACCTGATCGGACTGTCCCGAAACCCGCATGTCCGGATCGGTAGTCATGTTATCCCAGAGCGAGGCATCGAGGTCCAATCGCGCACGATTCTGGTCGAATACTGCCGGAACAAGATTGGTTCCGAGCTTGATTTGCCCTGAATCCGGCGCGATCTCCCCCATCAAAATCTTGAGCAAGGTCGTCTTGCCCACACCGTTCGGCCCGACAAAGGCAACACGGTCGCCGCGCTGCACTGTCAGCTCCAGCCCTTTGACAATGGTTTTGTCGCCAAAGGCATGGGTGATGTCCCGGGCCTCGACGACCTTCTTGCCAGACTTCGGCCCACTGGCCAGATCCATCGCCGCCTGCCCCTGGCGCCGGATCTGACTGGCGCGTTCGCCACGCATATCCTGCAAACGGCGCACCCGGCCCTGGTTGCGCTTGCGTCGCGCACTGATGCCCTCCACGGCCCATCGTGCCTCCGACTTGATCTTGCGATCCAGCTTGTGACGCTGCGTGTCCTCGTCTTCCCAGATCTTGTCTCGCCAGGCTTCGAAGGTGCCAAAGCCGGTCTCCTGCCGCCGCACCGCCCCACGATCGATCCAGAGCGTCGCTCGCGTCAGCTCAGTCAGAAAGCGCCGGTCGTGCGAGATCAGCACAAATGCGGATCGCGTCGTCTTGAGCTCATCCTCCAGCCACTGGATCGCCTCGATATCGAGATGGTTTGTCGGCTCGTCGAGCAGCATCAATTCCGGCTCTTCAGCCATCAGCTTGGCCAGCGCCGCGCGCCGCCGCTCTCCCCCCGAAGCGGTTGCCACCAATCTGTTCGGATCGAATTTCAGCCCCTCGCTCGCCCGCTCCACCCGGTAAAGCTCAGACGGCTCAAGCGCCGACATGGCAAAATCGCCAAGCGTCTCGAATCCCGACAGGTCCGGCTCCTGCTCCATATATCCAACAGAGGTCCCCGTCGGCACCACCCGCTCGCCTTTATCGGCCTCCACGAATCCAGCCATGACCTTCATCAGCGTGGACTTGCCCGATCCGTTGCGTCCGACCAGCGCCACGCGGTCGCCCGGTTGCACATTGAGAGACAAATCATGGAAAACAGGCTCTCCGCCAAAAGTCAGAGAGATGTCGGTGAGTTGGAGAAGCGGTGCAATAGCCATATGCGCCAGCTAGGCAAGGCGCGTGACAAGGTCAATCCCCCTTGGTGGCAACGCGCCGCTCCCCTGCTTCTTCTCTGTATAAATATCCAGACATCGCGCCCGAAGGGCGCGCCGGTCGGGCTGCGAAGCAGGCCGAAACCTTTTGCATCCCATCAAATCCGTCCCTACCCAACCACCGCCCGCAGCAATTTCTTGCGCGCGGGCGGGATGGCGGCGATCTCGACACCGGTAAAGACATGCAGCGTGTTCATCTGATCATCCACCACCGCATGATCCGACACCCATCCCCCCATCATCAGATAGGTGCGCAGAAGCGGCGGCATCCGGCTCATGGCTGCCCGCAGATCGGGCTTGCGCCGCAGCCGCTCTGCAAAGCGGAACACTCTCGGCGCCTTGACCCGCGGCAGCCATCGGCGGGGCCCAAGATGGCGATCCCTGAGCACCGCGAATGCGTCGTAATACTCCCGCGCATCGGTTCCGGCAAAGGAGGTGCAGCCAAAAAGCATCTCGACGCAGGTGTCATCCACATAGGCCGTCATCGCGCCCCAGGCCACACGCAGGATATCGGGTTCCGTGCAATCGGGATGCAGACAGAAGCGGCCCATCTCGACCATCCGTCCCTCGAATCCCTCTAGGCTCGACAACTCGTAGAATTGCGCTGAATAACTGCGCGAGATTTCCCGGCCATTGGCGATCGGCAAAAAGCGGAAACAGCAGACAAGCGCGCCGCTGCGGGTATCTTCGATCAGCATGTGATCGCACAGCGCGTCAAAGGAATCACGATCCACGCCGGGCCGCGCGCGCCGAAACGCAAGCCCGCGCAGCGCCTGCGCCGCCCGCACATCCTCCGGCGTGGACGCAAGACGTGCCCGGTAGCGGCCCTTCTTGATCTCGATCATGCGATCCATCCTCCACGCCACACCCGGCACAGGCGCTCATGGAGGTCGCAAATCATCATGACGTCAAGATGACGCGTTTCAGGAGTTGCCGAGATCGCCGAGGTTCAGCGCGCCGATGTTGCCAAAGAGCTTGCGCACGAAGCTGATATCGCCATCGCTGGTGCGTGTCACACGCCGCGACAACGGCACGACCCGCCCGTCTTCGAGACCATAGGTGGTGATATTATTCACCACGCCGGCCTCATCGAAGGAAATTTCGAGAATCGTCCGGTCGATGACTTCGGGGCGTTTCCATGCCAGATGCTTCACTTCGCTCTGAATATAATAGTAACCCGTGTCGCGCTGTACGCCGGAGGTGGTTGGGACACCGATCAGATCCTCGACCGAGGCGCGGGTATCCACGCCGGGCACGATTTGCTGCAACTCGTCTTCCGGCGGAACAAACCCGTGCAAACGATACTGCGCCGTACAGGCACTCATCGCCGCGATTGCCAGAACGGCAACGGCGACTCTTGCCCTTGCCTTTGTCACTCGCCCAAAATCGCGTCGCATCCCACACCTCTTGCCTTGCCCGTTAAGGCCACCTAATTCCGATTACAGAAGGACGCCTCTGCATTCAAGCCAAGGAAATCCCGACCTTATGAGCAAATCCGTCACCGAGACCCTCCGTTTGCGCGTATCCGAGCTGCGCCAGCGTCGCGAAACGCCATTCCTGCTTGAGCCGGGCGCGGACACCCGCGCCGCAATTGCCGGGACCATCGGCGCCGAAGCCGTCAAGAAACTTCGGTTCGAAGGCACCCTTGCCCCGCGCGGCAAATATGGCTGGGAGCTGCGGGCGACCCTCGGCGCGACCGCCGTTCAGCCCTGCATCGTCACCCTGGAGCCGGTCACCACCCGGATCGACACAGAGGTGCTGCGCCGTTTCGTGCCCGAAGATCAGATGGCCGCCACCGTCGAGGCCGGGGAAGAAACCGAAATGCCCGAGGACGACAGCCTGGAGCCGCTTGGCGATGTCATCGACCTCGACGCGGTGATGACAGAGGCGCTCTCGCTCGCCCTGCCCAGCTATCCGCGCAAGGACGATGCCGACCTCGGCGAGGCGGTCTTTACCGAAGATGGCACCGAGCCGTTGAAAGACGCGGATCTCAAGCCGTTTGCCGGTCTCGCAGCCTTGCGCGACAAAATGCAGGGCACCGACGAATAATTCGCGCTGTGCGATCCAGAATCGCCTTGCTCTTTTGAGCTTTGTGCGTATTTTCGCGCCTTCACGACAAATGTTCCTTGTGCTGGCCTGCAGCTTCGCTTTAAGAGGCCGGACACGAATGCAAATCACCGGGCAGCTTGTCTGCCCCGCTACCAGATAGAGGTTGAGACATGGCCGTCCAACAGAACAAGGTATCGAAATCGCGCCGCAACAACCGCCGCGCCCACGATGCTCTGACCGCTGCGAACCCCAACGAATGTGACAACTGCGGCGAGCTCAAGCGCCCGCACCACGTCTGCCCGTCCTGCGGTCACTATGCAGAGCGCGAAGTCGTCGCAATGGCCGACGAAATCGAGCTGGACGAAGACGCGGCGTAAATCATAACGACTCAAGGCCCTTCCTCCATGAGCTCCTTGAAGGATCACACGCAGGCAGGGTCTGAACGGGTCGTTATTTCGGTCGACGCGATGGGCGGAGACAGCGGACCGGCAACCGTGGTTGCCGGCATTTCGCATTCTGCGGAAAAGAACCCGCGTCTGCATTTCCTGTTGCACGGACCGAAAGCCGAGTTGGAAAAGCTCGTCGCCAAGCGCCAGGTGCTTGCCGGGCGGTGCGAAATCCGGGACGCCGACGGAATCGTCAGCATGGAAGATAAGCCCAGCCAGGTCATGCGCCATGGCAAGGGCACGTCCATGTGGTCCACCCTTGAAGCCGTGCGCAACAAGGAAGCCGAGGTCGCCGTATCCTGCGGCAACACCGGCGCGCTCATGGCTTTGTCGATGGTCCGGCTGCGCAAGCTGCCGGGCGTCGACCGTCCGGCGATTGCCATTCTGTGGCCATCGCGCAACCCGCAGGGGTTCAACGTCATGCTCGACGTTGGCGCCGACGTGCGTGCCGATGCGCGTGATCTTCTGCAATATGCGCTGATGGGCGCTTCCTACGCCCGCAACGGGCTTGAACTCACGCGCCCGCGCATCGGTTTGCTGAATGTCGGCACCGAAACGCACAAGGGCGGCGCCGAGCTCAAGGAAGCCTTCGAGCTGATCCAGAACCACGCCGAATCCGGGGGGTTCGACTTCGTTGGCTTTGTCGAAGGCGGCGACATTCCGGGCAACCGCTGCGATGTGATCGTCACGGACGGCTTTACCGGAAACATCGCCCTCAAGACAGGCGAAGGCACGGCGAGCCTGATCGGCGAATTGCTGCGCGAAGCCTTTGCCTACTCGCCGCTGTCACGGCTTGCGTCGCTTCTGGCCCTGACCTCGCTGCGCCGCCTGAAAAAGCGGATCGACCCGCGCCGCGTGAATGGCGGCGTGTTTCTTGGTCTCAACGGGACAGTCGTGAAATCCCACGGCGGCGCCGATGAGACCGGCGTATCGGCGGCTGTGAAACTGGCCTTCGAACTTGCCGACAGCGGCTTCAGCGATCGGCTGGCTGCACGGGTTGCCTCTACGGCAAAGCGTGCGCAGGATGGCGACACAGAAGGCGACGGACAAAAGGACAGCAAAGCATCATGACCACCCGTGCCGTTGTCATTGGCGCAGGCCACTACCTGCCCGAACGAGTCGTCGAGAACGCGGAATTCGAAAAATCGCTCGACACCTCCGACGAATGGATCCGCTCGCGCTCCGGCATCGAACGCCGCCATTTCGCCGCCGAAGGTCAGACCACCTCTGATCTGGCCTGCCGGGCGGCGCGCGCCGCGATTGCCGATGCCGGGCTTGAGGCCAATGATATCGACGCCATCGTGCTCGCCACCTCCACCGCCGATTTCACCTTCCCCTCCGCCGCCACCATGGTGCAAGCCGAGCTTGGCATGACGAAAGGGTTTGCCTTCGACGTTCAGGCGGTCTGTGCCGGGTTCATCTATGCCCTGACCAACGCCAACGCCCTGATTGTCTCCGGTCAGGCCAGGCGGGTTCTGGTCATCGGCGCCGAAACCTTCAGCCGGATCATGGACTGGACCGACCGCGGCACCTGTGTCCTTTTCGGCGATGGCGCCGGGGCGATCATCCTCGAAGCACAGGACGGAGACGGCACCAACGCCGATCGCGGGATTCTGTCGACTGATCTCAACAGCGACGGGCGCTACCGGGACATTCTTTATGTCGACGGCGGCGTCTCCACCCAAACGACCGGCTTCCTGCGGATGCAAGGCAAGGAAGTCTTCCGTCATGCGGTGGAAAAGCTCGCCGCAACGGCCACGGCGGCGCTCGAAAAGATCGCGATGCCGTCCGAGGAAATCGACTGGATTGTGCCCCATCAGGCCAACATCCGGATTATCAAAGGCACCGCCAAGAAGCTCGGGCTGTCGATGGACAACGTCATCGTGACGGTTCAGGACCACGGCAATACCTCCGCAGCATCGATTCCCCTCGCGCTCTCCGTGGGCCGCCAGCGCGGACAGATTCGCGAAGGGGATGTGCTCGTCACAGAGGCAATCGGCGGTGGATTGGCCTGGGGTGCGGTGGTTCTGCGCTGGTAATCCGTTTTCAGGCTGCCTGAAAACGTTAATGCAAGTCGTTGATATTGACTTGTGTTTTGCCATGCGCCTATCCTGCTTCAAACCTCGGGAGGGACCAAGATGAGTGACAAGACGCTGACCCGAATGGATCTGAGCGAAGCCGTGTTCCAGGAAGTGGGGCTCTCGCGTAACGAGAGTTCGGAACTGGTCGAGTCGGTCCTGCAAATGATGTCCGATGCGCTTGTAGCCGGCGAGCAGGTGAAGATTTCCTCTTTCGGGACCTTCTCGGTCCGCGAGAAGGCAGCGCGCATCGGGCGTAATCCGAAAACCGGCGAAGAGGTGCCGATTCAGCCGCGCCGCGTGCTGACCTTCCGGCCCTCGCATCTGATGAAAGAACAGGTCGCCGCCGGTAACAAGCGCTGAGGACGAACGCATGGCGAAATCCCGCGACGCCTTCCGGACCATTTCGGAAGTGGCGGATTGGCTGGACACGCCGGCCCATGTTCTGCGGTTCTGGGAAAGCAAGTTCACGCAGGTAAAACCGGTCAAGCGCGCCGGCGGGCGACGCTATTACCGTCCCGCTGACATGGAGTTGCTCGGCGGGATCAAAAAGCTGTTGCACGACGATGGCCTGACCATCAAGGGCGTGCAGAAAGTCCTTCGGGAGCAAGGGGTTCGTCATGTTTCCTCACTCTCGGAAAAGCGCGCGGACATGGTCGACGATGGCGCGGACCTGATCGAGGACGCCCCCTACATCGAGGTTGAATCCGAACCCCTCGCCGACACGGTTGTCGCTTTCAACCGCGAAAAGCCGAGTGATCTGTTCGACGGGCAAGCCTCCGATGGCACGCCGGCAACACCTGCTGACCAGGCGCCGCCATCAGCGGACCCGATCCCGGAATACAACGCCGCCGCCGAGGCGGAGGTTGAACGCGCATTGGACGCTATGGAAAAAGCCTCCGACGCCGCAGAGGCGGAGATCGCCGCCGAAGCAGACCAGGAGGCGGCGCAGGACGCGCCCGCAGAGCAGCCGACCACGGCAAGTGACGCGGCGCCCGACGCACCGTCCGCGCCTTCTGAACCCGACCACAGCGAGCTGGTACAGCCTGAGGTTGAAAGCGCCCCTGTCGCGACGAGCGAATCGCCGGAGCCAGAGATGCCGGACGAAGCGGCTGTCGAAACCGCTCCAACGGTGCCTGAGCAAGACTATGCGCTCGAAGAAACCGCGGAACCGGAGAAAATCCAGACGGATCGTCCGGCGCAAGACGAGATCACAGCCGGGCCTGCCGCGGCGTCACAGCCCGCAGCCGACAGCGCGCCCGCGCCCGCACAGCCGACGCAGCCCGCGCCAGCGCAAGCCGCGCCGGAGGTCGATACGCCGGCACCTGCTGATCGCCCCGCTCCACAGCCGACGGTCGACGATCCGACTCCGGCCTCGCCTGAACCCGCTGCGCTGGCACCGTCGTCCGGTCCCTCGGAACCCGAGGTGGGAGAGGATCCTGTCGCGCCGCCGAATTCACAGCGCGAGGCGACCCCCGCTACGCCGGTTTCGCAGCATCCTGCGCAGCGCCCCTCGGCTGAGCAGATCGACGCACCCATCGAAACAACGGTCGAGCCGGAGATCACGCAGAGCGATGCGCCGGTTGAAGCCGCGCCGGACGGGCCGCTTTCACTCGAAGAGACGCCCGTCGCAGAATCGCCGGACGCCATTGCAGATGATCCGGTCGAAGCCGCGCCGGACCCGGAGGCCCCCACCCAAGGCGCGCAAGCCGCACAGGAACCGGAGCCTAGGGCGTTCGACGCTGCGCCCGAATCTGGCCCGGACCACGCCACGGCGGATCAGACCGCGAGCGCCGACCCAGAGCCGGAACAACAGTCGGAACCGGAGGCAGACCCTGCCGACGTCACGCCACCCTCTGAACCGATCGAAACCGAAGCGGAAGACGTCT
Organism: Pacificoceanicola niger; assembly: GCF_048553275.1. Taxonomy (NCBI): domain Bacteria; kingdom Pseudomonadati; phylum Pseudomonadota; class Alphaproteobacteria; order Rhodobacterales; family Roseobacteraceae; genus Pacificoceanicola; species Pacificoceanicola niger. The sequence continues at coordinate 22,555 of NZ_JBLZMW010000012.1, forward strand.
CCGAGCCGATTGCGGCGGAGTCAGATCTGGCCTCTTTGTTGCCGAAGGGTGTCACGACTCGCCCGCTGACATTGCCCGACTTCGAAGAGATCGACATTCCGGACGTTGTCCCGGCGCCGGCTCAACCCGGTCCACTGGCGTATATCGACGGTGCCACCGCGCTGCCGGAGGCGCACAAGATCGCGCTCACCGCACTGCTTCCGCGCCTCCGCGCCATAGCGGAAAGGCCGTCGCAAACGAACTGATCCTCGGGCCACGGTTTTTTTTCAGATCGGGGGTTGCCCCTGCCCGGAAAACTAGTAATACGGCCTCACTCAAGCGTTTCGATACGCTTCTGCCTCGGCCCATCGGACCCCCATCCAACCGCGCCGATCAGAGCTTTGGACCATTGCGGTCCTGTCGAAACACTGTCGTCGGGCTATGGCGCAGTCTGGTAGCGCGTCCGTCTGGGGGACGGAAGGTCGCAGGTTCGAGTCCTGCTAGCCCGACCAATTCCACCACCAGCATTCGACATGACTGCGGCCCCGGCAATACGGGTTGTGCGGCTCTGTTCTGATCTTTGAATTCTCCGGCACGAAGCGACGCTGCATCGGTGCTATTCCGCCGAAACTTTTGCCGAAATTCAACCCTTCGTTGACCTGCCAACAAACTGACGTACCTACTGTAATTTCGGATCGGGAAGGCGACGCGATCCAGTGCAGGCGCGGTCTATTACCGCGCCGCAAGAGTTTGCCCTGACTGCGCTTTGCATCGCCTTTGCCACGGAGTATCGGCCCATGCCCGAAACCATTTCGCAATACTTCTTCGGCAATTCCCTGGTTGCCTATGATGCCGGCGGGGTCCAGGCGATGGTGCCCTACTGGATGGATGTATTGGCCGAAACCGCTGGCAATACCTATGCCTTTTCAGGAGGCTATGGATTCCTTCGTCAATTCGCGGACAGTCCCGAGCCGGTCTCGGCCTGGGGCATCGCGGGGGTCGATCCGGCCATCGCCGAGGATGCGGTGTTCTCCACCGCCGCGCTCGACTCCGTGGTGATTACACCGGCGAATTTCATTCAGGACGTTGCCCCTGGCTCCGATTACGTCGGCGACAGCCGAAGCCCGGTTGATGCGGTGATCGACATCGTCGAAACGATCAACGCCAGCCAGCCGACTGCCCAGATCCTGATCTACGAAGGATGGCCGGATATGGCGCAGTTTACCGACGCCATGCCGCCGGACGCAGCGAGCGTGCAGGCCTATTACGACTATGCGCTCGGCGAGTATCACGACTGGTACGACACGCTGATCGACGAGGTCAACGCCGCCTTCCCGGAGGCCGAGGTTCAGCTGCTCCCGGTCAACACGATCCTCGCCGACCTTCTGACCACAACGCTTTCCGACATACCCGCCGAAGATCTGTATGTCGATGACGCACCCCACGGAACAGAGACGCTCTATTACCTCGCTTCAATGATCACGTATCAAGCCGCCTATGGTGCCCCTGCGCCGTTGCCCGATACCCTGCCCGACACGGTCCACCCCTCCGTTTTTGCCAGCTACGACGAAATCAACACCGTCATTTCCGACGCGCTGATCGAAGAGGGCATACTCGGTGATGACTTGTCCGAGGGGCCCGGTGATCCAGAGCCGGAGCCCGAACCGGATGGCTCGGATGCAGATGATCCCGACGCCCCGGTGATCAGCCCAACGCCCGAGCCACAGCCCCCGGTCGGAGACAACGGCGATCGCGAGCAGCCCGGCCCGCCGCCCGAGCCCGAACCGCCCGAACCCGAACCGGAGCCTGTCGGTTCGGATCAGGACGAACCCGGCGAATTCCCCCCGGCCCCGCCCGCGCCGGTCGGCACCTTTGCCGCGAACTTCTTCACTGTCCTTCCGGCAACACAGTCCCTTGAAGAGATAGATTTCACTGCGCCGCCGGATGCCACCGGCTCGCAGGACGACCTGGATTTCTTCGGCAATCCCGGCGCACTCTGGGACGACGGGCCAGCGGATCACGTGGCCGCCCATTACAGCCAGACACTCGAAAGCCCCGATGGCGGCATTTACACCATGAGCCTGCTCGCCGATGATCAGGCGCAGCTGTATGTCGATGGCGCGTTGATCCTCGACACGCGTGACGCTGGGTTCGAGGAGATGCAGGAGAGCACCGTGACCTTGCAGCCGGGCAATCATCTGATCGAAGTGCTCTATCTGGAGCAGACCGGCGAGGCGAGCTTGCAGCTTGGCCTCACACGGGCCAATGACCTGCCCGATCCCGGCACCGGGCTGCGCGAGGCGGTGGAGGACGCGGACGATGTCACCGCGATCTTGGCGCTGCTGGATCGAAGCTGGAGCGCCATGGAGGCCGAGGCGGAGATGGTCAACCGGCTGGAAGAGGAGGACCCGGCAGAAAGCAGTGGTGCCTTGGGCGCCTGAGTCCCAAAGCGCCCCAAATCCTGGAAAAAACGCCGCCACCGGCCCCTTGGCGCCGCCGGATGTCTTTCCATTGACGTCAAAGCCTTGATACAGAGACGGTCAAGCAAAGGGGAGACGCCGATATGACCGGGGTACTGGCAAGCCAGCAGATCGAAGCGCTGATCACCCGCGGGGCCCTTGGCGCCGAAGCGGAGTTCGTCGAGGGGCAGGTTCAGCCCGCCAGTCTTGATCTGCGCCTTGGCCGCGTCGCATACCGGGTGCGTGCGTCATTCCTTGCCGGACATGGTCGGAGCGTTTCGGCACGTATCGACGAGTTCGAAATGCACCGGATCGACCTCACCAACGGGGCGGTGCTGGAGAAGGGCTGTGTTTACGTCGTGCCGCTGATGGAGCGACTCGCCCTGCCCGACGACATTCAGGCCATCGCCAACGCCAAAAGCTCCACCGGACGGCTTGACCTGCTGACCCGTGTCATCACCGACGGTGGCACCGAATTCGACCGTATCGCGCCGGGCTACACCGGGCCGCTTTATGCCGAAATCTGCCCACGCTCCTTTTCCGTGCTGGTGCGTCCGGGGATGCGCCTCAATCAGATTCGCTTCCGCGATGGCCGCGCCGTGCTGAGCGATACCGATCTGGCCGATCTGCATGCCGCCGAAACGCTTGTCTCGGGCGGCCCTGCGGTCATAGGCGAGGGTCTGGGCTTTTCCGTCGACCTGCAGCCCGAACCCGGCACGCTCGTCGGATACCGCGCCAAGCCGCATACCGGGGTGATCGATCTCGATCGCATCGGCCATTACAACCCGGCGGATTTCTGGGACCCGCTACACGCCGCAAACGGGCAACTGGTGCTTGATCCCGGCGCGTTCTATATCCTGGTCAGCCGCGAGGCCGTGCACATCCCGCCCGGCTATGCCGCTGAAATGGCGCCCTATCTTGCCATGGTCGGAGAATTCCGTGTGCATTACGCCGGATTCTTCGATCCCGGCTTTGGCCACGAGCCCGCAGGTGGAAGCGGCGCGCGCGGCGTGCTCGAAGTCCGCTGCCACGAGGCGCCGTTTGTGCTCGAACACGGGCAAATCGTCGGGCGGCTCGTTTACGAGCGCATGTCACAGGTGCCAGAGCAGCTCTACGGATCGGGAATCGCGTCGAATTATCAAGGGCAAGGCCTGAAACTGTCCAAACATTTCGCCGCCCCCGAAGACTGAACAGCCCACGCGCCTCAGTCCTCGAACAGCTCGCTCTGCCCTTCGTCGGTTTCCTCGTCGAGATCCAGATCGCCCTCGCCCATCTTCGGCGCGCCGCCAGGCAAGGGACGGCTTTCGAGCAGGCCCGCGGCTCGCAGTTCGGCCAGTCCCGGCAAATCGCGCGCCGATTCCAAACCGAAGTGATCCAGAAAGCTCTGCGTCACCACAAAAGTCACCGGCCGTCCCGGCGTCATGCGCCGCCGTCCGAAGCGAATCCACTCCATCTCCAAGAGCTGATCCACCGTCCCGCGCGAGACGCTCACGCCGCGGATTTCTTCGATTTCCGCCCGGGTGACCGGCTGATGATAGGCAATGATCGCAAGGGTTTCGATGGCGGCGCGGCTGAGTTTGCGCTGCTCCACCGTCTCACGCTGCATCAGGAAACCGAGGTCCGCCGCCGTGCGGATCGCCCAGGCATCGCCCACGCGCACAACCTGCACGCCGCGCCCCTCATAGCGTTTGCGCAGGTAGACAAGCGCCTCCGCCGCGTCGCTGCCATGGGGCATCCGGTCGTTGAGCTCCTTTACCGTCAGCGCCTCTGCGCTGGCAAAGAGGATCGCCTCGACCATCCGCTCCTGCTCGGCAATCGGCGGCGCTTCGAACAGGCTCTCACGGGGAGGCTGTTCCTCTGGTTGCGGCTCGAACGCGTCACTCACGTGGCTTCTCCCGTCTGCGCATCTGGATCGGAGCGAACAGCTCGGATTGTTGAAGCTCTGCCTGACCTTCCTTGACCAACTGCAGCGAGGCGGCAAAGGTTGCCGCCGTCGCGGAGCGCCAACGCACCGGATCTCCATCCCACCCGTCGGGCAAATAGCTTTGAATATCCGTCCATTGCCCGGCAAAGCCTATCATGCCGCGCAGCCGGTCCAGCGCCTCTTCCATGGTATAGACATTGTCGCGGTCCATGACGAAGGGGCGGAATTCATCGCGGGTGCGAATGCGTGCATAGCCCTGCATCAGGTCAATCAGCGTCGCGGTATAGGTCACCTTGCGCACCCGCTGCATCTCTTCGGGCAGGCCACGGGCAAAGAAATCCTTGCCCAGCTGATCGCGCGCCATGAGCTGCGCCGCCGCCTGCCGCATCGCTTGCAGCCGTTCCAGCTGGAAGGCCAGATGCGCGGCAAGGTCCTCGCCGCTCGGGCCCTCTTCTGTCGGGTCAGGCGGCAGCAAAAGCCGCGATTTAAGAAAGGCCAGCCAAGCCGCCATCACCAGATAATCGGCTGCCAGTTCGATGCGCAGCTCCTTCGCCTTCTCGACAAAGGCGAGGTATTGCCTGGACAACGCCAGCACCGAAATCTTGCGCAGGTCGACCTTTTGCACCCGCGCCAGATTGAGCAACAAATCCAGCGGCCCTTCAAAGCCGTCGACATCAACGACAAGGGCCTCAGCCGCGAGGCGGGCCTCCACGGTCTGGGGCTGATCGAAAAGGCTTGGCTCGTCAGTCATGCTGGATGCTTCAGGCTCAAAGCCTCAAATTCCGCTCCGAGCGCCCCCATGTCAACCGATGCAGGGGCGCGACGCGCCGCCAGCGCCCGCTCTGCGCGGTCGATCGCCACAAGCGGCATGGTCCCGACGCGCGCCATCAGTGCTGTCATTTCGGCAAGATCGCCATTGCAATGAAGCACCGCGTCACAGCCCGCCGCCAGCGCCGCCGCGCCGCGTTCCGGCACCGTGCCGTCGAGCGCTTCCATGCCGATGTCATCCGTCATCAGGAAGCCATCAAAACCGATCCGATCGCGGATCAGCTCAATCATAACCGGCGAAACCGTGGAAGGGCGTGGGTCGATCTGCTCGAAAACCAGATGGCAGGTCATGCCAAGCGGCATGTCGTTCAACGCCCGGAAGGCGGCGAAATCAACCCGGTCCAGCGTATCGCGATCCGCTCCCACACGCGGCAGCGCCAGATGGCTGTCGAGCGTGCCAAGCCCGTGCCCCGGCATGTGCTTGATCACCGGCAGAACGCCCATGTCCAAATGCGCCTGTGCCACCACCCGGCCGAGCCGCGCCACCGTCTCGACGCTGTCTCCAAGCAGCCGGTTGCGCAGGATCGCATGCGTCTCGGGCCGCGCAACATCCAGCGCCGGCGAGCAATTCCCGTCGATCCCGAGGTTCAGGAGCTCCGCCGAAATGATCCGGTAGCGCAGGCGCATTGCCTGCTCCGCATCCGCGCCAAACCGTGCGACATCGTCCAGGGGCGGTAACCAGTCCCGCACCAGCGGCGCGCGCAAGCGCTGCACCCGGCCACCTTCCTGATCAATGAAAATCGGGGCGTTGCGGCCCACGCTGTCGCGCAGCTCCGCGGTCAGGGCGCGGATCTGCTCCACCCCCGTCAAATTGCGCGTGAACAGGATAAAGCCGAACGGCTGCGTCTCGGCAAAGAGGCGTCTCTCCGCCGCGCTCAGCCGTTCCCCTGCGCAGCCAAGGATTGCCGCGCCGTATTGCGTCACCGCGTCACCACCGGAATGCAATCGACATTCTGCGCCACGAAGGCCGCACAAAAGCGCCGCGCGTCCGACAGATCCTCGAAGCCGTGCGCCCTGAGGCGATAGAACACACGCCCGCCAGAGCTGGCCTTCTGGATCACGCGGTCCTTGCCGTCGAGGTAATCGCCGAACCGGGATTCCAGACGGGTCCATTCGGCGCGGGCGGTCTCGGGGCTGTCAAAGGCGCCGATCTGCACGAGGCGCGTTCCCGTCGGCAGGCTGGCGGCGTCAAGCTCGGTGGCTTCCGCAGCCGCCACAGCCGCCGCGATGGTCTCCGGCGCAACCGCGCTCAGCGACGCGGTCTGAATGCCTGACGGGCGCTGTTTCGGCCGCAGGGAGCGGGCCAGGCCGGGACCGGGCTTCGGCGCGTCCGCTTCTTCCACGGCGGCTGTTTCCTCGACCACTTCGGCCTGCACCGGCTTGTCCTCGCCCGGCGCGAGCGCGCTGAGCGGCGCGGCGCCGGCGGAGAGCTGATCAACCAGAGCGGCAACCGGGTCTGTCTCTTTCGGTTGGTTGAGCGCGGTCACTGGCTCCGGCGCACTCAACTCCGGCGCGGGCTGCACCGCAACCGGGCGCGGCGCATCCTTGCGCGGTGCCACCGTTGCCAAAAGCCCCTGCGCCACATCCTCTTCGCTGAGCCCCGCCGGGCGCGGCGCAAGCACCAGACGCTCTGCCGGACCCTCTGCCTTGCCGCTGCCTGCTACGCGATTGACCGCAAGCCCCTGATGATCAGCGAGCTCGCCGCCGGGATTGTCCGGCGCCACGCGCATCGGATCCGCCGTTGCCCGCACTACGGGAATGCCGGACACATCGCGCGATATCGTCTTGTAGCCCCAGACCCCGACGCCCGCGACAAGCGCAAGCGAGACCATGGCCCCGGCGATATTGGCGATTGAGCCTGCACTGCGCCCGGCCGGTGCCGCGTTTGCGGCCCCTTGATAGGTGTAATCGGTCATTTTGCCTCGTCTCGCCCGGGCGATACGCTGCCACCCGGATCATCTGCTCTGCGTCTGCCCTGACCGATGGTGCGCCTTGTGGATCAGCGCATCTCCTCGGCCGGAGTGACGCCCAAAATACCCAAGCCCGAGGAAATGACAACCGCCGTGGCACGGGCAAGCGCGATCTTCGCCTGGGTTGTTGCAGGATCGTCCTGCAAGAAGCGCAGTTGAGGTTCATCATTGCCCCGGTTCCACAGTCCATGCAGGTCCGACGCCACCTCCGACAGGTAGGTTGCCACCCGGTGCGGCTCATTGCCCTTCGCGGCAATTTCGATCAGGCGCGGGAACTCGGCCAGCTTGCGCGCCAGCTCCAGCTCGCTCGCGTGGCTCATGCCGGACAGATCAACGCCGGACAGCGTCGCATCGGAGACGTCAATCCCCTGCTCTGCTGCCTTGCGCATCACCGAACAAATGCGGGCGTGCGCATATTGCACATAGAACACCGGGTTTTCCTTGGATTGCTCGACCACCTTGTCGAAATCGAAATCAAGCGCCGCGTCGTTCTTGCGGGTCAGCATGTGGAAGCGCGCCACATCCGCGCCAACCAAATCGACGACGTCGCGCAGCGTAACAAAGGTCCCTGCCCGCTTGGACATCTTGAACGGCTCGCCGTTCTTGAACAGTTTCACCAACTGGATCAGCTTGATATCCAGCGGCGTCTTGCCATCGGACAAGGCCGAAACCGCCGCTTTCATCCGCTTGACATAGCCACCGTGATCGGCGCCGAAAATGTCGATCAGCAGATCATAGCCCCGCGTCACCTTGTCGTAGTGATAGGCAATATCCGGGGCGAAGTAGGTCCATGATCCGTCCGATTTCATGATCGGCCGGTCCACATCGTCGCCGTGCTCGGTGCTTTTGAACAGGGTTTGCTCGCGCGGCTCCCAATCCTCAGGCTTCTTGCCTTTCGGCGGCTCCAGAACGCCGCGATAGATCAGCCCCTTGGCCTTGAGAGAGTCGATGGCCGCCTCGATCTTGCCGGTGCCATAAAGCGATTTCTCCGAGAAGAAGTGATCCATGACCACGCCAAGCGCCTTGAGATCGGCCCGGATCAGCTCCATCATCGCCGCCGTGGCGAACTCGCGCACCTCGACAAGCCACTCCTCCTCCGGCGCGTCGAGCCAGATGTCGCCCACCTTGTCCTTCAGCGCCTCGCCGACCGGGATCAGGTAATCGCCCGGATAGCTGCCCTCGGGCCAGTCAACGCTGAGATCATGCGCTTCTTGATACCGCAGGTACACGGACCGCGCGAGCACATCGACCTGCGCCCCGCCATCGTTGATGTAATATTCGCGGGTCACGTCCCAACCGGCGAAATCCAGAAGGCTCGCAATCGCATCGCCCACCACTGCGCCCCGCGCGTGACCGACATGCATCGGGCCGGTGGGGTTGGCACTGACGTATTCGACGTTGACCGATTTGCCGCTGCCCATGTCGGACCGGCCATACTGGCCGCCCGCCGTCAGGATCGCGGCCGGCAGGCTCTGCCAGACGCCATGCGCAAGCCGCAGGTTGATGAACCCCGGTCCGGCCACTTCGGCGCTCGAAACGCGATCATCCTCAGCCAGACGCGCGACAAGCGCTTCGGCAATGTCGCGCGGCTTGCGGCCCGCAGGCTTGGCCAGAACCATCGCGGCATTGGTCGCCATATCGCCATGCAACGGATCGCGCGGCGGCTCCACCGTTACGGCAGCGGTGTTCAGATCGCCGGGCAGATCGCCCGCCGCCTGCATTGCCTCGATCGAAGCAATCACAAGGGTACGGATATCGGTAAAGAGGTTCATGTCAGGCTCCAAGGTCTTGGGGCCTCCTCTACCACTTTGCCGCGCGGGGTCAAATGGCGTGAACGCAGCCGGCCCCAATCAATCATCGGGGCCGGACGTCAATCTCCTGCAGTGCGTCGTCTCCCCGACACCCGGCGCCGCGATTTTCGATCAGTCGATCTTCAAGGTGTCGTTGCCGTTTTCGTCACGGCGATCGTCCTTGCGCTCCTCGCGGGCGGGCATGAAGGCCAGCAGCTTCCCTTCTTCCTTGCGCTTGACCTCATCCTCCGGGCCGAACATGCGCAACGTGCCATTCGGCCCCAGCCGCGCGATAATGATCGCTTCGGGGTTCTTCTCGCGCCAGTCGTCCAGGGTGAATTCCTCGGTCAGCCCCGTCACCCGGAACTCCCAGCCCTGCGCGATCTGCGCGTTGACCTCAAAGAACGTCGCGTTCGCGCCGATCAACTGCCCGCCAAGCGTCGAGGGCAAGGCGTGGCGCGTGCTGGACTGTTTCACGCGGCGCAATTGAAACACATGCTCGCGGCCGAACTCCGGCGCAAGGTCCGTGGCCGCCAGCGTGTTGTAGGCGTCGTTGTCGGTGGCGCAGATCAGCTTTTCATACGCCGCCAGCTCCAGCCGGTGCTCGGCCGCCTCCGACAGAATATCGCCGAACCACGTGTCGATTCCCGCCTCCCGCGCGGCGCGCAGATGGGCGTGGTTGGGATCGGCAATGATCACCGGCAGGTCCATCTTCTTGAGCGCCGCCGCCAGCGCCACCGACCAGCGCGAGCCGCCAAGGATGATCACCCCCGGCGCGCTGCTTGCGGTCAGGCCAAGTGCCCGCGCCAACGGCGTCAGCGTAAAGCCATGCAGCACAACCGTCGCCGCCACCAAAGCAAAGGCCAGAGGGCCGATCCGGCTCGCGTCCTCGACGCCGAGGCTGACCAGCCGCTCACCGAACAACCCCGCCACTGCGACAAGCACGACACCGCGCGGCCCGGTCATCGCAACAAGCGCGCGCTCCTTCCAAGGCACGTTGGAAAACGCCAGTGCGATGAGCACAGGCAAAGGCCGGGCCAGCACGATCACCACCACGACAAACAGCAGCGCCCGCAGGTCCAGCGTGCTCAGCACCTCGAAACTCATGCCCGCCGCCAGCAGGATGAACACCCCGGAGACAAGCAACACCGTCGCATGCTCCTTGAACCGGCGCAGCTCGGCGAAACTCGGCAGGTCGGCATTGGCGATCCACAGCCCCATGATGGTCACCGCCAGCAGGCCGCTTTCATGCAAAACGGAATCCGCCAGAGCGAAAACACCAATCAAAAGAACGAATAACACCGGGATCTTCATGTACTCTGGCACATAGGCAAGCCGGAACGCCCGCACGAGGCCCCAGCCCGCCGCGACCCCCAGAACAGTCGCGACCAGGATACCCATGGACAACTGCCATACCGCGTGGCCTACGCCGGTCGCCGTCTGCAACACCACGACCACTTCGAAAGCCAGAACCGCCGCCAGCGCCCCAACGGGATCGTTGACGATGGCCTCCCACTGTAGCAGCGCGGCGGGACGTTTGGACAGCTTTGCCTGCCGCAGCAAGGGCGCGATCACCGTCGGGCCTGTCACGATCATGATCCCGCCAAAAACCGCCGCGCTCTCCCAGCTCAGCCCCGCGACGTAGTGCAAGGCCGCCGCCGAGGCGAGCCAGCCAAGCGGCGCACCGATCATCACCAGCCGGCGCACCCCGACCGCCGCATCGCGCAGCGAATGCAGGTTGAGTGTCAGCCCGCCCTCGAAAAGGATGATCGCCACCGCGACCGCAACCATGGGCGAGAGCATGTCGCCAAATTGTTCCGACGGATTCAGAATACCCAGCACCGGACCCACGATCAGCCCGGCCAGCAGCATCAGCACGATGGCCGGCAGCCTCAGCTTCCATGCCAGCCACTGGCTACCCACGCCCAGAACGCCGACCAGCGAAAATGCCAGGACCGGGTCAAGCCCGCCGCCCGCTGCCTCTATTGCCATGCCACTGTCCCCGTTCGGATTTTCAAAGCGTTCCGATCAAGATAGCCCATTGCTCAGGATTGCAAACAGATACCTTGGGTCAGACCCTCACGCGCGCCAGGCGACCACGGTGCCGGGCATCACGCCGCGCGACACCGGGTGGCACAACATCAGCAGTGTATCGCCCGCTGACAGGCACTGATCGGGCGTCCAGGAACAGGTGCGATCATCAAGGCTCAGCCCGAGAAACCGGCCGGGGCGGCAAGCCTTGTCCAGATGGCGCACCAACCCGGCATAACCCGCCGCCCGCGTGCCCCGGTTCGGCGCGCCGCTCTGCCCCTGCGCAAAGCCCAGAACCGCCCGCGCTTCCCCGCTTCGCAGGCCGGTCGCGAACGCCGCCGCCAGAGCCGCGCTTTTTTGCATCAGATCCCTCGTCGCGCTCAGGCTCTGCGCCTCGCCCAGCGGAAAAAGATCAATGTAGAGATGCACCGGCTCGTCTTCCCAGGCCTGCTGCAAACGCCGCACGACCTCGCGCCATCCGCGCCGGAGGACAAGCGGTTCGACCGCGCCGGGAAACTCCCGCGCCAATTCCAGCATCGCCTCTTCGTCAGAGCCGAGCGCCACGACCGTCGCGCCAAATCCCGCCAGGCGCCGGACCAGAGACGCCCCCAGCGGATGGTCCGCACCCGCGATCACCGCGATCCTGTCCTTGAACCTCGACACGCTGAACACGAAGGGGGCTGCTCGCTTTTCGGACTTCTGAAACCCCGGCGGCGCGCATTCGGGCGTGTCTGCCGGGCGCGTCCGTTATAGTGAGGCGCTCGCAAAAGGAAAGCGGCAAAGCCGCCGCACGGTTCAGATCCCGTCGTGCAGGATATCGGTCCCGGTAAATTCCGCATGTTGCTGCAGGGCAAACCGGTCCGTCATCCCCGCGATGTAATCGGCCACGAGGCGCGCGCGCGCGGTGTCATCCTCGGCCGCCTGCGCCTCCCCATGCCAACGGCGCGGCAACAGCGTCAGATCTGCCATGTAGATGGGGAACAGCGCCTCGACGACCTTTGTGACGCGCGCGCGCTGCTCCATGACGCTCGGTGCACGGTACATGTTCTTGAACAGGAAGGCGCGAATGTCCTTCAGGTCAGCCCACATCGCGTCGGAAAAGGCGATCACCGGACGGCCCAGCTCGCGGATCTCCTGCGCCGAGCGGCACCCGCTGTCGGCCAGCCGAGCCGCCGAAGTGTCAATGATGTCAGAGACCATCACCCCGAACACCCGCCGCAGCCCCTCATGGCGCCGCCTGTAGGCGTCGGTGTTCGGATAAAGCCGGTCCACCTCCGCATAGGCCGCGCCAATGATGGGCAACTCACTGATTTCACGCTCGGAAAACAGCCCGGCCCGCAGCCCGTCGTGCAGGTCGTGGTTGTTGTAGGCGACATCGTCGGACAGCGCGGCAACCTGCGCCTCGGCGCTGGCATGCGTGTGCAGCTCCAGATCGTGCAGCGCGTTGTACTCAGCCAACGCATAGGGAATCGGTTCGCTCACCGGACCGTTGTGCTTGGCGATGCCCTCCAGCGTGTCCCACGTCAGGTTCAGCCCGTCGAATTCCGCGTAGTGGCATTCCAACTTGGTCACGATCCGCAGCGTCTGGGCATTGTGATCGAAGCCGCCATAGGGCGCCATCAATGCATGCAGCGCGTCCTCTCCGGTATGGCCGAAGGGCGTGTGGCCAAGGTCATGGGCCAGCGCCACGGCCTCCGTCAGATCCGTGTTCAAATTCAAGGCATTGGCGATGGTTCTTGCGACCTGCGCCACCTCGATGGAGTGGGTCAGACGGGTGCGGTAAAAATCGCCCTCATGCTCCACGAAGACCTGGGTCTTGTGTTTCAGGCGACGAAAACTCGACGCATGGATGATACGATCGCGATCCCGTTGAAAACACGAGCGAAAAGCGCTCTCTTCCTCTTCGACCAACCGTCCACGTGCCAGCGCGGGATCACAGGCAAAACTCGCTCGCATTCATACCATCCTTGTCGCCTGTCCTTTGCGTCCATATATTCCACGGTGAACCCAAGTTAAAGCAAGAGGATGCCTGACATGCAGCTCCCCCCGAAAGTGACGGATCGTGCCTTTGAGCGCCTGGCCGAAATTGGCGCAGGCGACGAAGGCAAGGCCCTGCGCGTGGCGGTCGAAGGCGGCGGCTGTTCCGGTTTTCAGTATGACATCCGCCTTGATGAGGCCGATGGCGAGGATACGGTGCTCGAAGGCCACGGCCAGCGCGTTGTTGTCGATCCGGTCTCGCTGCCGTTTCTGTCCGGTGCCGTGATCGACTTCACCGAAGAACTCATCGGCGCACGCTTTGTTATCGAAAACCCGAATGCCACCAGCTCCTGCGGCTGCGGCACATCGTTCTCGATGTAAGGCGACTTACATAAAAGAAAATAAATACCGCCCCTTGCGCGGGGCGGCTCATGTTTCACCTTAAGATGTCTGATACGGTTCAGACCTCTTGTGACTGCGCCTTGGTCATGCTTTCTTCCGCCACCAGATAGAGCCCGGAAGCAATCACCAGCATCACACCCATGATGGTGCCAAAGCTCGGGACCTCGCCGAAGGCGTAGATGCCGATCGCCACCATCCAGACGAATTGCACGTTCATCACCGGCATGGCGACATAGGCCGGCAGGAACCGCATCGCCTCTGCCGAGACATAGCGCGCGCCGAACAGGAACACGGCGTAGGCCAGAATCCAGACCCCGTCCATGAGCCCCATCGGCTTCCATACGAAAGGCAGCGCCAACGCCATGGCCACGGCAAGGCCCAGATTGGGCCAGAAAACCTGCGCCAGCGGCGCGCGTTCGACCTTGGCAATCACCCGCGCCAGCAGCATCGACACCGCCCCGCTCAGCGCCGCGATCAGCGCCCAGAGATGGCCGGCCTGCGCGCCGGAGACGCCGCCAGGCATCAGGAAGATGACCCCGCCCGCACCAATGCTGAGTGCAAACCATGCCACCGGCCGCGGTGTCTCGCCAAGCAGCGGACCGGAAAGCGAGGCCGCGATCAACGGGATCAGCCCGATAAACAGGAAAACATCGGCAAAAGGCAGCAGGCGAAACGCCTGAAAGAAGGCGACCGCCGCCACAACGGTCAGAATGGTTCGCACGATCATCGGCTTGACCGACCGGATGCGCAGGCTCTCGCCCTTGCTCACCCGCGCCGCGCCCAGCGACATCAGCGCCACCAGCGCTGCGGCCAACGCATAGAGCTGCGGCGCGTCATAGCTGCCGGATACCAGCTTGGTGATGCCATCGGCGGCCGCGATCATTCCGGTGAACAGCACCGCAAGGGCTGCGCCGACGACAGAGGGGTTCATTGTGCACCCGCCCGGGCAAAGCCTTCGAAATACGCCTCGAAATGCGCGCTGGTGCTGGCGGCGACCTCCAGCATGTCGAGCGCCTCCTCGGACACCGTGCTGGCCATCCGGCGGCGCATCACCGACCAGTCGCCCACCCGCGCCTCATCCAGCGCCAGCATGGCCTGGCTGATCTCGCGCAGCGCGGCGGTATGGCCTGGCGCTTTGTCAAAGCGCATCTTTCCGGTGCCCAGCGGCTTGCGGAAGACGTCGCCTCCCTCGATGGCCTCGTGCCAGTTGCAGATCAGGAAATCGTGGTAATCGTCATTGATCGAGACGTGCTCGCCCTCCTCGACGGTAAACCCTGCCGTTTGATGGCGCAGCCACGCGGTCCAGACCGGCGGCGGCACCTCGCCAAGGAACCGCATCGCGATGCAGATCTCCGCGAGCAGGTCGGCGTTCTGGTCGAGGAACGCGGTCAGCCCGGCGAAATGCAGGCTGGTCACGGCCTCGGGTCCGAGATCGGCAGAGCGATGGCCGTATTGGGTCAGGTAAAACACGATGTGCGTCAGCTCATAGGCCGCCTTCTTGTTGGGCAGGGAAAAGGTCTTGGTCCTGCTTACAAAGGCGCGCAGGCGATCGTCGAGACCCTGTTCCCGGACAGGATCGACGCCGCGTCGCGTCATCAACCGACGCGCTTCCGCGCGTTGCAGATCGGACATCTCCGCCTCGGCCAGCCCTTCGCGGGCGGCAAATTGCACCATTTTCTCGGCTTCGTGCCCCGGCATGCCCAAATCCTCCAGATCAAGGGCAAGCGAGAGCAGGAAGCGGTAATACTGCGGGAAAAACTGCAGCCGTTTGGCGGCCTGCGTGTAAAACCCTGCATGCACGGCCAGCGCCTCGGGGGCGACCGGAAGCCCCGTGCTCTGCAGGATGTTCAACATTTCCCCGTTTTCTTTCAGCCAGAACACATCGTCACCGATGCGACGCTCCGTGGCAAAGAGGCCCAGAAGCGCGGTGATCCGCGCTTCGAGCGACAGGATCCGGGACGGGACGGCCAGTTGGATAATATTGCTCATGGGTATGGCTCTCCTGTTGGTGGACCAGCAAGGCGGCCTTCCGCCCCGCCCGGGTATCTGCGTCTTCAGGCCTTGGTCGGCTGCGACCAGGACATGAACGCTTCGACAGCATCGCCGGATTCAGTCTTGGAAGCCTTCGGGCCGGACCAGCTCATGAAGGCCTCGACGTTGTCGCCGGTCTCGGCGCGGGTGCCTTCGGGTGCGGACCAGCTCATGAAGCTCTCGACCGCATCGCCGGTTTCGGCGCGGGTGGCCTTCGGGCCGGACCAGGACATGAACGCCTCGACGTTGTCGCCGGTCTCGGCGCGGGTGCCTTCGGGTGCGGACCAGCTCATGAAGCTCTCGACCGCATCGCCGGTTTCGGCGCGGGTGGCCTTCGGACCGGACCAGGACATGAACGCCTCGACGTTGTCGCCGGTCTCGGCGCGGGTGCCTTCGGGTGCGGACCAGCTCATGAAGCTCTCGACCGCATCGCCGGTTTCGGCGCGGGTGGCTTTCGGACCGGACCAGGACATGAAGGCCTCGACTGCGTCGCCGTTTTCTGCACGACTGTCACGAGGGGTCGACCAGGACATCAGACTCTCAACAGCGTCACCCGACGCCATTTCGTGGCCAGAAGGCCCCGACCAGGACATGCAGCTCTCCACGGCATCGCCGTCAAATGCGCTGTGCAGCTGGTGGTTGGAAAGGATTTCTTCAGCAAAGCTGTGCTTCTTGTGTGCAGTCATTTTCGTGTTCCTCGAAGGAGTTGCGTGGTATGCCCTTTCGAGTTGCACGGAAAACGCGTTTGCAAAAAAGTTAATTCTTGTTAAGGTTGATTAATACCGAAAGTATTCACATGAAATTCGTGTCACACTGACGCTATTCGGCTGCACGATCTGATTTATCCCCAGCAGAATTTTTTCTGTGGATTGTTTCAGAATTTGCAACGCAACGGGGGTTTGCAAAGTTGCAAAGGCTCGAATCGACCCCGGAATCGGTGAAATCAGGGGGCATAGAGCCCTTGGATTTTCATCACCACCGACCGCTGACCGACCCCATTGATGCGATTTCAGGCTTGTGTCCCCCGCCGAAACCCGAGACCTTCGGGCTTCGAAGCAGGAGACGCCCGACGTGAAAATCGCCACCTTCAACATCAACGGAATCAAGGCCCGCCTGAACGCGCTCACCGCGTGGATCGATGAGGCGCAGCCCGACGTCATTTTATGTCAGGAGATAAAATCGGTCGACGAGGCCTTTCCGGGCGAGGTGTTCGAAGAGCGCGGCTATAATGTGGAAACGCATGGCCAAAAGAGCTTCAACGGTGTTGCAATTCTGTCCAAGCTGCCGCTGGAGGACGTCAGCTTTGGCCTGCCCGGTGACGATGACGATGAACAGGCGCGCTGGATCGAGGCGACCGTTGTTGGCGATACCCATGCCTGCCGCCTTTGCGGCCTTTACCTGCCGAACGGCAACCCGGTGGAACTCGACGAGACAGGGCGGCCCGTCGCGGGCGGGAAATACGCCTACAAACTCGATTGGATGAAGCGGCTGGAGGCACGGGCGCGCGATCTGCTGGCCGATGAGATGCCTGCCCTGATGGGCGGGGACTACAACATCATTCCGCAGGCCGAAGACGCGGCCAAACCCGAAGCCTGGCGCGAGGACGCACTGTTTCGCCCGGAGAGCCGCGATGCCTTCCGCCGCATCGTCAACCTCGGCTTCACCGAAGCCTTCCGGGCCCAGACCCAAGGGCCCGGCCACTACAGTTTCTGGGACTATCAGGCGGGCGCGTGGCAGCGCAACAATGGCATCCGGATCGACCATTTCCTGCTGACCCCGCAGGCGGCGGACCTCATGGTCTCCTGTGAGATCCAAAAGGACGTGCGCGGGCGCGAGAAGCCCTCGGACCATGTTCCCGTCATGCTCGATCTGGCACTCTGACACCCGGCGGATCGGCCCAAGACAGCAGAACGGCACGCGCCCGAACGGGACGCGTGCCGCAGTTGTCTTGCATGACCGGTAGGGTCAGCTCTCGCGACGACGGCGTGCAGCGCCGAGACCACCGAGCGCGATCAGCATCAAGGTTGCCCCCGCAGGCAGCGGCACCGCTGCCGTGGTGATCGCATCAAAGCCGTCGATGTAGGAAATGGCCAAGCCGTTATCTCTTTCACCGTAGTACAAGCGTGTGCCATCGTTGGAGAACTCCAGAAGGCCCGGATAGTAGCCGCCATCGCCAGCGAGGCCTGAAACAAAATCAGTCGCGACCCCAGTCGAAATGTCCAAAAGATCGATTCCGGTGACACCGGGGCCAAAGCCATACAGTGCCCCCGTGCCTTTGTGGACGGCGATGCCATCGTAGGCAATGCCAAAGCTCACAGTGGACAGAACGCCTGTGTGATCCAGCCTGACCACGGACTGCTGACCATGGTTGGTGGCATAAAGCGACCCATCCAGCCCCTGTTCGATATTAGAGAGCCCGGTGGCGCCCGTCGCGACGGTGTACTGCACCGCGCCCGTGTCGCCATTCACAAATGTGACGGTTCCGTTGTACTGGGCCACTGCCAGAGTAAAGCTGGCCCCATCGAGTCCGGCGATGATCTCCAGCCCGTTCGGGGAGTCGCCGCCGAGGTTCATGAGGGTGGTTTGCGCCCCGGTTGCGATGTCGGTTTTGACGATATTCTTGTTCTCGTCGGTTGTGTAGGCAAACCCGCCGTGTACAGCGATGCCAAGCCCGATACTGCCATTCGACGCGAGCAAGGCAAAAGACCCCCCGTTGTCGAGGCTATAGATATCCCCCTGGTTCGTTCCGTAGCCGCCCACAATATACCCGGTACCGTCACTGCCAAAGGCCATGTTGCCAAAGCCGTTGGCTGTATCCGGAACGGTTCCGACAGACACGTTGGTATAACCCGGACTGTGAAACGTTGCAGCAAAGCTGGCGGCTGGCAAGCCAACGAACGCGATGGCCGTGATTGCGGCGCAAACAAAAGACTTTTTCATCGATTTCCCCGTGAAAACAAACCTCTCGTGGTTATCCGGCGGTTTCGTCGCCAGAGGTGTGATCTAGATCACAGGCAGCACGCGAATGACCACCCCGCGCCCGGATCATGCGGATAGGATTCCTGCA
This sequence comes from Pacificoceanicola niger, assembly GCF_048553275.1. Lineage (NCBI taxonomy): Bacteria > Pseudomonadati > Pseudomonadota > Alphaproteobacteria > Rhodobacterales > Roseobacteraceae > Pacificoceanicola > Pacificoceanicola niger. The sequence continues at coordinate 41,013 of NZ_JBLZMW010000012.1, forward strand.
TGAACACAGCCTTGACGCGCAAGTCATACCAAACGGAACAGATCCGCTTGAAACCGCGCGAGGCCCGGCCTATATGTGATCTGTCCCTTCGGGGACTATGGGCATAAACGCGCATGTAATAAACGGATCGGACCCGGGGGCGGTACCCGGCGTCTCCACCAAAATCCTTCATTTGGGGATCATGGGGACGAAATAGGATCGACGAACGCGTAAAGATGTAGCTTTGCTTCGGTGAGATACCACCGTTATCGGTTCAAACTGTACAATTGCAAATGACAATCGTGCTCCGGTTGCAGTTGCTGCGTAAGCAGTAGCAAGACCGAAAATTAAGCCCTTGCGCCTAGCAGCGTAAGGCGGGGTTCGCAGGTACCTGGCAACAGAAACCTGCACTTTACCCCCTCCCTCCCAGAAACGCGCGCGGATCCTCCGCTCTGGACTTTTGCGTCGGTGCGCTAGCTTGTGTCGCGGACAACGGAGTGGGCCATGACCGACATTCTCAATATCGCAATCGCGCTGGTGACGGTGGCCTTTGGCCTATTCGGGTTTCTTGCGCCGCGCTACACGGCCAGGATGCTGGATTTCACCCCGACAGACAGCACCATGGGCCTGAGTGAATTGCGCGCCTCTGCGGGCGGCCTGTTTGTTGCGGTCGGGCTCGTCTGCCTGATCACGGCGGCGCCCGGTGCCTATGCCATGCTTGGCGTTGCTTACGTCGGCGCGGCCTGCGGTCGTCTGATCTCGATGATCGTCGACAAACCGCCGCAACCGAAGGCAACGCTCTGGTTCTTGTTCGAAGCGGTGCCTGCCGCATGGCTGCTCTATGCCAATCCCGGCCCTTGGGCTTGACCGGCCAGACTCGACGCCCCACGCTGCGCGAATGATCCGCGCGGCGCTCCTCAGTCTTTTTCTCACACCACAGGCCCAAGCCTGCCAGACCGCGCTGATCCTCGCCATGGATGTGTCGAATTCCGTCGACGTCGGTGAATACCGGTTGCAGATCGACGGGCTCGCGCTGGCGCTTCAGGATCCCGAGATCGTTGAGACCCTCGTCCGGGACGAGGTCGCGCTCAGCGTCATGCAATGGTCCGGCGTCGATCGTCAGCACGTCAGCATCGATTGGACCAGTATGCGCAGCACCCTGCACGTGGCTGGTTTTGCGGCACAGGTCCGCGCCTTGGAACGCGCTTTCATCCTGTCCGATACCGCCCCGGCCGAGGCCATCAACCAGGCGCTGCGCCATTTCGACACCGCCCCCGACTGCAAACGCCGGGTCATCGACGTCTCGGGCGATGGCACCCCGAACGCGGGCACCGAGGTCAGCCTGATGCGACAGCGGGCGCAGCGTGCCGGGGTCACCATCAACGGCCTCGCCATCGAAGGCATGGGCCTCGCCGTCACCAATTTTTACGAACGGCAGCTGATCACCCGCGACGGCTTTGTCGAAACCGCGCGCGGGCACCGCGATTACGCCCGCGCCATCCGCGAAAAGATACTGCGCGAAATCAGCCGAATCCTCGGCTGAGCCGGACTGTCTTGCCACCGTCACAGGCCACGCCTACCACGGTGACATGACCAGCCTCGCCACCCTCAGCCGCACCTTTGCCCGCATCGGCATCCTGTCCTTCGGAGGACCGGCGGCGCAAATCGCGCTCATGCATCGCACGCTGGTCGACGAGCAGAAATGGCTCAGCGAGGCGCAATTCCTGCGTGCCCTCTCCTTTTGCATGATGTTGCCGGGACCGGAGGCCATGCAACTGGCCACCTATGCCGGATGGCGGCTGCGCGGTGTGGCAGGCGGACTCATCGCAGGCACGCTGTTTGTCCTGCCCGGTGCGATGGTCATTGCCGTGCTCGCCCTGCTCTACGCGGAGTACGGCAGCGCCCCGCAGGCGCAAACGCTGTTGCTCGGGGTCAAGGCCTGCGTCCTGGTGATCGTCGCACAGGCCCTCATCCGCCTGTCTAAAAAGGCGCTCACGAACGGCGCCGACCGGCTGCTGGCGGTTCTGGCCTTTGTCGCGCTCTATTGTTTTGCGCTCCCCTTTCCGCTGATCATCGCGCTGGCGGCGCTTTGGGGGGCGCTCACCGCCAAACCCATGGCAGAGGAGCCGCCGGACCAAAGCCAACAGACCCCCTGGCGTACGCTCGCCACGATCGCCGCCCTCTGGCTCGCGCCAGTGCCGATCCTCCATGCCCTTGGCCAAGACCTGCTGCTCAGCCTGTCGCTGTTCTTTGCCAAGCTTGCCGTTGTCACCTTTGGCGGGGCCTACGCGGTGCTGGCCTACATGACCCAGGAGGTCACCCTCACCCGCCACTGGCTCACCGCGCCGCAGATGATCGACGCGCTCGGCATGGCCGAAACGACGCCCGGCCCGCTGACCCTCGTGACGCAATTCGTTGGCATGCTCACCGGCCATGGCGCGGGTGGGCCCGCCGTGGCGGTGATCGCCGGAGGGCTGACGCTATGGATGACTTTCCTGCCATGCTTCTTGTGGATCTTCGCCGGGGCGCCGCACCTCGAAGCCCTGCTTGCCCGGCCCCGCCTGCGCGGCGCGCTGCACGCCATCACCGCCGCCGTCGTCGGCGTGATTGCCAATCTGTCCCTGTGGTTCGCGCTGAACGTGCTCTTTGGCCGCCTGATTCAAACCGGCTTCGGCGCCCTGCCCGTCCTTCAGACACTCCATCTCGCACCGCTCCCGCTGATCGCCCTCGCCGGGCTGATCCTGTCACACAAACGCGGAAATGTGCCCCTTGCATTGGCAGGCTGCGCCACTGCAGCCACTTTGGGCGCATTGGTGTAAACTTGCTCTTTTACTCGCCGTCATATTCAATATGCTGAGGCCAAACGGAAAGAGGCTACAGAATGTCCGGCGGAATTGATTACGGAAGGCTCATGCACCGCGCCATGCGCGGCCTGATCCAGGAAGTTCTGGAAGGCGTGCGCGAGAAAGGCCTGCCCGGAGATCATCATTTCTTCATCACCTTCGACACCGCGCACCCCGATGCGGAGCTGGCCGATTGGTTGTCGGACCGCTATCCCGGAGAGATGACCGTGGTGATGCAACACTGGTTCGACGATCTCGACGTCTCGGACGAGGGCTTTGCCGTGTCGCTTAATTTCGGCGACGCGCCCGAGCGGCTTTACATCCCCTATGATGCCATCAAGACATTCGTCGATCCCTCCGTGGAGTTCGGCCTGCGCTTCGAGAGCCAGGAAAGCGAAGACGAGGACGACACGCCCCCGGACGATCCCGACGGCGGTGGCGATGAGGCCCCGGACGAGCCAAAGCAGCGTGACGCCGAAGTGGTCAGCCTCGACCGATTCCGCAAGTAATCGCGCCTGCTGCGTCCAATTGCCCGGTCTTACGGTCAATGTTAACGGTATCCCACGGTATACCGCCTTGTTTTTCCCGCCGCAGTCGCTAAGAGAAACCAAGCCCATCTTTTGCGACTTTGGCGAGGAGGATCCCCCGTGACCGCAACCCGTACCGAGACCGACAGCTTTGGCCCCCTTGAGGTGCCTTCCGAGAAATACTGGGGCGCGCAGACGCAGCGCTCGATCATGAATTTCCCCATCGGCTGGGAAAAGCAACCGGTCGCCATCGTCCGCGCACTCGGCGTGATCAAGAAGGCCTGCGCCCAGGCCAACATGGCCTCCGGCGCCCTCGACGCCAAGCTCGGCGAGGCCATCGTCGAGGCCGCAGGCGAAGTCATCGACGGCAAGTTCGACGACAATTTCCCTCTGGTCGTCTGGCAAACCGGCTCGGGCACACAGAGCAACATGAACGCCAACGAGGTCATCGCCAACCGCGCGATTGAAATCCTCGGCGGCGAGATCGGCTCCAAGTCCCCGGTCCACCCGAACGACCATTGCAACATGGGTCAGTCGTCCAACGACACCTTCCCCACCGCCATGCACATCGCCACCGCGATGACCGTGCGGGACATCCTGATGCCCGGCCTGACCAAACTGGCCGAGGGGCTGGAAGCCAAGTCCGAAGAGTTCAAGGACATTATCAAGATCGGCCGCACCCACACGCAGGACGCCACGCCCCTGACGCTCGGCCAGGAATTCGGCGGCTATGCCGCGCAGATCCGCAACGGCATCAAGCGCGTCGAGATGGCCCTGCCCGGCATCTACGAGCTGGCCCAGGGCGGCACCGCCGTCGGCACCGGCCTGAACACCAGGAAAGGCTGGGGCGAGACCGTGGCGGCCAATATGGCCGAGATCACCGACCTGCCCTTCATCACCGCGCCGAACAAGTTCGAATCGCTCGCCGCGCATGACGCCATGGTCTTCATGTCCGGCGCCTTGGCCACCGTCGCGGGCGCGATGTACAAGATCGCCAATGACATCCGCTTCCTTGGCTCCGGCCCGCGCTCCGGCCTTGGCGAGCTCATCCTGCCGGAGAATGAACCGGGCTCCTCGATCATGCCGGGCAAGGTCAATCCGACCCAGGCCGAAGCCATGACCCAGGTCGCCGCCCACGTCATGGGCAACGACGCCGCGATCAAATTCGCCGGATCGCAGGGCCACTTCGAGCTGAACGTCTACAACCCGATGATGAGCTACAACCTGCTCCAGTCAATCCAGCTCTTGGGCGACGTGGCGGACAGCTTCACCGAGCGGATGCTCATGGGGATCGAGGCCAACAAGCCGCGCATCCAGAAGCTCATGCAGGAATCGCTCATGCTGGTCACCGCCCTCGCACCCACCATCGGCTACGACAACGCGACGAAGGTTGCCAAGACCGCGCACAAGAACGGCACCACCCTCAAGGAAGAAGCCATCGCCCTCGGGTTTGTCGATGCGGAGACCTTTGACCGTGTTGTGCGCCCTGAGGATATGATCGGCCCGAAGGACTGAATTGTCGGCACGGGCGCGGTAGGCCGGCCCACCGCGCTCCCCCGACGTCGTTCTGACGAGAAGAAACAGCAGGTCCGGTCTTCCACCGGGCCTGTTTTGTTGTAAGATCGCGGCATGAGCAAAGTCGTGAACCTGAACCAAGTCCGCAAGCAGAAATCCCGCGACGACAAACGCCGCGCAGCGGATGCGAATGCCGCGAAATACGGTTTAAGCAAAGCGCAAAAAACGCTGTCCAAGGCTCTGATTAAAAAGACAAAACGTGATCTTGACGGGCACGAAAAGGAATGAGCGGTCGGCCGGTGAAACGGTCCTTGACGCTGCGTGGACACCGGACCTCTGTCTCTTTGGAAGATGCCTTCTGGAAGGCGTTCCGCGCTATGGCAAAGGCGGAAGGCCTCGCTCTGAACGAGCTTGCCGCCCGCATTGACGAAGCGCGGGATCCCGATATCGGACTGGCCTCGTCAATCCGCGTTGCGATCCTCGACAACCTTCATGCAAAGCTTCAAGAAGCCGACAAAAGTCTATGACTTAAAAGGATAAATAAAGCACCTGTCGCGACGCACCGTGAGCCACATCGGGGTTCCGGGCTTGGGCAGGAAGACGTTCGGAACGGTTGCGCGCAGCACCTCCTGATCGTGATCCATGCGAAACTCGACAAGGCTTTCGGAGCCCATGAAACGGGCCCGCTCGACCAGGCCCCGCGCCGGCGTTCCGGCCAGGACCGTCGGGTTTGGTCCTTTGCCGCTGCGGTCAAAGTCGATGCTCACATGCTGCGGGCGGAAGACGATTTCCACCTCGGTGCCATCGGCCACGCCCGGAGCCAGAAAGGCCCCAAAGGGCGTCGCCACCAGCGCGCCTTTAACTTTGCCGCGTAGAACATTGATATCACTGAAAAATGCAACCGCTTCGCGGTCCGCCGGGGCGTTGTAGATGTTGTAGGGCGCCCCTTGCTGGACGATCTTTCCATCGCGCATCAATGCGATCTCATCCGCCATACGCATGGCCTCTTCCGGCTCATGGGTGACCAGAAGAACGCTCGCGCCCTCCTCCTTGAGCAGGTCAAGGGTCTCATCCCGAATGCCATCGCGCAGGCGATTGTCGAGGCCGGAGAACGGCTCGTCCATCAGCATCACCCGTGGTTTCGGCGCCAGCGCCCGCGCCAGAGCAACCCGTTGCTGCTCCCCACCAGATAGCTGATGCGGGTATTCGTCGATGAAATGCGCCAGACCAACTCTGTCCAGTAAGGCCTTGGCCCTGCGGCGTTTTTCCGATCCGGACCCCTTCAGGCCAAACGCCACGTTCTGCCCGACCGTCAAATGCGGGAAGAGCGCGAAGTCCTGAAACATCAGCCCGATGGAGCGCCGCTCCGGCGGAACCCGAAAAACCGTGTCGCACACCAGTTTGCCGTCGAGATAAATGCTGCCGCTGTCCTGCATATCAACCCCGGCGATCATCCGCAGCGTCGTGGATTTACCGCAGCCGGATGGCCCCAGCAAACACATGACATTGCCCGGCTCGATCGCCAGAGAAACGTTATCCACAACCGCTCTGCCCTCGAAGTTGCGGACAAGATTGCGAATTTCCAGACGTGGGGGGATATTGGGCGCTGTCAAACCTGTCCTCGCAGCCTTCCCGAGAGAAACCATCGGGTTTTGCGCAGAACAGCTATCAGCCGCGCGAAGCCACCGCAACCCTGCGCGCGCCTGCGAGAACCGCGGCAAAACCGACCAACAGAACCGCCACGCAGATGACCAGCAGCTGTTCGTATTTGTGACCCTCCGGCAGCAGCGCCGCCACGACGGGCGCGGACCGCGCGAAATAGGCCGCCGCCCCGAGCATCGCCGCCCCCCAGGCCAGCATGTAGGACCAGCGCGCCACCCTGCGCCGCAACACCAACCCGACGATCAACACCGGCGTCAGGAACAGGCTCGCAGTGCCGCTCACCGCCACCGCGTCAAACAGGCTTTGATTGCCCCAAAGCGTCAGCGCCGTTCCTGCCAGGGCGAAAACCACCATCACCAGCCGCCCGCCCATCAAGCTGCGCGGTGCGAGCCGCAATTCCTCGACCACCAGCCGCGCCGCCGAGGCCAGCGCCGAATCAAGCGTCGACAAAGCCGAAACCAGCAGCGACAGCATCAACGCCGCAAATAGCCAGCCGGGGAACATCTGTGCCCATGTTCCGATCAATTCGCCTTCGTAAGCCGCGCCGCGCAAGCTGGCTTCGATACCGAAAAGCCCAAAGCCGAAAATACACATCACAGAGATCCAGAATGCATGCAGGAAGGACGCCTGCGTGGTTTTCTCATCCGCCAGAAAGCCGCGATCCATCATCACCGGGTCGTGCACCGGGTAGGAAAACACCTGCAGCGCCGCCACCGCGAGCAGCACCCAGCCGGTGTAGCCCCCCGATGTCCCCGGCGCGCTCAACGCCGCGCCAAGAGAAAAACCCGGACTCAGCAGCAGGGCAACAAAGGCCGCGCCAAACACCACGAGGAACAGCGCCATTTGCAGCACATCCGTGCGCAGCGCCGCGCTCAACCCACCCCAGGCAGAATAGGCCAGCGCCAGCACAGCCACGATGACGATCGCCGCCGGGCCGCTGCCCTCATACAGCGCGCCGAAAATCAGCCCGACAACCAGCAGGTTTGCAAAGACCTCCGACAACAGCCGAAGCGAGATCACAAGGTTGTAAGCGCCCTGCCCGGCGCCCCCGAACTGCGCGCCCAGCCAGTCCTGAACGCTCCGCGCGCCCGCGCGCCGAAGCCGTGCCACGACGAAAGCGCCAGTCAGGAACGACGCGTAATACGCGGTATAGGCCAGCACGCCCGCGATCCCGTAGAAATAGCCAAGGATGGCCGAATTCATCAGCGACCGCGCGAAAATCCAGGTCGTCACCTGGCTCAGCGCCAGCGTCCACAGCCCCGGCGCAGCCCCATCCGCGCTCCGGCCTCCGAAAAAACCGTCAAGACTGGCGCGGCGCGGCGCAAAGGCAAAGCTCGCGGCAAGGATCAGACCAAAAAGAATAAGAATGACAGGCATTTGCAGCAGCTCCGGAAGGACGAACATCCTCTCGCTTAGCAGTCAGCGCCGCACCGGCATAGCCGCGTTACACCCCGATTTCACAAGCGTGAACGGTCGTTACGGGCCGCGCAGAGCCAGCGGCACAGACTTACCCGAGCGCTTTGGCCAACCGCGGCAGCCGTGCCTTTTTAAGCAAGGGCCGCATGTGCCAATCCTCGCCGGACAGCCGCCGCGCCTCGGCCAGAACCGCGTCCCCCACATGCTCCAGCGCCTCTGGCGCGCCTTGCCAAAGCCCGTGCAGGAATCCATCCGGATCGGCCCGGCTCAGCCCTTCTTCGGCCAGGATCTGACCGGGGAAATCTTTATTGTTCAACGTGATAAGCAGGTCAGCTGAGCCTGAGATCGCTGCCGCCAGCACATGCGTGTCCGCCGGGTCCGGCAGCCAGAGCCGGTCCTCAAGCGAGGGTTTCCACGTCACTACCGCCTTCGGCCAGGCCGAGGACACCAGCGCGATCTCGCCCCGCGCCTGCGCCTCGCCGCCGGGGCCAAGCTTGCGCGCCGCCCGCGCCCATTCCTCCAGAATGCGTGCCGACCAAAGCGGCTCGTAGAGACCCTGCCGGGCCGCGCCCAGCAACATCTCCCGCATCACCGTGGGAAACAGGACGCAGGTGTCGAGCAGGACCTTCACAGCCGGAAGAACAGCGCCTTGAGATAGCCGCTTTCGGCCAGTTGCGGCAGCAGCGGATGATCCGGCCCCGCCTGTCCGGTATGGATCAGCTGCGCGCGCCGGCCGGCCCGCCCGATGCCGCGCAGGCAAGCCCCGGTAAAGGCTGACAAATCCGCCGCATGCGAGCAGGAACACAGCACCAGGTAGCCATCCTCGGCCACCAGCGGCGCCGCCAGCCGCGCCACCCGCTCATAGGCCCGCAAGCCCCGGTCTAGCGCCGGTTTGTTCGGTGCAAAGGCGGGCGGATCACAGACCACGAGCCCGAAGGTCTCGCCCTCGTCCTGCATGGCCGTCAGCACATCGAAGGCATCGCCCTGCCGCGTGGCGAAACGCTCGGACGCCCCCATGCGCCGCGCGCCCTCTTCGGCCAACGCCAGCGCGGGCGCGGAGCCATCCACCGCCAGAGCCTGCGCCGCCCCGCCCGCCAGCGCGGCCAGCGCAAAGCCGCCCACATGGCTGAACACATCCAGCACCCGCGAATCCGCCGCCAGCCGCGCCGCAAAGGCATGGTTCTCGCGCTGGTCAAAAAACAGACCGGTTTTCTGCCCGCCGGTCAGATCCGCCATATAGGTCGCGCCGTTCATCTCGACAGGCACCGCAGCATCCGGCGCGGTCCCACGCAGCACGACGTCCACATCATCAAGCCCTTCGAGCGTACGCCCGCGCCCGCCCGCGTTCTTCATCACACAGCGCACACCGGTCACCGCCATCAGGGCTTCGGTCAGATCATCGAGAAAAACCTCGGCCCAGGCCGCGTTCGGCTGCACCACCGCGACATCCCCGAAACGGTCGATGATCACGCCGGGCATCCCATCCGCCTCCGCATGGATCAGGCGGTAGAAGGGCGCAGCATAGACCCGTTCGCGCATCTCCAGCGCCTTGTGCAACTTGCGCTCCAGCCAGGCACGGTCGATCACCGCCTCCGCGTCGCGATCCAGCATCCGCGCCACGATCTTCGACACCGGATTGACCGCGACAACGCCCAAAGGCTCGCGCTCATTGTCCTCCAGCCGGGCAATCGTTCCGGGGGCAATCCCGCGCGAGCGCCGGTCCATGACCAATTCGTTATCAAACACCCATGGCGCGCCACGGCGGATCGCGCGGGCGTTGGCTTTGGGTTTCAGGCGGAGGACGGGGCGTTCAGGGGTATCGCTCATGGCGGTGGGTTACCCTGCTTTGCCTGACTTGAGAAGGGGCAAAGCGGCGCAAGCCTGCGCACCAAAGCGCAACACACCCTTTACCGTTAGCGCTAACTGCGCTAAGTGAAGACAAATGCCACGCAACGGCGCCCGCCCACGCCCGCAAGGAGGCCCATCATGCCGCTGAACGACACCATCGCCCGCGTCACATCCCGCATCGAAGAGCGCTCCGAGCCGCTTCGCAGCACCTATCTCGACCGCATGCGCCGCGCCGCAGAGGAAGGCCCCCGCCGCGCGCACCTCACCTGTGGCAATCAGGCCCACGCCTACGCGGCGATGACGCAGGATCAGGACACCCTGGCCACCAGCCAGGCCCCGAACCTCGGTATCGTCACAGCCTACAATGACATGCTCTCCGCCCACCAGCCGTTCGAGCGCTTCCCGGAGCTGATCCGTCAGACTGCCCGCGAAAACGGCGGCACCGCACAGGTCGCCGGCGGCGTGCCCGCCATGTGCGACGGCATCACCCAAGGCCAGGTCGGCATGGAACTCTCGCTCTTCTCCCGCGACGTGATCGCTCTTGCCACCGGCGTCGCGCTCTCGCACAACGTCTTCGACGCCGCCATCTACCTCGGTGTTTGTGACAAGATCGTTCCCGGACTGATCATCGGCGCCGCAACCTTCGGCTATATACCCGGTATCTTCCTGCCTGCCGGCCCCATGCCATCCGGCATCCCGAACGACGAAAAATCCAAGGTTCGCCAACAGTTTGCAACCGGAGAGATCGGCCGCGATGAGCTGATGAAGGCCGAAATGGCCTCCTACCACAGCCCCGGCACCTGCACCTTCTACGGCACCGCCAACACCAACCAGATGTTGATGGAATTCATGGGCCTGCATCTGCCCGGCGCCTCCTTCGTCAACCCAAATACCCCCCTGCGCGACGCGCTCACGACGGCGGGGGCAAAACGCGCGCTGGAAATCACCAACCTCGGCAACGACTACCGCCCGGTGAGCGAAATCCTGAACGCAAAAGCCTTCGTCAACGGCATGGTCGGCCTCATGGCCACCGGCGGCTCGACCAACCTCGTCCTGCACCTGCCCGCCATGGCCCGCGCCGCTGGCATCGTGCTCGAACTCGAAGACTTCGACGAGATCTCCAACGCGACGCCCCTGATGGCCAAGGTCTACCCCAACGGCCTCGCCGACGTGAACCACTTCCACGCCGCGGGCGGCCTGCAGTACATGATCTCCGAACTGCTCGACAACGGCCTGCTGCACGAGGACGTCAGCACCGTCATGGGCGACGGCCTGACGCACTACCGGCAGGAACCGCGCCTGACCGAGGGCCGCGCCACATGGGTCGATGGCCCGCGCGTCACGGAAAATGACAAGATCCTGCGCCCGGTGTCCGATCCGTTCCAGCCCACCGGCGGCCTCAAGCAACTCGATGGGAATCTCGGCCACGGCATGATGAAAGTCTCCGCCGTCGCACCCGAACGCCAGGTCATCGAAGCCCCGGCCCGCATTTTCCAGGATCAGGACAGCGTCAAGACCGCCTTCAAGAACGGCGAATTCACCGGCGACACCGTCGTCGTCGTCCGCTTCCAGGGGCCAAGCTCCAACGGCATGCCCGAATTGCACGGCCTCACGCCCACCCTTGCCGTGCTGCAGGATCGCGGCCTCAAGGTCGCCCTCGTCACCGATGGCCGCATGTCCGGCGCGAGCGGAAAGGTGCCCGCCGCCATCCACATCTCGCCCGAAGCCTCCAAGGGCGGTCCGCTCGCCCGCCTCAGGGACGGCGACATCCTGCGCGTCGACGCTGTAAAAGGCACCATCGACTGTCTCGCCGAAGACTTCGACAGCCGCACGCCCGTGACAGCGGACCTCACCGGCAACGGTCACGGTGTCGGACGCGAGCTTTTCGCCGCCTTCCGCGAAAACGTCGGCCTGTCCTCGAATGGCGCCGCCGTGGTGGTCTAGTCCCCCGTTTCTTCTCTTTGACAAATACTCCCGCCGGAGGCATCCGTCCTCCGGGACAAGCACAAAGGTACCGTCATGATCACTGCCGCAGACGCCAGCATCCAATCCGAAAAACTCTGCAAGCTCGCCCCGGTCATCCCGGTCCTCGTGGTCGATGACGCATCACACGCCCGCCCGCTCGCCGAAGCGCTGGTCGCGGGCGGCTTGCCGGTGCTCGAAGTCACCCTGCGCACCCCGGCCGCGCTCGACGTCATCGCCGAAATGTCCAAGGTCGAAGGCGGGGTTGTCGGCGCGGGCACGCTCCTGACCCCGACGGACGTGCGAAAGGCGGTCGAGGCCGGTGCGAAATTCGGCGTCTCCCCCGGCGCCACGGACACGATCCTGAGTGCCTGCGAAGAGGCCGACCTGCCGCTCCTGCCCGGCGCGGCCACCTCCTCCGAGGTCATGCGCCTGCTCGAACGCGGCTACACCGTGCAGAAGTTCTTCCCGGCGGAGGCCAATGGCGGGTCGAAGGCGCTCGGCGCCATCGGCGCGCCGATCCCGCAGGTGAAATTCTGCCCCACCGGCGGCGTATCAATGAAAAACGTCGGCGATTACCTGTCGCTCTCCAACGTGCTGTGCTGCGGCGGCAGCTGGGTCGCGCCGAAGGACCTCGTTCTGAAAGGCGACTGGAAAGCCATCGAAGAGCTCGCGCGCGAGGCCGCTGCGCTGCCGCGCTGATCGAACCACTTTGAAGATGTCCGGACCGGTGTCTTTCAAGAACATCGCCATCCGTTCGGATCGAAACACAGCCCCGGCTCGCAAGCCGGGGCTTTTTATTGCGGCATTAACCAGGTTTTTTGTCGATCGGGCCGGAAAGGGCGATGGTACCGGGACCACGAAACATTCATCTTCTGGAATTGGTACAAAACTCGACCCGAATCGTACCATTCGCCGGTTAACGACATGCCTCGCGCGGTTAATTTCTCTTAACCCGCTGTGCTTGGCCGCGCCCAACACACAAGATAGACCCCGGCAACGACACCGGTCGTTGCCTTAACCTGAGCGCACGCTGCGTTAACCGCCCCGGGCTCAGGTCTTCTCCGTGCGGCGCTTAACCGTTCCCGCCGCCTCGGCGAGATCGCGGGCAATGGCAAAGGCGCCCTGGATTTTCGCTTTCTCGCTCGTCCAATCCCGCCGCACCACGATCTTGTTGTCCTTGATCTTGGCCAAGCCATTCTGTTTCTTGATAAAATCGACAAGGCCTTCGGGCTTCGGGAATTTGTCATTGTGGAACTGGATCGTCGCTCCCTTCGGTCCGCCATCGAGTTTCGCAATGCTGGCGCGCTTGCACATCGCCTTGATCCGCACCACCAAAAGCAGCGTATTCACCTCCCGAGGCAGTTTGCCAAACCGGTCGATCAATTCGGCGGCAAAGCCTTCCAGCTCGACCTTCGTGGTCAAGCCCGACAGCCTGCGATACAGCCCCAGACGCACATCGAGGTCCGGCACGTAATCCTCTGGAATCAATACAGGAACGCCAAGATTGATCTGCGGCGCCCATTGCTCGTCCGGCTCCGAAAGCCCCTCCATCTGGCCGCTGCGGATCTTGGCAATCGCCTCCTCCAGCATCGACTGGTAAAGCTCATAGCCCACATCCCGCATCTGCCCGGACTGCTCTTCTCCAAGCAGATTGCCCGCCCCACGAATGTCGAGATCCTGACTGGCAAGGTTAAACCCCGCACCCAGCGTGTCGAGGCTGCCCAGGACCCGCAGCCGCTTTTCCGCCGTGGTCGTCAGCTTGGTGCGCGGCTTGGTGGTCAGGTAGGCATAAGCCCTTGTTTTCGAACGGCCTACCCGTCCCCGGATCTGGTAAAGCTGGCTCAGGCCGAACATGTCCGCACGGTGCACCACCATGGTGTTGGCGGTCGGAATATCGAGCCCGGATTCCACGATGGTCGTCGCCAGAAGCACGTCATATTTACCATCGTAAAAGGCATTCATCCGTTCATCCAGCTCCCCCGCCGCCATCTGCCCATGCGCGATCACATAGGTGATCTCCGGCATCTGCTCGCGCAAAAACTCTTCGATTTCAGGCAGATCGCTAATGCGCGGGACAACATAGAAAGACTGCCCGCCCCGGTAATGTTCCCTTAACAGAGCCTCGCGTATGGTGACCGGGTCAAACTCGCTTACATAGGTCCGGATCGCCAGGCGATCCACCGGCGGCGTGCCGATGATCGACAGGTCCCGCACCCCGGTCAGGCTCAGCTGCAGCGTGCGTGGAATCGGCGTCGCGGTCAGCGTCAGAACGTGAATATCGCTGCGAAGCTGTTTCAGCCGTTCCTTGTGCTGCACGCCAAAGTGCTGCTCCTCGTCGATGATCAACAGACCCAGATTCTGAAACCGGATCCCCTTGGCCAACAGCGCGTGGGTGCCCACGGCAATATCCACCGTTCCGCGCGAGATCCCCTCCCGCGTCAGCCCCGCCTGCTTGCTGCCGACAAACCGCGACAAGGGTGAAACCTGCAGTGGAAACCCCCGGAATCGTTCAGCAAATGACTTGTAGTGCTGCCGCGCCAGCAGCGTCGTTGGCGCGATCACCGCCACCTGAACGCCGCTCATTGCCGCGACAAAGGCCGCGCGCATCGCCACCTCGGTCTTGCCGAACCCGACGTCGCCACAGATCAGCCGATCCATTGGCTGGCCCGAATGCATATCGGTCATCACATCCGAAATCGCCGTCAACTGATCGTCGGTTTCCTGATAGGGAAACCGCGCCGAGAAGCTCTCGTAGGCCCCCGGCGGCGGGTCCATGATCGGCGCCTTGCGCAATGCCCGCTCGGCTGCAATCCGGATGAGCTTGTCCGCCATCTCGCGGATGCGCTCCTTGAGCTTGGCCTTTTTCGCCTGCCACGCGCCGCCCCCCAGCCGGTCCAGAAGCCCCTCTTCGTGGCCGTATTTCGACAGCAGTTCGATGTTCTCGACCGGCAGGTAAAGCTTTGCGTTCTCGGCATATTCCAGCGCGATGCACTCATGTGCCGCGCCCGCTGCCGTGATCACCTCCAGCCCCTGATAACGCCCGATCCCGTGGTCCACATGCACCACCAGATCGCCGGGCGTCAGGCTCTGGGTTTCGGTCAGGAAGTTCTCCGCGCGCCGCTTTTTCCTAGGCTGGCGAATAAGTCGGTCGCCGAGCACGTCCTGCTCGGAGATGACCGTCAGGCGCCCTTTCTCAAACGGCGCCTCGAACCCCGCCTCCAGCGCCCAGATCGCCAGATGAAGCCCGCGTTTTCCGATGCGCGTGCCATCCCGGATCGGGATCGCCTCGGCCAGGCCCTCGTCCTCGATCAACCCGGTCAACCGCTCCCGCGCGCCTTCCGAATAGGATGCGATCAGCACCGGCCCGTCTTGCATCTTTGCCTTAATATGCGCCGCCAAAGCACCGAAAAGGCTCACTGTTTCCTGTTGCCGCTCTGGCGAGAACGACCGCCCGATGCGCCCGCCCGCGTCCACGACACCCGGCCCGCTGGCCTGCGGCAACGGATGCAACTGAACAGAGCGCCGATCCCCCAGGGCCGTCATCCACGCCGCATCGTCCAGGTACAGCTGATCCGGCGGGATCGGCTTGTAAACGCTGCTGCCCATTGTCTTTTTCTGGGACATGGCAAGACGGCGCGTCTCGTATTGGTCAACAATACTATCCCACCGCGACAACCGCGCCGGGGTCAGCTGATCATCCATCACCACCGGCGTACCGGGCAGATAGTCGAACAGCGTCTCCAGCCGCGCGTGGAAGAACGGCAGCCAATGCTCGATCCCCTGATGTTTGCGCCCCGCGCTGACCGCCTCATAGAGCGGATCGTCGGTGCCTGCCGCGCCAAATTCGATGCGGTAGTTTTGCCGGAAGCGCGTGATCGCGGCCTCGTCGAGGATCACCTCCGAAACCGGAGCCAATTCAATGAAATCAAGCGTTTCCGTCGTGCGCTGGGTCGCGGGATCGAAGCGCCGCGCGCCATCCAGAATATCACCGAAGAAGTCGAGCCGGACGGGACCGCCACTGCCCGGCGGGAAGATGTCGATAATACCGCCGCGGATGGCATAATCGCCCGGTTCCATCACCGTGGGCGCCTGTGAAAACCCCATGCGCACGAGGAAGTTGCGCAAATCGCTTTCGTTGACCCGGTCGCCAACGCGGGCGGCAAAGGCCGCTTCCTTCAGAACCTCACGCGCGGGCAGATACTGCGACGCGGCAGAGAGCGTCGTCAGCAATATGTACTGCCCCGGCATTCCGTGCACGAGCCCCGCCAGCGTCGCCATGCGGGCGGCGGAAATATCGGCATTCGGGGAGACCCGGTCATACGGCAGACAGTCCCACGCCGGGAAGGCCATCACAGGCACCTGAGGCGCAAAAAACGCCAGCGCATCGCGCATCGCCGCAAGCCGTTTGTCATCGCGCGCCACGTGGATGACCGGGCCTTGCGCCTTGGCCATCTCCTTGAGGAGCAGGGTTGCGTCAAAGCCCTCGGGCGCGCCGCCGATCGTGATGCTGTTCTGTGCCATGCAGCCTGAAATGGCCCGCAGGGCGTCCGGCGTCAATCCCGAAGCGGTCAGTGCAGGATATGCGCCGACATGTTCTGGAACATGCCCCAGAGCGCGGTACAGAAGATCGACAGCATGCCGATGAACTGCACGATGGTGCGATGAATGCGCAGCCGTCTCCAAAGCGCCTCGCCCGCTCCTTCACCGCCCTGAATCCGGCGCGAGGAGAACAGGCTCAAAAGCCCCACCAAGGTCATCGGAAAGGACAGCAGAAACAACGCCTGCGCCATCTCGATTTCATAAACGAAGCCCAGCACCATCAAAGCCGTCAGCATCGCCGAGCCGATGGCGGTGATCCACAGGCCCGCCTCTTCTGCGATGAAAATCAAGCGGTTGGTGTTGATCCGGACAAGGTCTTCGAGATCCTTTTCAGCTTGACCGCCTTGCCGCCGCGCCCGCGCCACCATGTCGAAGGGCACGCCCAGCACCCAATGCGACGCGGAGGACCAGACCACCGCCAAAACGATCCAGAACCAAAGGTTCGAAAAGGAGCGCATGTCGATGACTTCGAAAACGGTGCTGTACCAGTCCAAGCTGTTCGTTCTTTCTGCTGCGGCCGCATGGCGCAAAATTGCCAGCGCGGGTCTTGTGGGAGCGGCTTTTCCATGCCACCCAAAGAGCGCGTTTACAAGGACCGAGCCCCATGAAGCCGACAATTGCCGCTTTTCCTGCCACACGTCTGCGGCGCCTGCGCCGCACACCCGCCATCCGGGCCCTGGTGCAGGAGACCACGCTGAGCCCCGCTGACTTCATCTGGCCGGTGTTCGTGCGCGACGGTGAGGGGATTGTCGAACCGATCCACTCGATGCCCGGCGTGAACCGGCTCTCGGTCGACAAGGTGGTGGAAGCGGCGAAGGAGGCCCATGCGCTCGGCATTCCGGCGATCTGCCTGTTCCCCTACACCGATCCATCTTTGAAAACAGAGGATTGCGCGGAAGCGTGGAACCCCGAGAATCTGTCGAACCAAGCCACCCGCGCCATCAAGGCCGCGGTGCCGGACATGGCGGTGATGACCGATGTGGCGCTCGATCCCTACAACATCAATGGCCACGATGGATTTGTCGAGGACGGCGAGATCGTCAATGACCGCACGGTTGAGGCGCTTGTGAAACAGGCGTTGTCGCAGGCCGACGCCGGAGCCGACATTATCGGCCCATCCGATATGATGGACGGACGCATCGGCGCGCTGCGTGGCGCGCTGGAGAGCGCGGGGCATCAAAATGTCATGCTTTTGAGCTATGCCGCGAAATATGCCAGCGCCTTTTATGGCCCCTTCCGCGATGCGGTCGGCGCATCCGGCGCTTTGCAAGGCGACAAGAAGACCTATCAACAGGATCCCGGCAATTCCGACGAGGCCATGCGCCTTATCCACCGTGATCTCAGCGAGGGCGCCGACATGATCATGGTCAAGCCGGGCATGCCCTATCTCGACATCTGCCGCCGCGCCAAGGACATGTTCGGCGCACCGACCTTCGCCTATCAGGTGTCCGGCGAATACGCGATGCTGGCGGGCGCCGGGGAGCGCGGCTGGCTCGATGGCGAGCGGGTGATGATGGAAAGCCTTATGGCCTTCAAACGTGCCGGATGTGACGGCGTTCTGACCTATTTTGCCCCGGCTGCGGCACGGGTTCTGCAAGGCTGAGCACTCGGCCGGGCGGCCCTCCCGGAGCGGCCTTGTCCCGGCTCGGGCCCCGGCGCCATACCGCCCAAAGCCAACACACTATGGTGACAACTCCGTGTTTTAGGCCTATAGAGAGTGTCAACCGGCGGAACAGCCGGATCTGAGGCTTTTGCAAGACCATTCGCACAATAAGAACGAGCAGTGACATGACAATCTCAAGACGCACCACGATCCTGGGCCTCGGCGCCCTGCCCCTTCTGGCCGCCTGCGGCAACGGTGTTGGCGGCCGCGGCCCGGCCACGATCGACGCCCGGGTGGACACCACCCTGAGCCAGCTTTACGCGGATTATCCGGCCACGCGCGATCTCGCGGCGAAGTCGACCGGCATGTTGGTGATGCCGCTGGTCACCGAGGCCGGTCTGGGCTTTGGCGGCGGCTATGGCCGCGGCGCGCTGCGCGTGGGCGGCGCGACGGTGGATTACTACTCGCTGACCAAGGCGTCCGGCGGGCTGCAGATCGGCGGACAACAGTACAGCCACGTGCTGTTCTTCATGACCAATGACGCGCTGCAGACCTTCCGACGGTCCGGCGGCTATGCGGCTGGCGCGAATATCCTTTATGCCACGCCGGAACGCGGCGAGACCCTTTCGGCGGAGACCACCACCTCGCTTGCCCCGGTCATAGCGGTGATTTTTGGCCAGAGCGGACTGCGCCTTGGCGCGACGCTGGAAGGCGTGAAATACACCCGCATCATTCCCTGACCACCTGGTGGAGGGGTCTCCCCCTCCACGCGGCCGCGCGGACAGGGGTGTTCAGCCTTTAGTGAAACTTGCCGGACCCGTAGGTGAATTCCCCCACCACGTTGCGCCACTCGCCCGGCGAGATCATCTTCCGGTGGGTAAAGCGGACGGAGTGCAGCGGACCCTCGATCTCGTCCTGCCAAAATTCGATGAATTTGAACAATCGCGGATGATCCGGGGCGAGATCATACTCCTGCCAGACGAAAGTGTTCAACACATGGGCATAGTCCGGCATATGGTAGAAGAATTCCGCAGTGGTCAGCCCGTACCCCTTGAGCATCAGCTCGGTTTCGCTTTCCTGCATTGCAGTTCCTCAGACGTTTTTTGCTCTGTAAGAACAGCCTGCGCAAAGAATCTTTACTTTTCAATAAAAACAGGATGTTAGCAGGGCAACCTCGTGGCTGCCAATGGCGCAGGGGCCGCTACCATTGCACCCTACAACTTGTCTGGGTTATAACCGATGGCAACTAGATATAGCACTCCAACGGACAGGCCACACCCGTGAGCGACACGCCCGAACCCCCTGATAACGAAGAAAAAAATATCGCTCCGCACAGCGGACCTTCGATCTCGATCGAAAACGAGATGAAGAACAGCTATCTCGATTACGCCATGAGCGTGATTGTAAGCCGTGCGATTCCCGATCTGCGCGACGGGCTAAAACCTGTGCACAGACGCATTCTTTATACGCTGTGGGAAAACGGCCAGACCCGCGCCAAGCCCTATCGCAAATGCGCGACGGCCGTGGGCGACGTGATGGGCCGCTACCACCCCCACGGTGACAGTGCCGTCTACGACGCTCTGGTTCGGATGGCACAGGACTTCTCCATGTCGCTGCCCCTGATCGACGGTCAGGGCAACTTCGGCTCCATGGATGGCGATCCGCCCGCCGCCTATCGTTACACCGAATCCCGCCTGCAAAAGTCGGCCGAGGCGCTGCTTGAGGACATCGACAAGGAGACCGTCGATTTCGTCCCGAACTATGCCAACGAACGCATGGAACCGACGGTTCTGCCGGCGCGCTATCCGAACGTTCTGGTCAATGGGGCCGAGGGCATCGCCGTGGGCATGGCGACGCGTATTCCACCGCACAACCTAGGCGAGGTGATCGACGCGACGCTTGCGCTGATGGAGAACCCGGACCTGTCGTCCGAGGATCTGATCGAATACATTCCGGCACCGGATTTCCCCACCGGGGGCGTCATCCTTGGCCGCTCCGGCGCGCGCAAAGCCTATCTTGAAGGCCGCGGCAGCGTCATTGTCCGGGCCAAGACCAAGATCGAAGAGATCCGCAAGGATCGCTGGGCGATCATCATCGACGAGATCCCCTACCAGGTGAACAAGGCGACGATGATTGAGCGCATCGCCGAGGCCGCGCGCGACAAAAAGATCGAAGGGATCGCCCACGTTCAGGACGAATCCGACCGTGACGGCGTACGCGTGGTGATCGAGCTGAAGCGCGATGCCACCGCCGAGGTGGTACTGAACCAGCTTTACCGGTTTACCCCGATGCAGACCTATTTTGGCTGCAACATGCTGGCGCTGAATGGCGGCAAGCCGGAGCAGCTGACGTTGCGCGCCTTCCTCACCGCCTTCATCGACTTCCGTGAAGAGGTCATCGCCCGCCGCACCGCTTATCTGCTGCGCAAGGCGCGGGAACGCTCGCATGTTCTGTGCGGTCTGGCTGTGGCTGTCGCAAACGTGGACGAGGTGGTGGCGACCATCCGTTCCTCTGCCGACGCCGCCGAAGCGCGCGAAAAGCTGATGGAGCGTCGCTGGCCCGCCGAGGAGATCCTGCCCTATATCGCGCTGATCGACGATCCGACCCACAAGGCCAACGACGATGGCACCTATAACCTGTCGGAAACGCAGGCCCGCGCCATCCTCGATCTGCGGCTGCAGCGCCTCACGCAGCTGGGCGTCAAGGAAGTCACAGACGAGCTTGAAGAGCTGGCGGCCAAGATCAAGGACTACCTCGACATCCTGTCGAGCCGCGAGCGCATCATGGAGATCATCTCCAACGAGATGAAGCAGGTGCGCGATGATTTCGCCGTGCCGCGCCGCACGCAGATTATCGACTGGTCCGGTGACATGGACGATGAAGACCTGATCGAGCGCGAAGACATGGTGGTGACCGTCACCGCCGGCGGCTGGATCAAGCGCACTGCTCTGGCCGACTTCCGTGCGCAGAAGCGTGGCGGCAAGGGACTCTCGGGCGGGACCATGAAGGATGACGATGTTGTGACGAACCTGTTCGTCGCCAACACCCATACGCAGCTGTTGTTCTTCACCACCGATGGCATGGCCTACAAGCTCAAGACCTGGCGCTTGCCGCTCGGTGGCCGCACATCGAAAGGCAAGGCAATCGTCAACATCCTGCCGATCCCGACCGGGGTCTCCGTGGCGGCGATCATGCCCGTGGACCGGGCCGAGACCGAATGGGATGATCTGCAGATCGTGTTCGCTACCAACAAGGGATCGGTGCGCCGCAACCGTCTGTCGGACTTCACCAACGTGAAATCGAACGGCAAGATCGCGATGAAGTTCGATGAGGACGGTATGAGCCTGATCGACGCGCGCATCTGCTCCGAAGACGATGACGTGATGCTGATCACCAACTCGGGCCGCGCTATCCGCTTCCCAGTGCCGGACGTGCGTGTCTTCAACTCGCGCAACTCAACCGGGGTGCGCGGCGTGCGGCTGAACAATGGCGACGAGGTCGTTTCGATGTCGGTGATCCGCCACTTCGAGGCCGAGAGCGATGAGCGGGCAAGCTATCTCAAGATGCGCCGTGCCATGGCCGGACTGTCCGACGAGGCCGAAGCCGTCAGCGACGAGGACGGCAACGCCGACGCGCCGCTGGCGCAGGAGCGCTACGCGGAGATGTCCGCAGCCGAAAACCTGATCCTGACGATCACCGCCAAGGGTCTGGGCAAGCTGTCGTCCTCGCATGATTACCCGGTGCGCGGCCGTGGCGGGCTCGGTGTGACCGCCTGGGAGAAATCCATGCGCGGCGGCGACATCGTGGCTTCCTTCCCGGTCGAAATGGACGATCAGATCATGCTGGCCACCTCCACCGGCCAGTCGATCCGGGTGCCCGTCGATGGCATCTCCTTCCGCTCGCGCAGCGCGGGCGGTGTACGGGTGTTCAACACCGGCAAAAACGAGGAGGTCGTCTCCGTCGCCTGGATCGCCGATCAGGGCGATGAGGAAGAGGACGGCGCGGTCGAGGAATGATCGCCTGTTTGACATCTACAGGTCAGTCATCGGGGGCGCTTCGGCGCCCTCGTTTGCGTTTGGTGCGACAAGGGCCGTCTGGCGAAAGTCAGAGACGTCGCTAAACCGATCTTAAACCTCCCTGCGCGATACTCCGCGTGAAACGGAGGATGCCGGATGAATCTCTACACATGCATGATCGACCTGCGCAATGACGGGGTCGCACTGAAGTTCGCCAAGGCGCTGGACGACTGGATGGGTCATCTGAAGGGCAAGGGCGTCATTCTCGACTGGCAGCTTTACCGGCGCAAACTGAACCTTGCGTCGGACAATCATCGCGATTTCCTGCTGCAGATCGCGGTGGAGGACATGTCGATGCTGGATCAGGCGTTTCGCACGCTCGGCGGCCAGGACGAAGAGATCGACAAACTCTACCGTGCCGTGCACGATCAGATATCAAACGCGGATTTCGGCCTTTATCGGCCCTTCCCGGATCCCGAACGCGCGGAACGCATGGCGCTCTTGTAAGGGCGGCGTGCGACGCAGACCAGCGCCGCACGTCCCGGAGGGTCAAACGCCGTAAAGCGCCCCGAACTTCGCTTCGAGATAATCCAGAAGCGGCGCTTCGGTCGGCGCCTTGCCGCCGCAGGCCTTGGTGATGACCTCGCGCGGCTCATAAAGACCACCATGGGTCTGCAGGTTCTCGCGAAGCCAATCCGTCGCCGGTTTGGTATCGCCCTCGGCAAGCCGGTCATCGAGATCCGGCACCGCCGCGCGCAGGCATTCATTCAGGCATCCGGCATACACATTGCCCAGTGAATAGGTCGGGAAGTAGCCAAACAGCCCCGCTGACCAATGCACATCCTGCAAGACCCCGTCCGACGGCTTGTCCACGGCAAAGCCGAAATCAGCCTTGAAGCGGTCATTCCACGCCGCCTCCAGGTCGGCCACGGCCAGAGCGTCCCGGATCAGAGCACGCTCCAGATCGAACCGCAGCAGCACGTGAAGGTTGTACTGCACCTCGTCCGCCTCGGTCCGGATATAGCCGTTCTTCACCTCGTTCACGGCGGCATAAAACGCATCTTCATCCGCGATGCCAAAATCACCGAAAGTGTCGCGCATCCGCGCATAGAGCCATCCGGTGAACGCCCGGGACCGCCCGATCTGGTTCTCGAAAATCCGGCTCTGGCTTTCGTGAACCCCCATTGAGACGCCCCGGCCCAGCGGTGTCATGCGGTAGCCCGGATTGATGTTCTGTTCATAGCTGGCGTGGCCGACCTCGTGGATCGTCGAGTACAGACAGCCAAACGGGTCAAGCGCATTTGTGCGGGTGGTGATGCGCACATCGTCGCCGCTGCCGGAGCTGAAAGGATGCACAGCCTTGTCAACGCGGCCGCGCTTGAAGTCATAGCCAAAGGCGCGCGCCACCTGCCGGGTCAGCTTCATCTGCCCACTCTCATCGAACGTCCCGGTCAGCCCCTTGGGTGCCGGACGGTCAAGCACCGCCTCGCGCAGCGCCACAAGCCGTGGCCGCAGGGCGCCGAACATGGAGTCCAGATCGCTCCCCTTGGCGCCAGGTTCGTAATCGTCGAGCAAGGCATCATATATGTCGCCGTCCCCGGCGAGCGCCTGCGCCTCTTCGCGGCGCAGTGCGATCACGTCGGATAGCACCGGCGCAAAGGCCGCGTAATCATCATCGGCGCGCGCCTCGGCCCAGGTCACATGCGCACGGCTGATCATCCGTGCCAGCTCGGCCGCAAGCCGCGCGGGCACCTTGGTAGCGCGCTCATGGGCGCGGCGGATGTGACGCAGTTGCGCCTGCTTTTCAGCGTCAAGCGCACCGGCGTCGATCGCCGCGAGCCATTCGCCGATCTGCGGCGCCTCCCGCCGCGCGTGCAGCACGGTTTCCATCGCCGCCATCTCGTCGCTGCGCTGCTCGGCCGCGCCGCGGGGCATCATGGTTTCCTGGTCCCACCCCAGGCGTCCCGCAACCTGGCTCAGCGCTTCGGTTTCGCGCTGAAACGCCATCAACTCGTCAAATGCCTGCATCGGTCAGATGCCTCCCCGTACGGATTGTTTCTTCGGATAACGAGCCGAAAAACGGGCCCGCAGGATCAATGCCCAGAGGATCACTGCCCCCACCTGATGCGGAAGCGCGATCTCCAACGGAGCGGCGTATACAACCGTAACGATACCAATTGCAACCTGAACGAGGAGCATGGCAAAGACCGCGTTGAACCGGAACCGCGTGTCCGCATTCGGGGACTTGCGTCCGCGCAGCCAGACCACCACGCCAAAGACCAGCAGAAGATAGCCGACCATCCGGTGCATGAACTGAACCAGCCCAGGGTTTTCGAAGAAATTGCGCCAGACCGGCGTTTCGATAAACATGTCGGACGGCCAGAGCCCCCCTTCCATCAGCGGCCAGCTCGGATAGTTGCGGCCCGCGTCGATGCCCGCCACCAAAGCGCCGAGCAGGATTTGCACGAACGCGAGATGCAGCAGCCCGGTGGAGATCGAGAAGAGCTTTGGCTCCGCCTCGCGGCGTGCCTGCATCAAGGCGCGCTCGTCGCGGTCCAGCGCATAGATGTACCATGCGATGAACCCCAGGATGACAAAGGCAAGACCAAGGTGCGTGGCCAGCCGGTAGGAGGCCACATCCAGCATCTGACCGCCAAGCCCGGAGGATACCATCCACCAGCCGACCGCGCCCTGCAAGCCGCCAAGCGCACCAAGGCCAAGCAGACGTCCGGTCCAGCCGGTCGGGATCTGACGTGCCAGCAGAAAGCCGAAGAACCCGATCGCCCAGACCAGGCCAATGGTCCGCCCAAGCTGTCGGTGGCCCCATTCCCACCAGTAGATGAACTTGAACTCGGCAAGGCTCATGCCTTTGTTCTGCAACTGATATTCGGGGATCTGGCGGTATTTGTCGAACTCCGCTTCCCATGTCGCGGCATCCATCGGCGGCAGCGCCCCGGTCACCGGTTTCCATTCGGTGATCGACAGGCCGCTGTCGGTCAGACGCGTCAGACCGCCCACCCCGATCATCACCACGACAAGCGCGAACAGCAGCATCAGCCAAAGCCGGATGGCCCCACGGGCACCACGCCGTCCGGCGTCGATCATGCCCCCTTTGGGCGCCGCGCGCTCCTTTGGGGCTTGCCCGCCCACTTCCTCGAAAAGCTTGCGTTTTTCCGCCATGTCCTGCCTCCAAATTCGCCGGTGACAGTAGTGCCGCCAGCGAGCCGCTGCAAGCGCCGGGACGCCATGACGCAGGCAGGGAAGTCAGGAATACCGCAGTCAGACATTCCGGACTTACGCCGCAGCAAGCCGGGGCCTAGGCTTGGGTCATGGCTTTTCGATAACCGCACCCGATTTACCCCCTCCGGATCACACAAGGATTTTCCCGATGTCCCGTTTCCTGACCGCCGCCGCTCTCGCCGTTTCTGCCACGCTTTGCGCCGCACCCGCCGTTGCCACGCCCTATTGGATCGACAGCGGCGTGACGCTCAATGCGCGCTCCGGTCCGGGCACCAATTACCATGTGATCGGCACGTTCCAGCCCTGCACGCGGGTCCACGTACAGGCCTACACACACGGCTGGGCGAAGGTGTCATACAACCAAAGGTATTATTGGGTTTCGGCGAAGTACCTGCAGGATCACGCCTGCGGCCAGGGCTACAAGCCGAAGCCAAAACACGGCCACAGCCACGGCAACTCATACTGACCGTTCTGCCTCCCTGACGGTCAGCCGTGCCGGACTGGATGCAGATCCCCTGCGTTCAGTCCGGCTCCTTGTCGTTGGACGTGTCTTTTGCCGCCACAGCCTGATGCTCTTTCCAGCGCACCATCTGGCGCATGATGCCATGCAGCATCTGCACGTCTGCCCGGGTGAGCGGCAGGCGGCTCCACAGGTTGCGCAGGTTGAGCTTCATGCTGCCCGCCTTGTGCGCGGGATAGAAAAAACCCGCCTCTTCCAGCCGCTCTTCATAATGGCGCGACAGGTGATCGACCTCCTGCACCGCGGCCCAGTCGGTGCCCGCCAGTTCCTCGCGCAGGGGCACGACCTCGGCGCTTGCCCGTTGCCATTCATAGGCACAGAGCAACACGCATTGCGCCAGGTTAAGCGAGGCGAACTGCGGATTGACCGGTACGGAGATGATCGCATTGGCCTGTGCGATGTCCTCGTTTTCCATCCCGGCTCGTTCCGGTCCGAACAGGATGGCGACTTTCTGTCCATCGCCGATGCGCCGCGCGGCCTCGCGCATGGCCTCTTCGGGGCTGTAAACCGGTTTGGTCAGATCGCGCGAACGCGCCGTTGTGGCAAAAACATAGGTGCAGTCCGAGACCGCCCCGGCGATATCCTCGAACTGCTGCGCCTCGTCCAGAAGCCGCCCCGCGCCGCTGGCCATGGCATTGGCGCTCGGGTTGGGCCAGCCATCGCGCGGCGCGACGAGCCGCATCCGGTCGAGCGAGAAATTCCACATCGCCCGCGCCGCCGCGCCGATGTTTTCGCCCATCTGCGGACGGACAAGGACAAAGTTGGGCTGGGGCGTGTCGGTGGGCATGGGTCACTCCTGTTCTCCGGCTTCCCCTAAGCGGAGCGGCGCGATTTCGCAAGCCACCGCACCCGGCAGGAAAGGCGCAATACCCCATGGTCAAAGGCGAAGCCCCGCGATAAACGAAACACCACGCAAAGCACAGGAGACAGTCCATGAGCGCCGAGGATGCCCCCCAGATCTATCTCGTTACGCCGCCGGTGTTCGATCTTGGCAGCTTTCCGGGGCAACTGGCCCGCGTGATCGAGGGGCAGGAGATCGCATGCCTGCGTCTCAGCCTTGCCACCCGCGACGAAGACACGCTGACCCGCGCCGCCGACGCGGTGCGCGAGGTGGCGCACCGCTTTGATGTGGCGCTGGTCATCGACACGCATGTTGTGCTCTCGCAGCGGCTCGGTCTTGACGGGGTTCATCTGACCGATGGCGCGCGCTCCGTGCGCGCCGCCCGCAAGACGCTTGGCCCCGATGCCATCGTTGGCGCATGGTGCCGCCAGTCGCGGCATGAGGGGCTGAGCGCGGGCGAGGCTGGCGCGGATTACGTCTCCTTCGGGCCCGTCTCCGGCACGCTAGGCGATGGCGGGACGGCGGATGACGATCTCTTTGGCTGGTGGTCGGAGATGGTCGAGGTGCCCGTGGTCGCCGAAGGCGGCCTGACCGAAGCGCGCATCCGCACACTCACCCCGATGACGGACTTCTTTGCCATCGGCGAGGAAATCTGGTCCACCGAAGACCCGCTGACCACGTTGAAGACCCTCTGCGCGGCGATGACCTAAGCCAGTGCGCTCAGTCGTCCGGCAGGTCAAACCCCTGACGTAGCTGCGATTCCACCTGCGCCGCCAAGCTCTTGCGATTCGGGAAGTCGTCCACGCGCACCGGCGTGTGATAGATCAACCGAACCATGCCGTGGCGCGGCGTGCCCAGCATGGTCAGCAGGGAGCCGCCGAAATCCATCTCCCCCCACCAGCCGTAAAACGCCTCCGGCGCGCCCTCGGGCGCCCGGTAACGGACGCTGACCGCCTGAATGTGCATTTCATGCCGCAGCTTATCCGAGAAGAAGGCCGCGAAGAGCGTGGTCTTGAAGGGCAGCACCCGGCGCCCGTCCGTCGAGGTTCCCTCGGGAAAGAACAGCAGCTTGTGTCCATGCATCAGCCGCTCTTCGAACACCTCGGTTTGCTTTCGCGCTTCGCGGCGATCGCGCTTGATGAAGACCGTGCCTGTCGCCCGCGCCAGCCAGCCGATGCCCGGCCAACCGGCGACCTCCGCCTTGGACACGAAGTAGACGCACTTTCGGCTGTTCAGAACGAAGATATCCAGCCATGACGCATGATTGGCGACGATTGCGCCCGGCTGTCTGAGGAAGGTTCCCTGGGTTTCCACGCGCAGACCCAAGAGCGCCAGAACAGTCCGGCAGACGCCAAGCGTGATCCAGGGAGTAACTGGCCGGTCCATGCCAAAAAGTGGCCGCTCAATCATCCGGACCAGCAAGAGCAACCCCAGGCCGCCAAACACGACAAACGCCATCGGCACGCCGCGCAGCACGACGAGCGCCCAGTTTTTCATGCCGAACCGCGGCTGTGGCGGTGGCGGCGGGCCGTCCCATGTGCTCATGCGCCGCCGTCCCGAACATAAAGACCGCGCTGCCGCGCGTTCATGCGCTCCGTGTCCATGACAAGGCAGATGTCCGTGGTGTTGAAGGCATGGTCGACAAACGCGCCCTCGCCCACGGTGCCCCCAAGCCGCAAATACGCCTTGATCAGGGCCGGTATATCAAGCATGGCCGCGCGCCGGTCGAGGTCGGCCTCGGGGATCAAGTCCATGTTCTGAAACTGCCGTGCGCGCACCCGAAGGGCCGGCGGCGCAAGATGGCGGTGATGCAAGAGCGATAGGGGCGCGGCGAGCGCGGCTGGATCGGTGCCGTGAAAGCTCGCCACGCCAAAGAGAATCTCGATCTCGTGCCGAAGGACATAATCCGCCAGCCCTTGCCACAGATGGAACATCGCAGGGCCGCCGCGATACTCCGGATGCAGGCAAGATCGACCCAATTCCAACAACTTGCGCTTCGAGGCGCGCAGCGGGGTCAGGTCATATTCATCCTCGGAATAGAACTGTCCGGCCGCATGCGCCTGATCGTCCCTCAGCAGGCGATAGACACCGACAACCGCATTGCCGCGCGCAAGATCCCGCACCATAAGATGATCAAAAAAAGGATCGAACCGGTCCTGTTCGAGCCGCTGCTCATGATCCACCAACGCGCCGTCGCCGCCGAGTTCCTCGACGAACACATCGTAGCGCAGGCGCTGTGCCTCGCGGACGGCGGCTTCGTCAGCGGCAAGTTCCACCGCAAAGCTCTGCTCACTGTTTGCCATCAATCCGGCTCCCGTGGCTCTTTTCGCCGCACTTCTAGGCAGCGTCCGCCCGGATCACAATGCCATGACCGCGCGTCACAATGGTTACCGACCAATATCGACGTTAATACTTCTTAAACTTGTGATCGTTAATTTTCGTTATACACTGGGATTAAGATGATCTGGCCACCATCGATCACGACCTTGCCTTCCTCTCGGAAGTTGACCGTGACTTTCCCGCTGATATTGGACTGCACCTGTCCAATGCCCCAGTCGGGTTCATCAGGGTGCGTGACCAGCATGCCGGGTTCAAGAAATGAATTGAGCTCGTCCATAAAACAGTCCTTTCGAGCGGAGCCTCTTGATGACCAAAGATAGTGCCACTCTTGCCTCCTTGGTAGGGTCGCGTCTGTGCCATGACCTGATCAGCCCGGTCGGGGCCATACAGAACGGGTTGGAGCTGCTGGATCTTTCGGGGTTCAGCAGCGACATGCCCGAACTGGAACTGATCCGCGACAGCTGTGCCAACGCCGCCGCGCGCATCCGCTTCTTCCGCGTCGCCTTCGGCAGCGCCGCCGATACGCAGATGATGGGAGAGCGGGAGATTCGCGCCATCTTCAACGATCTGACGCGCGGTGCCCGGGTGAAGGCCGAGTGGCGCCCCACCAAGGATATCCTGCGCACCGAGGTGCAGCTCGCCTTCCTTGCGCATCTGTGCTGCGAGGCGGCCCTGCCCCAGGGCGGCAACGTGCGCCATGAACGCGGCGAGGTCGGTTGGTCCATTGGCGCCACCGGACCGCGTCTGAACGTGGTCGCACCGCTCTGGGCGCATCTCAGCGGCGGACCGGGACCAGAGGAAATCACCGCCGACAAGGTGCAATTCGCCATGCTGGCCTGCCTGACGCAGGATACCGGCCGGACCGTGCGCGTGCACCATGGCGAGAACAGCCTGAGGCTGGAAATCCTGCACTGACGGTTACGAGTTCGGTGACAGGCAGACACCACGACACCCGGCGCAAAGGGGCAGCGCCGGGTGTTTCATTGATTGGGCAAACGGTTATTTGCGGATCGTGCCGTCTCCGGAGACCTGATACTTGAAACTGGTCAGTTGCATCGCACCGACCGGACCGCGCGCGTGCATCTTGCCGGTGGCGATGCCGATCTCCGCGCCCATGCCGAACTCGCCCCCATCGGCGAACTGGGTCGAGACGTTGCGCATCAGGATGGCACTGTCGAGCCGCTGGAAGAAGCGGGCGGCTGCCGCGTCATCCTCAGTCAGGATGCAATCCGTATGGCTGGAGCTGTAATGGTTGATGTGAGCGATCGCCGCGTCGATGTCGTCCACCACCTTCGCCGCGATGATCATGTCGAGATACTCGCAGCCCCAATCGCTCTCATCCGCCGGTTTGACGCCTTCGATGGTTTGCAGCGCCTCGTCGCCCCGGACTTCGACACCCGCTTCAAGCAGCGCCCGGATCAGCCCCTGCCCTATGGTGTCCAGCACGTCGCGGTGGATCAGCAGGCATTCCGCCGAGCCACAGATCCCGGTGCGGCGGGTCTTGGCATTCATCACCACCGCAAGCGATTTGACCGGGTCGGCCTCCTTGTCGACATAGATATGCACGATGCCTTCGAGGTGCGCAAAGACCGGCACACGCGCCTCGCGCTGCACCAGTCCGACAAGGCCCTTGCCCCCGCGCGGCACGATCACGTCGATATAGGCGGTCATCTTGAGCATTTCCTGCACCGCGGTGCGGTCCCGCGTCGGCACCCTCTGGATCGCATCCTCCGGCAGATGCGCGGCGCGCAGACCTTCCACGAGGCACTCATGGATCACCCCGGAGCTGTGAAAGCTCTCAGAGCCACCGCGCAGGATCACCGCATTGCCCGCCTTCAGGCACAGCGCCCCGGCGTCGGCCGTCACGTTGGGGCGGCTTTCATAGATTACGCCGATGACGCCAAGCGGCGTGCGCACGCGCTGGATGTGCAGGCCAGTGGGCTGGTCCCATTCGTCGATGATGGCGCCCACGGGATCGTCCTGCGCCGCCACGGCGCGCAGCCCGTCGACGATGCCCTGGATACGCGCCTCGTCCAGCATCAAACGATCCAGCATTGCGTCCGACAACCCCTTGTCCCGGCCATATTCCATGTCCTTCGCATTGGCCTCGATGATCTCGGCGCGGCGGGTCCAGACGGCCTCCGCAGCCGCCTCCAGCGCCGTTTGCCTGGCCGCCGCTGGTGCAAAAGCAAGCTCCTGTGACGCGGCCTTGGCGCGCGTCCCGATGTCCTGCATGAGGGCGGGAATGTCGGTCAGGTCTTTCATGACGTGTCTCGCTTTTTCGAGTTTGGGTATCGGTAAATTAGAGAACCGGACAGCTTCAGGCCAGCGTTAAAGGGCCATGTCGTCGCGGTGGATCAGAACGGCGCGGCCCGGATAGCCGAGCAACTCTTCGATTTCGGCGCTGTGGTGACCGGCGATGGCACGGGCCTCTTTGCTGGTATAGCGGCTCAGCCCCTGCCCCAGCGTGCGCCCGCCACCGACAATGCGGATCGAAACCGGATCGCCACGTCCAAAATCGCCCACCACCGCGCGCAGCCCGGCCGGCAGCAGGGATTTGCCCGAGGTCAAGGCGCGCGCCGCGCCCTCGTCCACCTCGACGATGCCGCGCGGTTTCATCGCCGCGATCCAGCGTTTGCGCGCCGCATGCGGGTCGAGCTGCGGGGTGAACCAGGTGGCCGGCGCGCCTTCGGCGAGGCGCTTCAACGGGTGGTTTTCAAAGCCATGGCAAATCGCCATGGCGCATCCGGAGGCGGTGGCCGTCTTGGCCGCCATCAGCTTGGTCTTCATGCCGCCTTTCGAAAGGCCAGACCCTGCATCCCCGGCCATCGCCTCGATCTCCGGCGTGATTTCCGTCACTTCGTCAAACCGCGTGGCGGCGGCATCGGTGGACGGGTTGCCGGTATAGAGGCCATCGACATCCGACAGCAGGATCAGCGCATCGGCCCCAACCGTGACGGCGATCTGCGCGGCCAGGCGATCATTGTCGCCATAGCGGATCTCGTCCGTCGCGACGGTGTCGTTCTCATTGACGATCGGCACCGCGCCAAAGCCCAGCAACGTATCGAACGTGGCGCGGGCGTTGAGATAGCGGCGACGGTCCGCCGTATCCTCAAGCGTCAGCAGCACCTGCGCCGTAGTCAGCCCGTGCGGCGCGAGCGCCTCTTCGTAAGCTCGGGCAAGGCGGATCTGCCCGACGGCTGCGGCGGCCTGGCTTTGCTCAAGCGGCAAGGCGGTCGGCGGCAACTGCAGCACCCCGCGCCCAAGCGCGATGGAGCCGGACGAGACCAGAACCACATCCGCGCCGCGCTGTTTCAGGGCCGCCACATCCTGCGCCATGGCATGCAGCCATTGACTGCGGAGCGCGCCCGTTTCGCGATCGACAAGCAGCGCCGAGCCGATCTTGACGACGATGCGCCGTGCCGCGCTCAGGGCGTCCATGTTCCGTCCTCGTCCTCCCCGCGCATCTCGCGGGCCTCTGCCGCGCGCAGCGCGCTGACATGCGGACGCAAGGCACGGAGCACCTCGGTCACGCCTTCCTTGGAGGCGCCGGACATCAGCATCACATCAGACGCGCCAGCGTTTTCAAGCTCATCTTTGAGGAACACCCGCTCCTCGTCATCCAGCGCATCAATCTTGTTGAGGACGGTGACACGCGGCTTGTCCGCCAGCCCCGCGCCGTAGGCTTCAAGTTCGTCCACGATGGTCTGATAGTCTTCGATCAACGTCCCGGAGGTGCCGTCGATCAGATGCAGAAGCACCGCCGAGCGCTCGACATGGCCAAGGAAAATATCCCCCAGGCCACGGCCCTCATGCGCGCCTTCGATGAGGCCGGGGATGTCGGCGACTACGAATTCGGTGTTGTCCACCCCGACGACGCCGAGGTTCGGATGCAGCGTGGTGAAGGGATAATCGGCGATCTTCGGCCGGGCGTTGGAAGTGGCGGCGAGGAAGGTGGATTTTCCCGCGTTGGGCAGGCCCACGAGGCCGACGTCCGCGATCAGCTTCAGGCGCAGCCAGAGCGTGCGCTCGACCGCGTCCTGACCGGGGTTGGCGCGGCGCGGGGCCTGGTTGGTGGAGGTCTTGAAGTGCAGGTTGCCCCAGCCGCCATTGCCGCCGCGCGCGAGCAGCACGCGCTGGCCCAGCTCGGTCAGGTCCGCGACCACGGTATCCTCATCCTCTTCGAGGATTTCCGTTCCAACAGGAACCCTTAGCACGATGTCATCGCCATCGGAGCCGGTGCGGTTGCGCCCCATGCCGCCCTGCCCGTTCTTGGCAAACCAGTGCTGCTGATAGCGAAAGTCGATGAGGGTATTCAGCCCGTCCACCGCCTCGGCCCAGACGTTGCCGCCCTTGCCGCCGTCGCCGCCGTCGGGACCGCCGTATTCGATGAATTTTTCACGGCGGAAGGAGATGCAGCCGTTGCCGCCCGCGCCGGAGCGGATGTAGACCTTGCAGAGATCGAGGAACTTCATGGGACTGGCTTTCTCAGTGTTTCGCGCGGTGTATCCGGGATTAACGCAGGCCTCAAGCGGCGCTGTTTAACGCGGCGCGCGCAGGGGTAATGGCGCGTTCGGTCGTCGCGCAACGGGCAAGTCTTGTGGCCCGCCACCGCGCCACCACAACGCTGTTCCGGATGTTAACCATTCTGCCGGACGCATTAACCAGCATTTGGTACGATTCTCGCCGAGTTTGGTACAAAATTCGGATCCTGTCTGCCGGATGCGCCCGGTTTGCGGCTGACCTCGCGTCAGATTTCGTAAACCGGTGCATTTTCCCAGGCCTCGCGGCTCAATGTGAGCAGGACCAGGGGCACCGGTTTGCCCGTCGACAGCGGCGTGACGGGGCCACCCTCGCCAGTGATCGCGAAGCCGCGTTTGCGCAAGACCCCGGCGGAGCGCGGGTTTCCGACGTGATGGCTCGTGCGCAGCGGCGGCGGCATCGGGCCGCTGCCGCAGTGATGCGCAAACAGCGCCGCGCCCGCCTCCGTCGCGATGCCCTGCCGCCGGGCCGCGCGGGCGAGCCGGAAGCCGAAATCCGCGTTTGATGCCGATTGTGCCGGGCACCGCGCCGCCGTGGCGCGTGGTGGCGCGCAGCTGTTGGCTGTTGGCGCGGGTGTCCGTGGTGCAGTGCGCCGCATGGCAGGAGCGGTCGGGATGCGCAAAGACCGCCAGCCCGCGCGAGACCTCGAAATCATCCAGCCCGTCGGTCAGCGCCATCACGTCCGAACGGTGCAGCGGGCGAAGGGTCAGGCGGGGTGTGGTCAGGATCATGGCAGGATCTGCTCTTGGCCGCGGGTGCGGGGGTATACCCCCGCCCTACGCACGGAAGGGATTGTGCCGATGGGCGGTCACAGAGCCGGAGGGGCCGTAGGGCGGGGCTCTGCCCCGCACCCCGGCGAGGCGATGTCAGGTCAGTCGGTTGATATAGGTCCAGGTTGGCACCTTGGCCGCGCGGGCGACCGAATAGGCCTCGGCATCGCCGATGTACTCGAACCCGCAATTCACCAGAACCCGCGCCGAGGCCGGGTTGTCCTGAAACGAGCAGGCAAACAGGGTCTCGTTGCCAAGCGGATTCGCCGCGACCAGCGCCTTTGCGGCGTCGGAGGCAAGGCCGGTGTTCCAGAACGGCGGCGCGATCCAGTAGCTCAGCTCGGATTGCGCCTTGTCCATGATCTTCAGCGTCATGATGCCCATCAGTTCCGGCCCATCCGCCCGCGTGCCATCCAGCGCCCAGACCATGGTGTCGCGTTCGGCGGCGGTCGAGCGGGTAACGAAGGCCTCGGACGCGCCTGGCGGCAGCGGATGCGGAATCGACGTGGTCATTCGGGCCACGCGTTCATCGCCCGCGTAGTGGTCGATCAAGCCCATGTCGGACCGGCGCACCTGCCGCAGGTCGAACCGATCAGCGGTGATCTGCGGCTGTTTTTCCAAACTATCAATACTCATTTGCACGCTCCTCCTGTGCAATGGGCAGGCCGGGCTTCGGTGTCCTTGCCCCGTGTGCGGACAATGCCGTGCACGAAGGCGGTGTCCGGCCTAGGCAGGACCACCAGAACGCGAGTACCAGAAACGAAAAAGGGGACCGGCTTTCCCGCCGATCCCCTTTGTGTCTTTCAAACCTTAAGGACGGCTTATTCTGCGGCCTCCGCCACTGGCAGAACCGAAATAAAGGTGCGGCCCTTGAGGCCCTTGTGGAAGGTCACGGCGCCGTCAACGGTTGCAAAGATCGTGTGATCCTTGCCCATGCCAACGCCCGCGCCCGGCCAAAACTTGGTGCCGCGCTGACGCACGATGATGTTGCCCGGGATCGCGGCCTGACCGCCATACAGTTTCACGCCGAGGCGACGCCCTGCGGAGTCGCGACCGTTGCGGGAGGAACCGCCTGCTTTTTTATGTGCCATTGAGTTACTCTCCTATCTCTATCAAGCCAGGGTCTTGGCCTGGTCGACCCACTCGGGCTTCACCTTGGTGGCCTCGAAGGTCTCGGGGTCCACGGCTGCCAGCTGGGCGAAAGTGGTGATACCCGCTTCGTTCAGCTTCTTGACTGCTGCAGGGCCAACGCCGGTGATCTGGCTCAGATCGTCACCGCCTGCGGCGGGGGCGTCTGCCTTGGCGGCTTTCGCGGCCGGGGCTGCCTTGGCGCCGGGCACAGAGCCTGCACCCACGGCGGCCTTGACGCCGGACTTGTCTGCGCCTGCTTCAAGGATCTCGGTGATCTTGATCAGGGTCAGCTTCTGGCGGTGGCCTTTGGTGCGCTGCGAGCTGTGCTTACGGCGGCGCTTGACGAAGTGGATCAGCTTCTCACCCTTGATCTGGTCGACGACTTCGGCCTGAACGCCTGCGCCTTCGATCAGCGGTGCGCCGACGACGACCTTGTCGCCCCCGAGCATCAGGATGTCGTTGAACTGAACGGTTTCACCCGCGTCTGCAGCCAGCTTTTCCACCCGGAGCATATCGCCCGACTGGACCTTGTATTGCTTGCCGCCGGTCTTGAGTACCGCGAACATGCGCGTCTTCCTTCGTGTTGCCGCGTCCTGTGGCCCCGGTTTGATCCGGCGTTTGGTGCCCTCGGACAGCGCGCCCCTTTGGGGACGGTTGTCAAAAACATAAGCCGCCCCGGAGTCGGGGCGGTCGTAGAGGCCCTGCGTTTATGCCGGGGTTCGGCATAAGTCAAGGCGGAAAGCCCCTGCTCCGGCCGATGGCTTGGTGGCCGTCGCTGGCGGGCGCGTGATCCGCTCTATCGCCTGCGGCTCCGGCCCACAATGCAAAAGAAAAGGCCGGGCCGCGCATGTGGCGGTCCGGCCTTCGACAATCCGGCGTCGATCAGGCGAAGAGGAAGTCTTCCTC
This sequence comes from Pacificoceanicola niger, assembly GCF_048553275.1. Taxonomy (NCBI): domain Bacteria; kingdom Pseudomonadati; phylum Pseudomonadota; class Alphaproteobacteria; order Rhodobacterales; family Roseobacteraceae; genus Pacificoceanicola; species Pacificoceanicola niger. The sequence continues at coordinate 77,276 of NZ_JBLZMW010000012.1, forward strand.
GCCGAATTCGGATTCGTCGGCGTTGTCGAAGCTGGCGAGTTCCTCGCCATCATAGGACAGGTGCACGATGCCGTCGTCATCGGTGCTGATCATCAGGTCCTCGTAGGTTATGCCGGTGTCGCGCAGGTCGATCACGTCGACGCCCTGTTCGAAGCCCACGATCTGATCGCCACCGCCGTCATTGGCCAGCACGTAGGTGTCGTTGCCTTCGCCGCCTTCGAGCACATCGAAGCCTTCGCCGCCATTCAGCGTGTCATCGCCATCCTCGCCATAGAGGCTGTCGTCGCCAAGGCCGCCACCGATGTCGTCATTGCCCGCGCCGCCATAAAGCAGATCGTCCGCTTCCTGCCCGTCGAGCGTGTCGTTGCCGGTGCCGCCGTACATTTCGTCCTCGTCCTGACCGCCGGTCAGCGAGTCGTTGCCGGCGCCGCCATCCATGTAGTCGTTGCCGTCCCAGCCCATAAGTGTGTCATCGTCTTCGTTGCCGTAGAGCGTGTCGTCGCCGACACCGCCCTGCACGAGATCGTTGCCGGTGCCGCCATAGAGCGCATCGCCGCCGTCGCCGCCGTTGAGCGTGTCATTGCCCTGCTCGCCATAAAGCGTGTCGGACCCTAGATCGCCGTAGGCCTGATCCGGATCGTCGCCGCCCACGAGTTCATCGTCGCCCGCGCCGCCATAGAGCGTATCACTGCCCTCACCCGCCTTCAGCGTGTCATTGCCATCGCCGCCGTCGAGCACTTCGCTGGCGGAGGTGCCTTCGATGTAATCGTCCTGGCTGACCGTGTCCTCACCGCCGATCGTGTCTTCGCCCGAGGAGTCGCCCCAGCTGTAGTTGCAGCTCTTCCAGTCGTAATACTTGCTCGACCAGTTGTAGAGCTTGCTGCCCCAGCTGCCCCAGGACGAGCCGCTGTGTCCGCCGGAATAGCTGCCCCAGCCCGACCAGGAGCTGCTCCACGAAGAAGAATAGGACGAGCCGCCCCAACCGGAATACGAGTAGCTGCCATAGTTGCAGCCGCCCCACGAAGAATACGAAAAATAGCTCACGGACTTTTCCCTTGTTCACGCTCGTGATGGTCGGTCAGCTACCCGGCCCACGAGCAAAACCCCACAAGTCTTGAAACCGCCGCAATCACAGGGAATGTGCAAGGATTTTGCCAGTTTAGCCGCAAATTTGCCGCTTTCACAGGAAAGCATCCTGTGCATTGGTCACGGTTCAGGAAACGACCCGGCCCCTCGATCGGAATTGTTTCCCAGGGCCGCAGTCCACCCCGCAGAGCCAATCGAATCGGCGCAGGATCCTTGTTCCTGTCGCAGGCAGCCGCACAAAACGGGCGCGCCTTGCAGAAAAAACCGACGTGCCGGGCCTGTTTGGCGTGCAAAAGATCAGTCCGGGATCAGGCGCGCGCCGAACGCAGGCAGCAATGGACGGGATCAGAGATCCTCGCCCTTCATCTGCTGCGCCACGGCGAGGCCGAGCGCATAGGAAATCTCGTCGTACATGGTGTTGAAGCCGTCAAAGAGCGCGCGGTTCAAGGCTTTGCCCTCTGGCGTCGAAGACATCTCGATATAGGCCTCCATGGCGCGATCTTCGAGCGGACCATAGGCCAGCAGCATGTAGGCAAAGAGCCATTCGCGCGTCTCCGCGCGGGTTTCCGGCTCCTGCGACCAGACATCGGCAAGAATCTCCTGCTCCGACATGACAAAAGCGCCGCCATCAACAAGGCCGCGATAGAACTGGAACGAAGCATTCATCGCGCCGGTCACATTGGCTTCGATCAGGTCATTTGCGGCGATGAATTCGCGGACCTGCGCCAGCCGTTCGTCATCGCTGCCTTCGAGATCCTGAAAGCTGCTGCGGGCGGCGGCTTCGACGTCTTCATCGACCATGGCCCGGCGTGCGTCGAGCTCAAGCTGAACAATCTGATCGCCGCGCGCGCTGTCGAAGAAATCGATCAGGGGTTCGGCCTGCGTCTCGCCAAAACTGCGGCGGAAGGTGTCGCGCACCACCTTTCCCATCTTCTCGGTATCGTAGATCCGCGTGAGCATGGCTTGCCATGCGGCGTTGCCCGGCACCCCCAGCATGTCGCGGGCCAGAACCTCACCGTAGTTGAGCCCTTCGGTGCGCATGATCTCGATCATCTCCTCGATGTGCACGGCGCGCATCAGCTCGTCCACGGGGGCGGAGCGGACCGGCGTGGCAAGGCAGAGAATGGCCAGACTGGCCATCAGGGACTGTCGGATCGGCTGCATGGGGGCTCCCTTGGTTTCATCCTTGAATCTATGGCCGCCATGCGGGAAATCCAAGGGCCGTTCGTACGGTTCAGAAAGAACCTGCTCATGGGCTGCGATTTCCCTGTTGCACGCCGCACCGAACCTCGCTAAACGCCCCCTACCCAGACCCCCGCGGAGAGGTGCCGGAGTGGTCGAACGGGGCGGTCTCGAAAACCGTTGTCCCTTCACGGGGACCCAGGGTTCGAATCCCTGTCTCTCCGCCAGATCAACTAACATACTGATATCGTTAGTTGAAAATGGGTGTAGTACACCCTACCCTGTGGTACATGACGGACCACATTTCTCCCCACGACACGCCTTCAGGCCCGCGAGCGCCTGACATGCAGTTCCTCACAAAACCCAGAGGTCGCGGGTACGCGCTACGAATGGCCACTCCCGAAGTGTTGATCGGCACCGAGAGCCCATGGACGTCACGCCCTTTCGGGAAAGAAATCAAACTTGGCCTCAACACCCGCAATCACGCGGAAGCTGTTCGTGTTCGCGACATCAGGATTGGTCAGATCAGACAACTAGAGGCCGAAGCAGAGGCGTCAGCGGGCAAGAAGACGGTTGGCAAGATCATCGACCTAACGCCTGAGAACGCCGCAGAGTGGCGGGCGATGCGGGCTGAGTCGTCTAACCCGGAGGGCTTGGACCACATCCTCATAGACAAGCTGGAACACGCCGCAGAGGCAGGTAAAGAGAGAGAGGCGTCAGCCTTCGGACAAATGGTCTTCAAGGGCGCAGTGCCCCTCTCTGACGCTCTCAAGATGTATCTGGAGGACCGGAGCGAAGGAAACCCGTACGGCTTTGACCCACTGGCGACCACGACCGCCCTGGACGTCAAGACATCCGTCAGGCACCTGAGCAAGTTTCTGGACACCGAGACTCCGATATTGCCCGACATCACAGCGGACGTCGCATTCCGCTTTCGGACGCAGTATCTGCCATTGGTCGCCAAGGTAGGACCGAAGACCATTGCCAAGCATATGACCCTCCTTCGAGGACTATGGGCATGGGCCATTGAGGACAAAAAGCTCCTTCGCGGCCAACGCGGACGGCCAATCCGCAATCCTTGGAACATTGTCACGAAAGGAACACCGAAGACCAAAGCCAGCCGCCCTCGTCCTGAAGAAAGTCGAGCGGCATTTACGCCCGAAGAAGTGACCGCATTGTTCGAGGGCACACGCCAACAGGGCTCACGAGAAGGAGACATCGTCAGGTTGGCACTGGCGACTGGCTGCCGTGCTGACGAGATTGGATCGCTCCATTTACGCCATGTCCGGTCAGACGGGTCAGGGTTCGACATTGCGAAGGGTAAAACTGACAATGCCCGCCGGTTTGTGCCGGTTGTTGAGGAAGCCCAGAGACTACTGAAGAACAGGATTAGGGAGGCCACGGCGAAGCAGGCGGGAACTCCTGAAGACACCATGCGCCTGTTCCCAGAGTGGCCATTGAAGCCGTCAACGCAAAAGGCAAATTCGGTGTCTCAATGGTTCACGCGATACCGCAGAGCAACCTTGGGCGCTAATTCTGATGGCCGATTGGTCATGCACTCTTTCCGGCACACATGGCGAACAATTGCGCGGCGCGGTGGTGTGCCTGAAGACCGGATCCACGAACTCGGGGGATGGGAAGGCGATAAGACTACGTCGAGAGTGTACGACCATGGACTGACGGAAGATCAACTAACGAAAGCCCAACAGGAAGTATGGGTTTCGCTAAGAGATGCAGGATACCTAGACGCCTTTTGAGATTATGTTCCACCATTGCAGGTAGAACCTGTGGGGGGTCTCTCTGGGCAACTGCAAACTCAAGACATGAGCTGCGTTCCAGACCACCTTATCGACCGAGCTATGGGGGGTAAGGGGGGGCATCTGGGATGCAACTCAAGCCCCATACCACTAATGCCTCCACTATAGCTGGAACCACATTAGGGACATCCAGCCACCTCCGTCAGGAGGCCATCCTATCACTGATGGGAAGACCACTAGGAGGGGAGCCTTGTAAGTTGAGCAAGCGATGCAGACCGCCATAGTGATCGCCCCAACAGTGGAGGTCCATGGTCTAGTGTCCAAGGTATGGGCCTCGCTGCATTGCCAAACCGCATCAGAATCCACATGAGCGATGATACCCTCTCCTGCGGAGGAGGTGGCATTGCACCTCATGCTATCCACAATGGCGGGCTGAGCTTTCTGGCATCCGCTCCCGCCTGTGCAAAACCCAGCTCAAGCTTCAGCACATGTAGTCCTTCTATAAGATACTGATGACGCTTTTGAGCGGTGACCAACCGCCCGTCGCATTCCCCATTCACACAGTACAGTCCGACCGTTCCCGCTTCCGATGACCACGGTAGGGGTTCATTGCCTGATATCGGGCTCCCCATAGAGCCTATGCCGGAAGAAAGAACACGCACCATGACTATTCAACCTAGCTTCACCCAGTGCCCCAACTGTGGCGACGAATTCAAATTCAGGTCCAACAAACGGTTTTGTTCTGCCAACTGTCGTAAAGCATCGTCCACGAAATCGAACCGAAAGGAGAATCCGGCCAATGCCCAATCGAGTCCAACAGTGAAGCGCACTCAGACAGAAGACTATGATTTGGCCGGGTACCTTGCCGAAATCCTATTCAGCCTTCCGCCTGACCAACGGCTTGGATACGCTGAGAATCTCCTGCAACGGGCGAGAAGCGGTCACGAGCCGCGACTGCGGCGCATACTGACCAATCCGAAGTTCATTCGTCCCGACCCCCGAAAAAAGCACATGTTCTATCGACGTCGCCCAAAGGTTTATCCCACAATTTCACAGGCGTTGGATCGTTACTGCCGCGCATCACCTTGGAATGCTGGAGTAGCGGCTGTGGTCCGGCGCAAAGTAAAACAGCCGCACACTGGCGAAGTGATCGCCCATGGAGCATTTAGCCCGTCAGTTGTCGGTTTGGTCACCAGAGTTTCCGTGGGTATTGGTCGGCTTGCCGCTTGAAGCGAAGGCCAAGTGGGGCCAATGGGAGATCGCACTCCAAGCAGCCGAACGATGTCGGCAGCCGCAGCGTTTTCCCCTATCGATCTTGCCGAATGCCTCGGCCCGCAGGGTGAACCACGTGTTCGACTTCAACGACCAAGACGAGCTTGTCGCCACCATCGACGGTGCCCTTTGGTTCTTAGCAGTGGACGTAAGCAAGGCCCTCGGGATCGCCAACATCTCACGCGCCACCTTTAACCTTGGAGAAGACGTGTTTATTCGCCGGAACGTCACCGGCAAGCGCGGCAAGCCGCCCAAGCTCGTCTACGAAAGCGCTGTCTACGCGCTGATCATGCGCCCCAACAAACCACCGGCCCTTGCCTTCCAAGACTGGGTGACTGGCGTTGTCCTCCCCGGGATCCGCAAGGACGGCGGCTACGTCATGGGCGAGTAGAAATTTGCCTCCGGTGATATGTCCAAGGACGAGCTGGTGGTCCGCACCGCCAGACCAATTTTTTCTCGAATATCTGAGTAGTCTATCTACAGGGCGCAGCGGTTGATGCCCCCCTTCGCTCTTGGGATGCAGGGGGACTTGCGGTTGAGGGTCGACATAGCAGCAGCCCTCAGCCTGTTGCTAGTCCGGTGGACCCTCGCGGCGAAGGGTTGATGCGGGCGTTAGGTAGACGCGCAGGCACCCAGCGTATAGCAGCAGCTCGGATCCACATGGGGCGGTCAAGCGCTCCACTCTCCATTGACTGATCGTGACAGTGTCCCAGAAGACGCTGAAGCGGCCCAACAGGCGCAGGCTAATTATGTGTCTGAACATTGGTGCGGTGTCCTTCTACTATGGCACACGCAAGGCGTTCAGGTATGCGACTTTGCATAGATTGCCTTGCTCTCAGGGGTAGCAGGCAAAACGGGCCATCTCGCTGCGACAGGTTGACTCACCCGAGACATTTATTCGTTTGTCCGCAAGGGTATACCAGAACGGTCACGGCTAACAGCACGGCCAGAGGTGTCCGAAAAGGTTGACTTATATCAACGGACAGCAATTCTAACGGACACAAATCAAACGGACACTTTGGAGGCACCATGTCCCAGACCATCTTGTACGCCCGCGTGAGCACATCAGACCAGAACTTGGACCACCAAAGAACGCAGGCAGAGGCCGCTGGTTTCCAGATAGACGAAGTGGTCGCGGATCACGGTGTCTCGGGCGTTTCCACCCATTTGTTTGATCGCCCCGAGGGCAAGAGGCTCGACGACAAACTCCGGCGCGGAGATGTCCTTGTGGTCCGCTGGGTGGATCGCTTGGGCCGCAATTATCAGGACGTAACCGACACGATCCGCCATTTCATTCGCAAAGGCGTGGTCATCCGCACAGTGATCAACAACATGACCTTCGACGGGGCGACCACAGACCCCACTCAGATGGCCGTGAGAGACGCGCTGATCGCCTTCATGGCGGCAACGGCGCAGGCTCAGGCAGAAGCCACCAAAGAGGCCCAGAGAGCGGGCATAGAGGCCAACAAGGGCAACCCAAAGAAGTACAGGGGGAAGAAGCCCAGCTATGACGCTGAATCCCTGCATCGAGTGCAAACCATGGCAGCTGAAGGGGCAGGAACCACAGTTATTGCGCGAGAAACCGGTTTGACCAGACAGACTGTCTTGAGGATCAAAGCCGACCCTGTCGCGGCAGAGGCGGCGTTGGAAAGGTGGAGTTCTTAATAGAAGTGGTATCCAAGAAGGGCGTAAAGCGGAAGTTTACTGCGGGTGCGATAGACAAGCGAAATTTGTCAGAAGCAGTCATTCCCGAGGAAACTCGGACCGATAATATGTAACTTCTGGGGCAGTCGCACAACTTTGGCGAGCCAAAGCGTATTCGAAACAGCATAAAGTTGAAGGCTTTGAATGGCATTCGGTCCAACTGGAAGTTTTTTCTTTAGACCTTGATGCAGCTTGCATAAGTGTTCAAGTATGCAGCAGTATTTTCTAGATGATGTAGGTTCCAACACATACGGTACTATTTTTCAATGGCAAGAACTTCTGACCTTACAGCGCTACAGAATCAGTATCGTGGAATTGTTGCTGCGTTGCGGAGCACTGGCTTCAGTGAAGTCAAGAAAAGCAACGAGCTTGCGCGACAGTACTGGACTTCTCTGAAAAGCCTTTTCTTTGCCGCGAGGGAAAAACTGCATTCCGAAAAGTTTCAAGAGTTCATGACATGGGTGGATTCTCAGGAGTCGACCTTGTTAACCGATATAAGAGGCCTGCCAAAAGGTTATGAACAACTAGCAGGTGTTGCAGATTCCAAACCGGTTGACTTGCACACCGAGCTTCGATGGGCAACTGCAGTTCTGGAGCGACACAAAGAACCCTTAAGAGAGTTTCGTAGGCTAGCGGACCAGGTGGGTGCACACGTTCTTCAGGATGAGTTCTCAGAAGCTATCGACGTTTTGAACGCCATCGAAAACGAATGGGGCGTTAGTCTGTGGAGCTTGCAGTTGCGGATTGCACTGACAAACGAAGCTTCTGGGCTTGAAGCGCAGAAGACGGTGGTTGCCGAAGCTCGAGCGGTCTTCGATCGTGGTCTATTAGGATACATTGCATATCACATAGGTGTCAGAAATGAGTCGAGGACTACGGCTTCTCGATTTACCGCGACCACCGAAACTAGGATCGCGAAACACCCTAGCTTTTCAAAAGAAGTAAAAACTTACCTGCGTCACGTCATTATCGGAGAATTTCCAACTTCGCTAACTGGGATGGCAGAAGTTCTGCGAGTATCACAAAGCCATCATTTCTTTGACTTGTATGAAGATATGGTTTTGACGTTGCAGGCCCTGTGCTTGGATCAAGTCACCCAAGAGGTCCGGGCAGCAATCGCAGATTTTTTACGCATTTTCAGTATTTTGGAAGATTTTCGCCTGCCGAAAATCGCATTCGTGCTTGACAGAGCTCTTACTCTAAGTGGTGTTCAAGTTCAGGGAAACAACATCCTTGATGCGATACTACAAGAGCGATCCAGAGATGCTTTTAGGGAATTTACCAGATCAACTCAGCACCGATCACAGCCAAACCCCTGGGATTTCATCTATGTGGGATGGGCCGCGTCGGAAGGGCAATTCAAAGAACCTAAGGAAAAAAGGATCGTCCGCCGCTGCGTTCGATTTGTAGCGGCCACTTTCACTAATACTGATCTATTCGATCCCCACGACGCCATCATAAAGATTTCCCGAAACTTCGGTCAGATCCCGTTCTTTCGTTCTTTGTCCAGCTACTCAGAACTCATCAATGGATCAGGCTTTCCAAGGGATTTGGACTACCGAATTATTGGCCTGAATTCCCCACGTGTTGGTTATGAAGATTTGAGCCCAGAACAAATTCTTAGCACGTCAAGCGGCACGAACCAAGCGCAGCCAGCAACAATCGATGTTTGGCGAGCGTTTGCTGGACAAGCTCCGCAAGAGCGGGATCCAATGGGAGTTTTGTCACTTTCTTATTCGCTCGGTAGAGCTCTACGAAGAGAAATCGAGATTCCTAGGCGCGAGCCGCCCGACATAAATCGGAGGACGCTTGGTGCTAGGTACTTCTTTGAGGATGTGATCGCTCTGCTAGATGCGGACGAGGCCTTCGACAAGGCGGCCGTTCTCGAGGTTGTCGCTTCGGCTTGCTCAGAGGCCTATCACTCTCCGTTTCGACACAAAATTTCGAACGTACTGAGGGGGTACGGTTGGGAAGATTTTCGTCAGTGTTCAGACCCAATCATTCGATCAGTTGCAATTCACTTGGCTTGGGAAGCCAGTTTTGACTCAAGAATACGGTCAGTTCTGAGGTTCTCTATAAAGGACTTTTTCCGACAGGAATCCGCAAACCTGCCGTCTGAGTTAGAATGGCGTGATCTAGATGTGCCCAATAGCATTCTTGTTTATTTCTTGGCCTATGTCTGTACACCGGATGTGTTGGACATTTTGACAGAACTTAGGGGCACACGGCAGGTGCTCTCTGAGCGTGCAGGCATATGCCTAATGCTACAGGACATTGATCCTGAAAATCGACGCTACTACGCAGAAGAGTACGCTGCCGTGCAGGAGGAAATATCATTCTCCGAAGGTCAGTTGATAGTAGATAGCAGCAGAATCTACGTAGAAACACCACAGCTTCGTCAGTGGGCCAAAACTAATCTAGCAGAGGACTATTCTAGATATCGAGATCTCGCCAGAGTTGACATCGAAGATACGCAGCCCTTCGACGAACTGTTGCGAGAAATTCGAACTGGGAGAAGAGACGTTAGCGCCTCTTTCACAGCTAAGAGTGAAGCAGATATAATACTGTTTGGGATCTTAACTAGACTGCGTGATGAGTTCTTAACCAACTCATCGTTTGGTCTTGATTTCTTTTTGAGCAAAAGAATCCGACATCAATCGTTCATCGGATCAATCCGCGCACCACTTGAGCACGAGGAACTAATCACAAACCGCTCAGACGAGGAGAGCGAATACAAGCCAAATTATCAGTGGGTGAATCGACTATCGGTTCATAATAACGAATCTAGAAGCGCGCTTCTGAAATCATTCGAGAGATTTTCAGAGGATTTTGACGCGGAACTTATTTCGGCAAAAGACAAATATTTCCAAATCAACAGCAAAGAGTTTCCCGGCGGATTAGTGTTTTTGCCGTTAACATCAAACATAGTCTCTTTAACAAAATCTCTAACCCCAATTGACTATAATTTCGAGGATTTTCTTGATACTGCGATCGCTTTCATTTGGATCGGCCTTGAGCCGTCTTTGGCAATAATCCGAGGCTATATCAAAGATGAACTCAAGGAAAAAATTATTGCCCTGATCGATAAGCTTCGCAGGGAGGTAAAGGAAGCCATCGGACCCACAACTGAGTTTCTTGAGTTTGATGCGAACATTGGGCAGCGTTCAAGAGAAGTACAGGTAAAGCTGGATGAATGCGCAGGTTGGTTTGCACGAACCAATCTCGACTTCACAGAATCGTCTTTCGAGTTGGAAGAGGCGGTCGGGATGGCGCAAAGTTTCGCATTGTCCTGTTTACCAGGGTTCGAGCCAGAAATAGACCAACCGAGCATTGAGGCGAACACACGGTTACGTGCGCCTTCCCTCGTTCATCTGCACGATCAGATATTGATCGCCCTTCAGAATGCAAAAGACCACTCCGGGTTGCGGAAGCCCAGAATCTCGATGTTCGCATATGCGGACGCAAGCGAAGGTGTACTGTCTATTAGAGTGGAAAGTGAGATCAAGCCAAGCCTCGTCGAAAAGGCGCGACAGGATGCAGATGAGCGCAAAGAAATGATTGCTGAAGGCCAGTCTTCGCTTCAAACTCGCAGGGAGGGAGGCTCTGGCTTTTTCAAGCTGGCTGCCGTGGCTGCACAATCAAGCAGAGGGAAGATTGATTTCGGTGTTTCCTTGGAAGATCGTTTCTTCTTAGAGGTGCAGTACTCTTTGGTGATGGAGGTTGCGACATGAACCCTCTTGCTTTGTTGGTCGAGGATGAAAGTCCAAAGCTTGCCCATATAAGGAAGTTCGTTCGCGAGAGCTTCTCCAACATTAGCGTTGTCGATGCGCGTTCTGTTTCTTCTGCACTTGAAGCCATCGAAACCGAAGACTTTGACTTCATGCTTCTCGACATGTCTTTGCCCACGTTTGATGTTGGACAGGGAGAACAAGGGGGACGCCCGCAGGGATTTGGTGGAATTGAGATTTTGCGACATTTGGAGATGTCCGGAACCAACCTTCAAACAATAGTCTTGACTGGATACGAGGCGTTTCCTGATGAAACTGGCGAACTTATCGGGCTGGAGACTTTGCGAAACCGAATGATGGACGAATTTCCTCTTACAGTCCGACAAGTAGTCCATTTTAGTTCTTCACTTGAAGGTTGGAAAGTTTCGCTCAGAGACGGTATCTCCTCAATTCTTGGAAGCAGAAAATATGGTTAAAATCCTAATCGTCGACGATCACCCGACTAGATACAAAGCGGTCACCAGTGGTCTTATTGAGATTGGTGTCGAACGAAGTGACATAAAGTTCCTTTCGTCTTCGGGTGAAGCTTTGGACGAGCTGACATCTAACAAGTATGATCTTCTGGTCCTAGATATTCTAATTCCCAAGTGGCCAGACTTAGACGCGGACAAAGATAATTCATCCGATCTTTTATTCGCCATCCAAAACCAAACTGAAATGCACAGACCTGATTATATAGTCGGCATAACGGCGGACCTCAGTGCCGCAGACGGTTCACTTCAAGAATTCGAAAAGAACACATGGACCGTAATACAATACTCCCCCACAGATGATGCTTGGATCAAGAAGATCCATAACTGCGTAAAGTACTTGCTGAAACGCTCGGAAGGAAACAGCGGCTTAAGCCGTGAATACGGATGTGACCTCGCAATAGTATGCGCCCTTAAAGAACCGGAACTCGAACAAGTTGTCCGACTTCCATGGAATTGGGAAGCTTCTCAACCGCTGGACGATGTCACATTTTATCGGAAGGGCACCATCAAGCTTGAGAAGAGGCAATACAGTGTGGCTGCCGTCCATGCATCTCGAATGGGAATGGTATCTTCTGCAGTTCTTGCGAGCAAAGTGATCGACAGACTACGTCCTAGGGTCTTGGCTATGACGGGCATCTGTGCAACTCACAAAAGAAAGGCCAACTTAGGAGACGTCATTGTCGCCGATCCAGCTTGGGACTTTCAGAGTGGGAAGCTCAAGATTGAGAAGAAAAAGCCAGTAATGGAGTTCAGCCCGCACCACATTCCGCTCTCTGCTTTTTTGCGCGGTAGAATGGAGCAGATGACTGGGGATGTTTCAATGGTTGCTGACATTGTTGGCGAATTTGGCTCCGATGCGCCTCCCGGTTTTAAGCTGCGCATTGGTCCTGTCGCATCAGGGGCTGCTGTTTTGGCTGACGGCCACGTGATAGAAGAGATAAGACAATTTCAGAATCGTGATGTTGTTGGGCTTGAGATGGAAATCTACGGTTTATATGCGGCGGCCCAACAGGCCTCATCGCCGCAGCCAAGATTTTTGGCAATAAAGGGTGTTTGCGACTTCGCTGACCCAGACAAACATGATGGAGCGCAGCGCTTTGCATCGTTTGCAAGTGCGCAAGTTTTGAAGCGATATGTGGAAAGCTACGCTGAAGATTTGTTCTGAATCTTGTGGCGGCTCGGGAAGGCCGTCCTAAACCTTTCTGCTTGGCGAATCTTGATAAAAGGACTTCCGCCGGTATCTCGCTCCCACACAATCTCCGTGGTGTGGAGGCGTCTCCCTCACTAGCGACTCAATGTGGTTTTAGCAATATCCCGAGAACTGGGCGAATTGGAGAAACGGGCATTCAGCTTTCTGTGACAACTGCGGATTTTATCCAACTGACACACCGCTCATCTGAGTCAAAATCTTTGGTTGTATCGAAAGTCTAGTTCGACGGCCGCACCGCAGCGGCGACATGTGTCGGTGAACGGCAACTATGGGCCATAAGCTACCAAAATCCTCAAAACTTAATTTGCCTGTCCAAAACCTGCTGCTTTACCAACAGAGTGAATGCGAAAGCGAAACCGCGCTGTAAAAGCCGCTTCTGGATGCAATCTGTTCTCGTTCGATGTCCGCAGCCACAACAACCTACCCCATGCAAGTCAAAATTTAACATGCGTTTTTGCTTCGGAAAAGCAAACGAGCAAGTTTCTGTCTCAATTTCAACCGGCAACTGCGGCCTGCTCGGCCATGGGATCCTGTGGTACATGTTGACCTACAAACAAAAACGGACCACAATATCACCTTAAGCGCATGATAAAGAATGAAAAAATGAAATTGAGATCGAATCCCTGTCTCTCCGCCACAAATATCAAGCCACCAAGTGCAAACGCAGCTACAGGCGCGGGATTTCCTGCGTCCTTCTGAAGACTTCGCGTATCGCGCCGCCTGTCTTTCGCAAAGCGCATGTCGGTGCTGTTTCCGCGGCTTGAGCTGCCCGGTTTGTAACCGATACCCGAGCGGTTTGATCGGACCTTGGACCGGCGGTTGTGGGTCCGGTTCTGCGGTGCGGACAGTTTTCATACGGCGAAAGTCTTGACGTCGGGCTACACGTTCGGGTTGATAAGCGGCGCCGATAAATTGTTTGGTTGGCGCATCTTACTGACAGCGGCTGTCGACGGTCTTTCGGCCCTTTGACAACCGGGACTTACAAAGGCTCTGACATTCATGAAGAAAACCTCTCGACTCGCGGCGTTCCTATGCGGGCTGCTCTTGACGAACGGCGCGTCCGCCCCGGCGCATGCACAGGAAGAATTCCTGCTCGAGGCCGGCAAGGCTGTTGTCGTGTTCGGCATCAAGCAGCTGGCCTCCGCCGCCTACGATTCCTCGTGCCGGAATGGCGCCTCCACCCGACCGGCCGAGGATGCCGGCGGCGATCTGATCTGCATGGCGGTCGGCTCAGCGCTTGGAAAGAGCGAGGAGGAATTCCGCCGCGACATGCGGGCCGGGCTGGAAAATCTCAATGCCGGGATCGCCCGTATCGAAGAACGGCTCGATGAGCTGAAAGCCGGGCAGGCCGCCTTGCAGGACGCGATTGGCGTGGTGGCGATGGCCGTGGACCTAATCCCGGCGGAAACCGAGGCCCATCGCAATCTGGTTAAAATCCGGGCCGCCTGGCGCGACCAGTTCAAAGGGTTTCTGAACGGCTCGCGCGATTTCAATGCCGAGCGCTCGGTGGCCTTTGCCAGGGAGTTGGTCTTTGCATCGCGGATCGCACAGAGCCTGTCGTTGCTCAATGAAACGCTGGTCGGGCGTGCGGCGGGGGACAAGCCACCGCTGATCGAACAGCAATTCAACCACCTGATGGCCAAGCTGGCGCTGAAGGAGGATGTGGATCTCGATACGGCCTATCTTCTGTTCAGCTCGATCATGGAGTCGCTGCAGCTGGAGCAGGCGCGCGGCGAGATCATGTATGCCTGGGCCGCCGCGATCCTGGAGGCACATTGCGCCGAAACCGGCGATTGCGCCGCTGCGCGGGATCTGCCCCACACGACCGAAGAATTCCGGGTTACGGCACTGCGGCACCGGGTGGAACAGCTGACGATGTTCAACCGCCTCGTCGAGCGCATGGTGCTGGCGCGCAGCGATCTGCATAGCCTGGAGGCCAACTTCCTGCATCATGACGCCGAGCTTCTGTTTGCATCGGCCGATCTGTTTACCGCGATCCAGCTGCGCGAAGGCTTCGGCATTCGTGGCCGGGTGATTTCCGCTGGCTCCGCCTTTGACGGCACGGTGACCATCGGTGGCCGGGTGCTGTCTGCCGGCAAGCCCACACGCCAGCAGGACCCGCGCAAGCCGGTCATGCCACCGCGCCTCAATGGCTCCACACAGCAGATCGACTGGTGGACCAAACCGGCCAACGCGGTGGTATATGACACCGTGCATTTCACCGACAGCTGGACAACGTATGACATCGCCGACAGCAGTTTTTCCCTCGGCAGCCATGCGGTCACGACCGCTCTGCCCTGGGTCAACGGTCCGGTGGAGGTGCGCCGTATCGACCTGTCGACCGGGCGGGTCGCGACAGACGACTCGCTGGCGGAAAATGTCGTCGAGTTCGGCAGTTTCCTCGCCATTGCGCGCGCCGGCGGCGCTTATGCCATGATGCACGAAGCCTGGGATGTAGGCCGCCAGGACTCGCCCGCCTATGCAAAAGGCACCAACACAGCCCCGCAGTTGAGCCAGCTACACGATGGCATGGTGGTCTACGCGTCGAAGTCCGTCCGCGACACCTCGGCGCGCGTAGATTCGGTCGAGCGCAACCGTGAGATCAAACGCATCCGAAACGTGACTTTCGCGGACGGGGGCACGGTTACGGTGCATATGAAATCGACCCCGCCGGGGATGCTCTATCCCGGCGCGCAGGAAGATGAGATCAACGCGGATGCTCCGCTGAATGGCGCGCTGAATTACTTCACCGACTACAAACAGGATGTGTTCAAACTTGCCTCAAGCCGGTTTTCTCTTCACACTTCGCTGCTGTTTATCCGCGACCGGGGATATAACGGGTTCTACTGGGATGTGAGCAAGGAGCCGACAAGCCCGACTGCGGGTGCGGTGACGATGGCGCCGGTGGAAACCCGGAGCTTTCAAGTCTCGGACGGCGAAGAACTCCGCGTCAAACTGGCAAGCCGCGTCAACTTTGAAATCGCCACGTCGGGCTTCGATGCCACGAGATACCGGTTCTTCACCGGGATCGCGCCGACCGAGGTCTACGTGACGCGCGAGTGAGGTCACAAAGCGCAGAGCCTGTCCGGCGCATCCGAGGCGCGCCGGGCAGATACTTGCGGGGGCAGCGCTCGGCCCTCCCCGGCTCACAGCGTCCGCATGTCCCCTCGCGCAGCGCCGCGCGGGCATCGGCCAGAACCGGAACCGAAGGATCGGTGGTTCCACAGCTGCCGTGCGCAAACCAAGACCGGCGGCACAGAACGCCGGGGCGCACGCCGACATCACCAAGACCGCAACAGCGCCGCCCTTGGGCCGTTGTCCAGGCGTAATGCCGCATCCAGAGGTGCACGCAAGTGAGCAGAGCGGCGGTGAGTCCGGGTCGGCCGGATTTCTCCTGCCGCGTCGTGATATTCCAGAAGTGTTTGATATTGTGTGAGGAACGCTCATTCAGGTTGCGCTGGCGGTCGATGGCGGGATCGACCGGGTGCTGACCCTTCCCGTCTCGCCGCGTCGGGACATGGCACCCTGCGCCGCCCGCCGCGATCAAATCGAGGATCGCGCGGGCGTCATATTCCCGGTGCGCGACGCCATCACCGGGAGCGGAATTCGCCGCGAGCAGTGTCGCGACCGCGGCCTTCCCCGGCGACTGCGTGTTCGTCAGAGGCACTCCGCGAGCGTTGATCTTGGCGCCCAGTCCGCGACGAGATCGGCCAATGGTGTGGACCGCCCCCTTTTGGAGTGACCTTACGCTGTGCCCGGATATCGGACCGTCGATGAACGCCATCCTGTCGCGGGATTTTCTGGTAAGCGTTTGAAAGGTCTGGTCTCAAGCGCTCGTCTTGGCCCACTTGCAGACCGTTGTGCAGGGACCGTAGCGCCCGGCAGGACCCGCCACGGGGACGCGGTCCTGTGCAGCCGGAAAATCGCGTTCAGACGCCGCCCTTTCCACACCGCGCCGCGTCTTCGGCAAAAGGGCTGGATCAGCCCCCGTTCAACATCCGACAAATCGAACCGTGCCATCATGGTCGCCTGCCTGGGGACAGCGAATCGGACATCCGTCCGCCAGTGGCTCCCGTGAAAAGCCACGCATCCTAAGCGATCCCGAAGGCTCCATGGCTCTGGCGCACGGAGCATTGCGGCATTTGTGAGTGCCGCGGACGGCCCCGCGCGGCGTGACGCAGCCCCGGACCTGATCCGAGGCCTCATCGCAAACCACATTGTCTTTGCGCAGGGAAACAACGCGCCCCGCTCCGCGACACAGCGACTTCATGGCCACACAAGGCCAAGCGCCTTCCCTTAGGCCGCGACCAACCCTTCGTCATAGGCTGCGGCTGCCTGCCAGGACGGATGCGCCATGCAGCGGTCGATCCACGCCTGAACACAGGCCTGCTTTGGTGCAAAGTGCCGCATCCACACGAACGGCGACGCCAGCAACAGATCCGCAGCCGAAAAACGCTCGCCCATCAGGTAGGGTTGATCCTCCAAAGCCGTAATCAGCACTGCCGCCATTTCGGTCGGTCCACGAAACGACACCTGGTGCATCGGCCCCGGATCGCCGGAGACGGCTGCCACGATCACCGGCTCCATCACGTTGCCGTAATAGGCCATCCATGACAGGAACCGCCCATAATCCGGCGTCCCCTGCACCGGCGCCATGCCCGCCTCCGGAAACAGCATGCACAGATGGATCATGATCGCGTTACTCTCGCGGATCGGCACACCATCATGCACCAGAAGGGGCACCTTGCCCTCCGGATGCGGGTTTTCCGGGTCGATCCGGCCACTGCCATCGGCGCGCTTGACGTCGACAGCGCGGACCTCGACCGCGTCGCGGGCATCAAGCGCTTCCAGCAGTTGAATGATCCGTGTCGAGCGGCTTGCGGGGGCGTGGTACAGGGTAAGCATTGGAGGGATTCCTTATGGTGTGTTCACCTGTTCCTACCCCGGCTCTCCTGTCAGTTTTCGTCAGGAGGGTTTCTTGAGGTGCAGATACGTCTCGTTGAACCGCTTCTCCAGATGCTCGCCCGCGTGGATCACCCGGCCCGATCCCATCGGCGCGACATTGGTTTCCCAATTGGGATTGAAGAACAGCGGCACCGAGATACGCTCCTCAGCCGTGCCACGCACCCGGTGCAGCGTCGCCTTTACCCGACCGCCCGTCCACATCTCCAGCATTTCTCCGAAATTGATGACGAACTCGCCGGGCCCGGCCTCGATGCCGATCCATGCGCCGTCGCGGCCCAAAACCTCCAACCCGGCCACGCCATCGGTCCCAAGGAGCGTCAGACAGCCGTAGTCGGTATGGGCGGCAATGCCGAAATCCTTCTCCCCGGCCCAATCCGGACGCGGCGGGTAATAATTCCCCCGTAGCAGCGCCATCGGCCGGTCAAAACGATCGTCGAAAAACCCGCGCTCCTCGCCAATCGCCTCGGAAATTCCACGCAGCAGCCCCATCGCCACCCCCAACGCATCGCGGTAATAGGCCTCGATCACGGAGCGAAACCCCTCGGGCCGCAACGGCCAGAGGTTGGGCGCATAGACAGCGCGATCCGACCCCGGCACCGCGAACCCGCAGTCGAAAACCTGCTTGTAATCGGGGTTGGCCTCAGGATCGACCTGCTCAGAGCCGGCCGCACCCCATCCCCGGTTCGACCCGGTCCGCGCCATGTCCACCGCCTGTTTTTCCGCCAGCGGCAGCGCGAAAAATGCACGATAGGCCGCAAGCACAAACCGCATGCGCGCCGCGCCAATGCCGGTGTTGTGAACGGTCAGAAAGCCGATCTCCTCGACCCCTTCGCGCAACGCGGCAAGGGTCTGCGGATCACGCATCGCAATCTTGGCGGCATCCAGTCTCGGTATCATCTCGGCACCTCTCGACCTCTGCTTTTCCTTGTCATCTCGCCGCGCCGGGCGCAAGCGGCCTTGACGCCGCGTCCCGCCGCGCGATGATGCAGGCAAACCTTTGAAAGGAAAACGACATGAGACGCAAACTCGCCGCAGGCAACTGGAAAATGAACGGAACGCGCGCCGCGCTGAGCGAGATCGCAGCAATGGCAGAGGCTGCCAAAGGCGCAGCCGAGGTGCTGATCTGCCCGCCCGCCACCCTGATCGCAGAGGCCGCTGGAGCCAACACCGGCGTCGCCATCGGCGGACAGGACTGCCATGCGGAGGCCAAGGGCGCACACACCGGCGACCTCTCCGCCGATATGCTCAAGGACGCGGGCGCGAGCCATGTGATCCTCGGCCATTCCGAACGCCGCGAGGATCACGATGAACACGACGACCATGTGCGCGCCAAGACCCGCGCCGCCTGGGAGGCGGGCCTCGTGGTGGTGCTGTGCTGCGGCGAAACCCTGGCTGAACGCGAGGCACAAAACACGCTCGACATTATCGGCGGACAGCTGGCCGGCTCCATCCCGGACGGCGCCACCGGCCACAATCTCGTGGTCGCCTATGAGCCGATCTGGGCCATCGGCACCGGCAAGGTCCCCACCACCGACCAGATCGGCGAAGTCCATGACTTCATCCGCGCCCGCCTCGAAAAACGCTTTGGCGAAGGCGTCGGCCGTTCGGTCCGCCTGCTTTATGGCGGCTCGGTCAAACCCGCCAACGCCACGGAGATCTTCGCCGTCTCCAACGTCGACGGCGCGCTTGTCGGCGGTGCCTCGCTGAAGGCCGCAGATTTCGTGCCGATCATTGAAGCCCTGAACGCCAGCGCCTGAGGCACCGTCAGCATTTTGGATATTTGAACAGAGAAGAAACAGGGCGCCGTGCATTGATCTTCTTCTCTGGAAAAATATCCCCGCCGGAGGCATCCTCCATAAGAGAAAAAGGCGGCGCCCGGGATGGAGCGCCGCCTGTTATGTTGCATGGTCGGAAGCTTACTCGGAGGCGGCTTCCGGTGCCGGCGTGCCCATGACCGCCTCGCAATAGGCTTTCTCAAGAGGCTCGGAGGGCACGACCCCTTCACAGCGCACCTGCGCTCCCATCACTGCGTTCGGAAGCACTGTCGAGATTTTCGGGATATAGGTGACCATGATCAGGAAGACGAAGAGCACGGCAAGGAAGGGCAGCGCCGCCTTGACCACGCGCATCATAGGCATCCCGGCCACGCCGGACGTGACAAAGAGGTTGAGGCCCACCGGCGGGGTGATCATGCCGATTTCCATGTTCACCACCATGATGATGCCAAGGTGGATCGGATCGATCCCGAGCTGCAGCGCAATCGGGAAGACCAGCGGCGCCACGATCACCAGCAAGCCGGACGGCTCCATGAACTGCCCTCCGATCAGCAGGATCACGTTGACGATGATCAGGAACATGATCGGCCCGAAGCCCGCATCGAGCATGGCCGCCGCGATCTGTTGCGGGATCTGCTCATCAGTCAGCACGTGCTTCAGGATCAGCGCATTGCCTATGATGAACATCAGCGTGATCGTCAGCTTGCCCGCCTCGAACAGCGTCTTGCGCGTGTCGCGGTGGAAGAAGCCGGTGATCAGCGCAACGGGTTTGTCCATCAGCGTCAGCTTGCGCCCATTGCGCTCTTCATTGAGCGGCCCCATGTCGCGGTAGACGAAGGTCGCCACGAGGAAGGCATAGATCGACGCGACGGCGGCCGCTTCGGTCGGCGTGAAGACTGCGCTGGTGATACCGGGAATGCCGTAGATCCCGACCATGATGATCGCGATAAGCATCAGGCCCCAGAACGCGTCTGCAAAGCTGTGCCAAACCTCGCCCCATCCCTGCCATTCGCCTGCGGGCATGTTCTTGATCCGCGCCATGATGTAGATGGTGATCATCAGCATGCTGCCTGCCATCAACCCCGGAATGACCCCGGCGAGGAACATCCGACCCACGGAGACATCCGTGGCGGAGGCATAGACCACCATCACGATGGACGGCGGAATGAGGATGCCGAGCGTGCCGGCATTGGCGATGACCCCTGCGGCGAAGTCCTTGGTATAGCCGACCTGCCGCATCGCCGCGATGACGATCGAGCCGATCGCCACCACGGTCGCCGGGGACGAGCCAGACAGCGCGGCAAAGATCATGCAGGCAAAAACCCCCGCGATCGCCAGGCCGCCGCGCAGATGTCCGACGCAGGCCACGGAAAAACGGATGATCCGCTTGGCCACGCCGCCCGTCGACATGAAGCTTGACGCAAGGATGAAGAACGGAATGGCCAGCAGCGTGTAGTGCCCCGCCATCGCCTGAAAGAAGCTCTGTGCGACGGAAGCCAGCGAGGCATCCGAGAGCACCAGCAGAAACACGATCGACGAAAAGCCGAGTGAGACGGCAATCGGCACACCGATCAGCATCAGTCCGATGATCATGACAAAGAGGAGAACAACGTCCATTTCCTCAATCCCCCTTGTTCAGATGAGCGACGTTTTCAATTTCGTCCTCGGCTTCGTGGCTGACGATCAGGCTGTCCTCGGTGCCCTTCCAGATGCGGATCGCCGCCTGGATGAAACGCACGAGGACAAGCAGCATGCCGAAGGGCAGCATGAAATACGGGATGAAGCGCGGGATCTTCTCATAGGTCTCGCCTTCGTTGATCATCGGCTCGATAAAGCGCAGCCACTGCGGCATCGGAATGTCCACCACTTCGTACCACGACCGGTAGGACGTGCGTGTCATCTCCTCGAAGCCGGTCGGAAACCAGCGCCCTGAGGTCTGCGGCAGGTTGGCGAAATTCGCCCAGTAATCCCACGCCCCCTTGAAAAGCAAGATGGCATAGGCAATGCACACCGCCGCCGCGATCAGGCCAAACGTCCGGCGCAGCCCCGGCGAGACGATGTTGAGCACCGCATCCACCCCGAGGTTGGCGGTCTTCTTGATCGTGTAGCCAAGCCCGAACAGCACCAGCCAGGCAAACAGGAAATTCGTCGCCTCGAAGCCCCAGATCAGGCCGGTGTTGAATCCGTACCGCAAGACAACGTTGGCGAAGGTGATCAGGGTCATCAGACCCAGGATCAGCGCGATGACACTCTCTTCCAGTTCGTCCATGAAAAGGCCGAACGGCGAGCGATCGTGGTCGGTTTTAGACATGTCCCCTCTCCCGCAGGTCACCGGATCGAACGCCACAGGGCCGGGCAGATCCCGGCGTGACGAGGTTGGTCAAATCCGATGGGTGTGGCCGCGCAGCGGCGCAGCGAATGGCCCGGCCCCGCGCGGATCGCCGGGGCCGGGCCGAAAAGAGTTTAGTGCTTGGCGTTGATCGCCTGTGCCGCGTCGATGTTCTCCTGACCGACGTCGCCCACGAACTGCTCCCAGACCGGCTTCATCTTGTCGAGCCATGCCTGACGCTGCTCCGGGGTCAGCTCACGGATCACGCCGCCCGCATCCAGAACCGCTTGACGCGCTTCCTGGTCAACCTGGCTGACCGCCGCGTTGCGCTCTTGCGTCACCTCATCGACGATCGTCGTCAGCTGCGTGCGCACATCCTCCGGCAGGCTCTCCCACCAGTCGATCGAGGTCACGAGCATATAGTCGAGCGCCCCGTGGTTGGTCTCGGTGGTGCCGTCCTGCACTTCAAAGAACTTCTGGCCGTACACGTTGGACCAGGTGTTCTCCTGCCCGTCGACAACGCCGGTTTGCAGCGCGCCATAGACTTCGGAGAAGGCCATCGGCTGCGGGCTTGCGCCAAGCGCCTCGAACTGTGCCTTGAGCACTTCGGACGGTTGCACGCGGAACTTCAGGCCATTGGCATCCTCGGGCAACATCAGCGGCTTGTTGGCCGACATCTGCTTCATGCCATTGTGCCAGAACCCAAGGCCGAGCAGACCGCGACGCACCATGGATTCCTTCATTGCCTGACCGGTTTCGGACGCCTGGAATTCGTCCACGGCCTCGATGTTCTTGAACATGAACGGCAGGTCGAAAATGCGGAACACCTTGGTGAACTGCTCGAACTTCGACAGCGACGGCGCGGCCATCTGCACATCGCCATTCAGCATCGCTTCAAGAACCTGATCGTCGTTATACAGCGTGGAGTTCGGGAAAACCTCCATGCAGGCCTTGCCGTTCATCTCGTCGTTGACGCGCTGCTGAAGCAGGGAAGCGGCGATGCCTTTGGGGTGGCGATCGGTGTTGGTCACGTGGCTGAGCTTGATGACGATCTCACCATCGTCGCAGGCGGCCATTGCGCCATTGGCACCGGTCATCAGCGCGGCTGCCGCCACGGCGGACATAAGGAAATTCTTCATGGGTATCCTCCCAGATACGGTCAGTTTGGGGCACCCCTCCTCGGGAGCCCGGGTGACCTCACCAGACCGTGAGCCGGGATTCGGTTCAAGAGCGTGCTGCGGGGATTCGCAAAATACTCGTAAAGCACTTTTATTTCAATGATTTGAAACGATCACCTGGCTTTGCGGCCCGATCCTCCCCCCAATGTGTGTGCGAAATCCCGCACATCCGTTAGCGCCCATTGTGCGAAAATCCGCACAACTGCCCGCAACAGACTCGCCACGCGCATAGCGCCACAAGCTGCGCGCCGCGTACATGACGGATCAGGCCCGTTCCCGGCGGTAGTCCTCCGGTCTCAGCCCATATTTCGCCAGCTTGTCATAGAGCGTCTTGCGCGGCAGTTTCAGCGCCTTGGCCGCCTCGGACGCCTTGCCGTTGTGCCGCCCCAGTGCCGCGGCCAGCAACATTTTCTCGACCTGCGCCAATTGCTCGGCAAGCCCAAGATCGCGCGAAATCGCCAAGTCCTCCGGCATGCCGAGCACAAAGCGCATCGCCGCCGACATCAGAGAACGCGCATTGCCAGGCCAGCGCTGCGACATCAGCGCCGCCATGTGATCGGGCGTGACCACCGGCACCGGCACACCCGCCTGCTCCGCCGCCTGCGCCACGTAATGGGTAAAGAGCACCGGAATATCCTCCGGCCGCTCATCCACCGTCGGGATACGCACCCGGCAAACCTCCAACCGGTAATAGAGATCGGCGTGGAAGCTGCCCTCCGCCACCCGTCCGGCCAGATCCTCGGTCGCACCGCCAATGAGCACGACCCCGCCCTGCTCCATCCGGTCGAGCAGCGCCAGTTGCACATCATCGGATGCCGCGCCGATCTCATCGAGGAACAGCGTGCCGCCATGGCTCGCCTCCCAGAGCGGCTCCAGCGCCTCGCGCGTCAAGCCAGAGGCCGCGCGCTTCTCGAACGGTGCCTTGGCCCGGACACTGGACAAATGGATGACCTCGGCGACCTTCGACACGCCGGAGCCAGGACCGCCCCGGATCAACACATCGGTGCCCGCCTGCGCCGCTGCGCGCACGCGCCCTCGCAGCTCCTCCACCGCCAGCGATGCCCCGAAAATCATCCGCGCCGCCGGGTCGCCGGTCTCGCGCGCCGCCCGCAACGCCCGGTCCTCCAGAACCAGCGCCCGCGCCGCCATCGCCCGGCCGACGATCGCGGTCAAATCCGCCGCCGAACAGGGTTTTTCCAGAAACCCGAAGGCGCCCTCTCCCATGGCCCGCACCGCCATGGGAATATCGCCCTCCCCGGTCAGCAGAATGACTGGCAAATCGGCATCCTGCCCCTGTGCGTATTGCAACAGATGAAACCCGTCGCGCCCCGGCATGCGCACGTCCGACAGGATGACACCGGCAAACTCCGGCCCGATCCGGTCCTTTGCCTCCACAAAGGAGCCAGCAGTGATCACCTCGTGGTCTGCCAATTCAAGCGTCTGCCCCAGCGCCTCACGCACCGCTGCATCGTCATCGACAAGCAAAACCTCGCGGATCATGCCCAACGTCCCTGCTTCTTCTCTTTCCAAATACTCAAACCGGCGCAGCCGCGAAACGCGGCATGGCGCGCCGCGCGCCCCCGCTCAGACATCCTGCCCTCCCTTTCACGCGAATGCCCCCTCACGCAACCGCCTCCTCGCGCCAATACTCCAACTCAACGGTGAAGATCGCCCCGTTCGCCGTGTTCGTGCCGCGAATATTGCCGCCGAAACTCTGCACCAGACCGTAGGAAATCGACAAGCCAAGCCCCATGCCGCCGCCCACTTCCTTGGTCGAATAAAATGGCTCGAAGACCTTTTCGGGATCGGCAATGCCCGGCCCGGTGTCGCGCACCGTCACCGCCAGCCGTGGCCCGCTATTGACGACAATCCGGATCAGCTTGTTCTCCTGACCAATCATCGCATCCGCCGCATTGTTGATCAGGTTCACGAACACCTGCCCAAGCCGAACCTCCCCGCCAAGCGCAAAAACCGGTGTTTCGGGCCGCTGCCAATCGAGCACAACGCCATCCGCCTGAAGCCGCGCCTCGGTCAATTCCACCGCCGTGTCGATCACCGCGCCGAGGTCGACCCGCCCCATCGGCTCGCTTTCATTCCGTGCAAAGGCCCGCAGATTGCGGATGATCCGTGCCGCGCGTCCCGCCAGCGCCGCGATGCGCGACAGGTTCTCGCTGGCCTTCTCCGGCTTGCCGCGCGCCAGGAACGCCTCGCCGTTCTCCGCGAACTGCCGGATCGCCATCAGCGGCTGGTTCAGCTCGTGACTGATGCCCGCCGACATCTGTCCCAGCGCGCTGAGCTTGCCCGCCTGCACCAATTCGTCCTGCGCCCGTTTCAGCGCGGCCTCCGCCTCCTCGCGCTCTGCCACCTCGCGGCGCAGCAGCGCATTGGCCTGCGTCAGATCCTGCGTGCGCGCCCGCACCCTGTCCTCCAGAACCACATTCGCCTCCGCCAGCGCCCGCCGCCGCGCTGTCGCCCAACTCAGCAAAGCCCCGAAAAACAGGCACAGAGCCGCAACAGAGGCCGCCTGCAAGGTCGCCACACGCCGTGCTGGCGCCGCATCGAGCAACACCTCGCCGGTCATGTCGATCACCGGAATATCCTGCTCCAGATGCAACGCCACCGGCGGCACATAGGGGCTGAGCCGCTGATGCCAGATTTCATGCCCTGCCGTCCAATCGCGCAGGATCGGGCGCGGCGGCTCGCCCGGCGGCGCCAACCCCTGGGCCTCGACCCGCCAGCCAAGAAATTCGGAGCGGTTGGTGATGAACACCGCACCGGCCCGATCGCGGAAGAAAACCGCCGGATTGCTGCCGCCCCAATCCGCTTCCAGATCGTCGATATCGACCACCACGACAAGAACGCCGCGCACCCGCCCGCCCGGCGCAAACGAGGGCGCCGCATAAACATAGGCCCGACGGCCAAAGCCGAGATCGCTGCCGTAGGCACTGCCTAGCGCCCCGTGCAAAGCACGCTGGAAATAGCCACTGCGCGACAACCCCTCGGGCGCCTCGCCAAAAGCCGAGGCCAGCACCCGGCCCGCCGGATCGAGATACACCGCCGTCAACGCCCCGGTCTTGTCCGCCATCTCCAGAAGCCGCGCCTGCGCCGCGCTGCGCGAACCGCCCGCATGCACCGCCGCCAGCGCCGGATGATCCGCCAGAAGCACCGCCGCCATCTGGTAGCGGCGCAACTCCGTCACCAGCCGGTCCGACGCCAGCGCCAGATCCGATGCCGCCCGGCCCGCCAACTGATCCAGCGCCTGACCATAGCCATAATGCCACACGCCGAGGCTCAGCCCCGCCACGGCCGCTCCGGATAGCAACAAGGCCGCCCCGCGTTTGATCGGATCGTTCCACATGCACCGGTTTTTACGGCGAAACCACGCCCGAGGCGATACCCCTCTTGCCAATCGCGCGCGCCGGTTTCATGGATGCAGCCATGCAGAGCTTCCAGCAATCCCCGACCGACCCGGACTTTGTCCAGAGCCCCTATCCGTTCTACGACCGCATGCGCGCGACTGGCGATCTTGCGTTCTGGACCGATTACGACATGCCCTGTGCTGTCAGCTTTCGCGCCGTTCAGGCGCTGCTGCGCGATCGCCGCTTTGGTCGCGAGGTCCCGCCGGCGCAGGCGCCCCGGATCCCGCCGCACCTGCGCCCCTTCTACGCGGTCGAGGCGCATTCCATGCTGGAGCTTGAACCGCCCCGTCACACCCGTCTGCGCGGGCTTGTGCTGCGCGCTTTCACCTCGCGCCGGATCAAGGCCCTCGCCCCCGAGATTGCCGCGCTCAGCCATACGCTGATTGACGCCCTGCCAGCGGGCGAGACCGACCTGCTCACCAGTTTCTGTCAGCCGCTTCCGGTCATTGTCATTTGCCGCCTGCTCGGTGTGCCCGAAGACATGGCGCCGCAGCTTCTGGCGTGGTCGAACGACATGGTCGCGCTCTATCAGGCCCGCCGTGACCACGGCATCGAAACCCGCGCCGCGGCCGCCGCGCAGGCCTTTTCCGACTTCATGCGCGGTTATGTCGAAGAGCGTCGCTCGCGTCCCGCCGATGACCTGATCACCCATCTGATCGCCGCCGAAGAAGACGGCGAAAAGCTCTCCACCGACGAGTTGATCACCACCTGCATCCTGCTGCTGAATGCCGGGCACGAGGCGACGGTGCACACCATGGGCAACGGCATCAAGACGCTGCTGGAAACCGGCACGCCGATCACCGGGGAAACCGCCGAGGCCGTCACCGAAGAGATTATGCGCTTCGATCCGCCGCTGCACATGTTCACCCGCTATGCCTATGAGGAGATTGAGGTTTTCGGCCATACCTTCCGGCGCGGCGATCAGGTTGCCCTGATGCTTGGCGCGGCGAACCGCGATCCCGCCGTCTGGTCCGATCCGAACAGCTTCGACCCGGCGCGTCCCGCGACAAGCCACACCGCCTTTGGCGGCGGGCTGCACTTCTGCGTCGGCGCGCCGCTCGCCCGGTTGGAGCTGCAAATCGCCATGCCGATCCTCTTCGCCCGCCTGCCGGACCTGCGGCTTGCGGAGCCGACGCGATACGCGAACCTATACCACTTCCATGGGCTGACCCACTTGAAAGTCGGCACGTAACCTTTTGCTTTTTATTGGTAAAATACCCCGACCGTCACAGCGGTAGCTCGGTCGTCGCCTTGATCTCTTCCATGGAGAGCAAGGCGGTGACGTTGTGCACCTTCACCTCTGAAATCAGCGCCTGGTAGAAGACATCATAGGCACGCGCATTGCGCACCCGCACCTTCAGGATGTAATCAATGTCCCCCGCCAGCCGGTGCGCCTCCTGCACTTCCGGCCGTTCGCGCAGCGCCTTCAGGAAGGCCTGCTGCCAGTTCGCATCATGCTCTGACGTGCGGATCAGAACAAAGAAAGTCGCCTCGAATCCAAGCGCTTCGGCATCGAGCAGCACCGTCTGCTGACCGATCACCCCGGCCTCGCGCATCTTGCGGATTCGATTCCACACCGGCGTCTTCGACGAGCCCACATCCTTGGCGATTTCATCCAGCGATTGGCTCGCATCGCGTTGCAGCGCACGAAGAATTTTCCGGTCGGTTTCGTCGATTTTCATCTTTGTTCCAATCTTCCCGGCAAACCGGGACAAATCCATCCATTTCTGAAGCCATTAGAACAAGAGTTCTTATGTTTGCAAGCCTATGGCCCAGATGCGGGATAATTTCCTATATACTACACAGCAACACGCCACTGAAAGGCCCACCCATGTCGACCGACATCCGCACACAGACCGTCCCGAGCCGCACCGACAGCCTGATCCGCTGTGGCGCGGTCTGTTTTGTCGGCGCCGGCCCCGGGGATGCGGAGTTGCTGACCATCAAGGCGCTGCGCGCGATCCAGTCCGCCGAGGTCATCCTGCACGACCGTCTGGTCAGTGATGAAATCCTCGCGCTCGCCGGACCGCAGGCCCGCCTTGTTTCCGTCGGCAAGGAGGGCTTCGGCCCTTCCATGACCCAGGAGGAGATCAACCGCCTGATCGTGCTCTACGCCTACGCCGGGGTGCGCGTCGTGCGACTCAAAGGCGGCGATCCGGCGATCTTTGGCCGCCTCGACGAGGAAGTCGAAGCGCTGGAACTGGAAGGCATTGCCTGGTCGGTGGTGCCCGGCATCACCGCCGCCTCCGCCGCCGTGGCTGCTGTCGGCCAGTCGCTGACCTCACGCGGGCGCAATGCCAGCCTGCGCATCCTCACCGGCCACGTCATGGAGGGATTCGCCGATCACGACTGGCGCGCGCTGGCCCGCCCCGGCGAGGTCGCCGCGATCTATATGGGCAAGAAGGCCGCGCGCTACATTCAGGGCCGCCTGATGATGCACGGGGCCGCACCAGACACGCCGGTCACGCTGGTCGCCAATGCCTCGCGCGCCGATCAGCAGGTGCTCGCCTCCAGCCTTGCCACACTGTCGCAGGACTTGGCGGAGGCAA
Organism: Pacificoceanicola niger; assembly: GCF_048553275.1. Taxonomy (NCBI): domain Bacteria; kingdom Pseudomonadati; phylum Pseudomonadota; class Alphaproteobacteria; order Rhodobacterales; family Roseobacteraceae; genus Pacificoceanicola; species Pacificoceanicola niger. The sequence continues at coordinate 105,963 of NZ_JBLZMW010000012.1, forward strand.
ACCTCACCGGCCCCGCCCTTACCCTTTTCGGCATCGCGCCGCGCGCTGCCGCACCCGCCCTGACTGAAATCCGCAAACAGGAGGTCTCCTGATGCCCCGCGACTTCACGCCCAAAGTCATCACCGCCAACGCACTGATCGAAGGCGATGTGATCTACCTCGCCGCCAATGACACCTGGACCCGCGATCTGTCGAACGCAGAAGTGCTCACCGACGAGGCCCACGCACAATTGCGCCTTGTCGAAGCCAGCCAGCGTCATGCGGAGGCGGTCGGCGTCTACCTCGCCGATGTTGCGAAAGGCGCGTCAGGCCCGGAGCCGACGCATTTCCGTGAGGAATTCCGCCGCACCGGCCCGTCCAACTACTTCCACGGCAAGCAAGCCGAAGGCTGAGACGAATTTCGCACTGAAATTCCGTCCCCCCTCGCCCCTCCGAAAGGACACGCCATGTACAGCTATTCCGAATTCGACGCCGAGTTCGTCGCCAACCGCAACCGCCAGTTCCGCGCCCAGGTCGCGCGCCGCCTCGACGGCTCGCTCACCGAGGACGAGTTCAAGCCGCTGCGCCTGATGAACGGCCTCTACCTGCAGCTGCACGCCTACATGCTGCGCGTTGCCATCCCCTATGGCACGCTGAACAGCGCCCAGATGCGGCAGCTCGCCTACATCGCCGAGCGTTGGGACAAGGGCTATGGCCACTTCACCACGCGCCAGAACATCCAGTACAACTGGCCGAAACTCTCCGACATCCCGGACATGCTTGACGCGCTGGCCGAGGTGCAGATGCACGCGATCCAGACCTCCGGCAACACCATCCGCAACGTGACCGCCGACCACTTTGCCGGGGCCGCCGCCGATGAGCTGGCCGATCCGCGCCCGGTGGCCGAATTGCTGCGCCAGTGGTCCACTGATCACCCGGAATTCCAGTTCCTGCCGCGCAAGTTCAAGATCGCCGTAACCGGCTCCCCGAACGACCGTGCCGTGACCGCCGCCCATGACCTTGCCATCCGCATCGTCGAAAAGGACGGCGAGATCGGCTACGCCGTGCTGATCGGCGGTGGCCTCGGCCGCACGCCGATGATCGGCAAGGTGGTCAATGATTTCGTCAGCCAAGAAGACCTGCTGCCGTATGTCGAGGCCGTGGTCTCGGTCTGGAACCTGCTTGGCCGCCGCGACAACAAGTACAAGGCCCGGATCAAGATCACCGTTCACGAACACGGCATCGACGAAATCCGCGCCTTGGTCGAAGATCGGTTCGCCGAAACCAAAAAGGCTTTCAATGGTGCCGATCTGGACCTTTTTGAAACTATCAAAGCCCAGTTTTCGGCCCCATCGTTCTTGAAACGCCCAATTTCGTCCTTTGAGCGCGCCTACGAATCCGACCCGGTCTTCCGCGCATGGGCCGACACGAACCTGGCCGAGCATCAGGCCGAGGGCTATGCCATCGCCCAGATCTCGATCAAGGCGCACGGGCAAACACCCGGCGATGCCACCGCCGCGCAGATGCGCGTGATGGCCGATATCGCCTCCGAGTTTGGCTTTGACGAGCTACGCATCAGCCACGAGCAGAACGTGATCCTGCCGCATGTCCACAAGTCGGACCTGCCGGAAATTCATGCGCGCCTGAAATCCCACGGGCTGGCCACGGCCAATATCGGCAAGATCTCCGACATAATCGCCTGCCCCGGCATGGACTACTGCGCGCTGGCCACGGCCCGCTCGATCCCGGTCGCGCAGCAGATCGCGACCCGGTTTGACGAGCTGAAAATCGAGAACGACATTGGCGATCTGAAGATCAAGATCTCCGGCTGCATCAACGCCTGCGGTCATCACCATGTCGGCCATATCGGTATCCTTGGCCTCGACCGCGCCGGGGTGGAAACCTATCAGATCACGCTGGGCGGCGATCACACCGAAAATGCCGCGCTGGGTCAGCGCACCGGCCCCGGCTTTGGCTATGACGAAATCGTCCCGGCGATCGAGCGGCTGATCGAAGCCTACATGGAGCACCGCGAGGACCCCTCGGAGACCTTCCTGCAAACCTATCGCCGCCTCGGCATGGCTCCGTTCAAGACCGCACTCTACGAGCGTGATCCAGCGCGCGTCGCGGCCGAGTGAGCGCCATGACGCTGCCTGTCGATCAGACCACGCTTGCCGAGGGCGCGGAGTCGATCCCCAAGGATCACGAAGCGCTGCGCGCGCGGGTCGCGGCGCTGAACGCGCGCTACCGGCACCACGGCGCAACCGCCGTTCTGGAAGGCGCACTTGGCGATCCCGAGGCTGGCCAGATCGCCATGGTGTCGTCCTTCGGGGCGGAATCCGTGGCGCTCCTGCACCTTGTCGCCATGGTCGACCGCAAGACGCCGGTGCTGTTCATCGACACCCGGCTGCTCTTTGCCGAGACGCTGGCCTATCAGCAGGAGATCGCGGAGCGGCTGCATCTGGAGAACGTACAGGTTATCCGCACCGCGCCCGAAACGCTGGAGCGGCGCGACCCCTACGGCGCCCTGCGCTTTTCCGACACCGACGCCTGCTGCGCGCTGCGCAAGACCGAGCCGCTGCAAGACGCTTTGAAGGGCTATGACGGCTGGATCACCGGGCGCAAGCGCTACCAGTCCAGCACCCGCGCCGGGATGGATTTCTTCGAACTCGAAGAGGCTACGGGCCGGATCAAGGTCAATCCGCTGGCCCATTGGGGCTCGGACGACACCCGCGCCTACATGGAGGAAAACCGCCTGCCCAAGCATCCGCTTGTGGCCCAGGGCTACCCCTCCATCGGCTGCGCGCCCTGCACCTCGAAGGTCGCCCCGGGCGAGGATCCCCGCGCGGGACGCTGGCGCGATCAGGACAAGACCGAATGCGGCATCCACTTCGTGAACGGTGCGGCCGCGCGCAGCAGTATGTAGGGCGGGGCTGTTGCCCCGCCCCCCCGACAGAAAACAGGAGCATGACATGCCCATCGTGACCGACAGCGGCTTTGCCGAAGACACCTACACAGGCGAGATCGTCGATCTGCCCTCTGACACCGATCCGGTGACCCTGACCGCCTCCAATGCCGAAATGATCCGCATCGATTTTCCAAGCTTTGCGGACGGGCGCGGCTTCACACTCGCCCGCCTGCTGCGTCTGCGCGGCTTCCAGGGCCGTCTGCGCGCCCGTGGGCATGTGATTGCTGATCAATACGCCATGGCCCGCCGCGCCGGTTTTGACGAGGTCGAGATCGACGAAGCCCTCGCCGCGCGCCAGCCGGAGGACCAGTGGGTCTTCCGCGCCGATTGGGAGAAAAACGACTACCAATCCCGCCTGCGCGGCTGAACCGCTGCGGCGCTGCAGGCCATTTATGGGGCACCCTGCCCCCGTGGCCGCATGCCGCCTTTCATCTGACATGGATCAAAGCTAAATCTGAGGTGCCGGTTAAGACATATCGGCAAAGGACAATATGACAGAGTTGAAGCCCGTGACCGAATCCACCGCAATCAAGGCCGACGCGCCGAAGAAAATGGCCATGCCGGACACGCAGACCGTGACCGAGGTCAAGCATTACACCGACCGGCTGTTCAGCTTCCGCTGCACCCGCCCTGCGACCATGCGCTTTCGCTCTGGCGAGTTCGTGATGATCGGCCTGATGGGCGATCCCGATCCCAAGACCGGCAAGGTCAAGCCGCTGCTGCGCGCCTATTCCATCGCCTCCCCATCGTGGGACGAGGAACTGGAGTTCTACTCGATCAAGGTGCAGGACGGCCCGCTGACCTCCAAACTGCAGCACATCAAGGTGGGGGACGAGATCATCCTGCGCCCCAAACCCGTCGGCACGCTGGTGCATGACGCGCTGCTGCCCGGCAAACGTCTTTGGTTCTTTGCCACCGGCACAGGCTTTGCGCCCTTCGCATCGCTCCTGCGCGAGCCGCAGACCTATGAGGATTACGACGAGATCATCATCACTCACACCTGCCGCGAAGCCGGGGAGCTGACCTATGGTCGCGACCTGATCGAGGGGCTCAAGACCGATGAGCTGCTGGGTGAGGTCATCGGCGAAGGTTTCTGGAAGAAGATCAAGTATTATCCCACCACGACCCGCGAAGAGAGCGCCAAGATGGGCCGCATCACCGATCTGATGCGCTCGGGCGAGGCCTTTGCCGATCTCGGCGTCGCGCCGCTGAACGCCGAAACCGACCGCGCCATGATCTGCGGAAACCTCGCCTTCAACCTTGAACTCAAGGAGATGCTCGAAGGCTACGGTCTCGAAGAGGGTGCCAACTCCGACCCCAAGCATTACGTGGTCGAAAAGGCCTTCCTCGACTGAGGCAACCGCCTGAGCCAACATAAAAAAAAGGGCCGCCCGGGTGGGGCGGCCCTTCTGCGTTTCAAGGCATCGAAGCCTTATTCTTCAAGGCCGAGCAAGACCTTGACCTGATCCAGCGCCGTCTGCGTCACTTCGGAGTCCCGAACCGCCTGAAGCGCGGCCTGGGCACTGATCTTCTTGAGCGCGGTCATGTCCGATTCGTCGATATAGGTCGCGACCTTCTCGTAATCGAAGCCCTCAACGGTCAGCAGCTCGGTCAGCTTGACGCCGTCAACCATCGGCACGCTCTCGTCTGTGGCCATCTGCGTGGCTTCGGCCGCCTCGGCTGTTGCCTCTGCGGCGCCCTCAGCTGCCGTGCCAGCGGCCTCACCGGACGCTTCTGCCGCCGTCTCCGCCGCCGCACCGGCGGTTTCGCTGGCCGTATCCGCTGTGTCGGACCCGGCCTCGACAGCGTCGGTCAGCATTTGTTGCGCGCCCTCGGTGATCATACCGGCGGTCTCCGCTGCGTTATTCAGGGCATCCTGACCGGCCTCGGTCGCCGCCGCCGCCGCAGATTCCGCGCCTTCAGCAACGCTGTCCGCCGCTTGTGCTGCCTGCTGAGCGGCCTCTTCTGCGGCGGTCTCCACAGCCGCGGCGACCTCGGCGGCAGTTTCTTCCGCAGCCTGCGCAGCGGCTTCTGCTTCGGCCGCTGCCTCTGCTGCCGCTTCGGCAAGCTCGGCTTCCGCCGCTTCCGCTTCGGCCTGGGCTGCTTCTGCCGCCGCTTCCGCTTCGGCCTGGGCTGCTTCTGCCGCGGCTTCGGCTTCGGCTTCGGCTTCCGCCGCTTTCGCTTCGGCCTCGGCGGCTTCTGCCGCAGCTGCCTCTTCTGCCGCCTCTGCCTGCGCTTCGACCGCCGCTGCGCGCTCGGCCGCGACCCGCGCCGCCTCCTGCTGGTTCGAATAAAGGACGTAGCCCCCGATTCCCGCGATCGCCACGATCGCTGCGATTGCTATGTTTCTCATGGCTCTTCTTCCTTACCCTTGGGGAGCCGCCGTTTCACAACGAAGGCCTTGACGGAATTTGATGTGCGGCAATCCTCGCACAACGACAAGGGGAATACAGGCCATTCCCGACGCAAAACAGCGAAATCCCGCTTGAATCACGCCCGTGGCAAGTCTACCTTGCGCATCTACCGACCAACGGAAATTATCAGGAGCAATCCCATAGCCCGCAGACCCCACAACGCGCCCCCCACGCGCGACACCGGCCCCCGCGTCAACGGACGTATCCGGGCGCCCGAAATCCGTCTCATTGGCGCCGAAGGCGAGAACGTCGGCGTTGTCACCCCGGCCCGCGCGATGGATATGGCGGAAGAAGCCGGTCTGGACCTGGTTGAAATATCGCCCAACGCGAATCCGCCGGTCTGCAAGATCATGGATTTCGGCAAGTTCAAATACGAACAACAAAAGCGTGAATCCGAGGCCCGCAAAAAGCAGAAGATCATCGAAGTCAAAGAGGTGAAGTTCCGGCCGAATACGGACACCCACGACTACGAAGTGAAAATGCGTAACGTTTTCAAATTCTTGGAAGCTGGCGACAAGGTGAAGATCACGCTGCGCTTCCGGGGCCGCGAAATGGCGCACCAGAACCTTGGCCGTGAGCTGCTCGAACGGGTGGCCGAAGACGTCAAGGAAATCGGCAAGGTTGAGAACATGCCGAAGATGGAAGGCCGCCAGATGGTCATGATGATCGGACCGTCGGCGAAATAATCGCGCCGCGCCAGTCACACGACACACGACAGGAACCCGCCGCAATCCGGCGGGTTTTTTGTTGCCCGCGCATCGCCGCACGCAACGCCCCATGCGCCCGGGGACATCGCGCCCGCGATGGAATCACCGCACCAATCAGGCCTCGCGCAAACGGCCGCGTTGGGGAATCTCCTTGAGCAGCCCACCAACCCCCATGGCCGCGATGTCTCGCGGATGCAACGGTACGCCGCAGAGCAGCCGTTCCATCACCCAATCCGCCCCATTGAGCGCCGGAGAGCGCGCGCACCCCGGCAATCCGATCACGGGCCGTGCGTCTAGCTCTCCGAAAAACAGCAGGTTGCCGGGATCGACTGGCATACCGAAATGGGTCACCGTCCCGCCCGCTTGTCGCAACGCCTCGGGGGCTGTGTCATGCAGATCGGAGGTGGCCGAGGCCGTCAGGATCAGGATCGCGTCGGCGGTGCTGGCCCGGATCGCCGCCGCCAAGGGCGCACACTCATGCGGCACCACCTGCTTGGGCGCAAGCGCCACGCCAAGCCGCGCCAGCCGCGCGCCGGTCACCGCCTGCCCCTTCTCTCCGCTCTCGCCGGGCTCCAGAGCGGTCTGGATCAGGTCCACGGTCTGGCACACCGCCGGACGCAGGCGCAGCGCCGCTTGCCCGGCGAGACAGGCCGCCTCCAGCGCCGCATCGGGCACCGCATAGGCGATAATCTTGACCGTGGCGACCATGCCACCCGCGTCGATGCGCTGCCATTGCGGCACTGTGGCCACGGTTATCATCGGGTGAAGCGCGTTGAGCGCATGAATGCGATCCGAAATAACCTCAACGATTCCAGAGCCTTGCGCGTGAATGTTCACACGGCCAGTGGCTGCCCGGCCAAGCCGCAGTCCGGCCCGCTCCGCATCCGGCACCAGCGCAGCGGCCAACCGTTCGGCGGCGGCATCTTCGCCCACATCGCCCGGCTCAAGCGTCGCCGCCGTCACCGACCTCAGCCCGGCCTCCCGCAACGTCGCGATGTCGTCCAGCGACAGAACCCGGCCTTTCTTCAGCCGCCCCTTGGGCAGCGCCACGGAATGCGCCAGCACGCTGCCAAGCGCCGCATCGAGGGAAATATCGCCGAATTTCATGCGCCCTTCCGCAGGGTCTGTGTCATCTCGGCCAGCACCGAAACCGCAATCTCCGACGGTCCTGCCGCACCAATATCGAGGCCAATGGGGCCGTGAATGCGCGCGATCTCCGCCGCTGAAAATCCCGCCTCCTCAAGTCGTGCCACGCGCTTGGCATGGGTCCGGGTCGATCCCAGGGCGCCGATATAAAAACACTCCGATTTCAGCGCCTTGAACAGCGCCGGATCGTCCAGTTTCGGATCATGGGTCAGCAGAACCAGTGCCGTGCGTGTATCCAGCCCAAGCGCATCCATCGCCTCATCCGGCCAGTCGTGCATCAGCGTCTCGCCGGGGAAGCGCTCCGGGCTGGCAAAGGCCTCGCGCGGATCGACGATCGCCGGATCATAACCCGCGATCCGCGCCATCGGCAGCAGCGCCTGCGCGATATGCACCGCCCCCACCACGATCAACCGCAGCGGCGGGTTGTGAATGGCGACGAACGTGCGCGTCTCCTCCTCGAACCCGGAGCGGTCCATGCGGAAGCGCGTTTCAAACCCCTCAGAGGTCAGCGACCGGGCCCCGCTCTCCAGATCGGCCACGTAGGCCACCGGCCTGCGCGCCTGCCGCGCCGCGCACAGATCGCGCAGCATGGCCTCCGGCATGACCTGGCCAATCGGCTCCACCAGCACCCGGATCGTACCGCCACAGGCCAGTCCCACGGCAAAGGCATCCTGATCCGAAACGCCGAATTCCAGTTCGCGCGCCGCGCCTGCCTCCAGCGCCTCCAGCGCCTCGACAATCACCGCGCCCTCGACACAGCCGCCGGAGACCGAGCCTTCGATCTCGCCCTCGCCGCTGATCGCAAGCTGGCTGCCCACGCGCCGCGGCGCGCTGCCCCATGTCTCGATCACCGTGGCCAGCACGGCGCCTTTGCCTGCCTCATGCCAGGCCAGCGCGGTTTCGGGAATCTGGTCGAAACGATCCATGTCGAAAATCCTCCTGAGGCCGTTCTACGCCGCACGGCGCGCGGCGTCTCCCCCTGCGAAAGTGCCGTATGCCGGACCCTAGTCCCGGCGGCGTCGGAGTTGCAATCCACCTCGCCGCCGGGACACGCAAAAGGCGGCCCCCGCAGGGACCGCCTGTCACGTCAAACCACGCGGGGCTTTCAATTGATCAGGGTCGGCTTCGTCGGATGGGTCGCCTGCTTCGGCATCACGCCAAGGCGTTTGGCCACCTCGGTATAGGCATCCGTGAGTGAGCCGAGATCGCGGCGGAACACGTCCTTGTCCAGCTTCTGCCCGGTCTCGATATCCCACAGGCGGCAGCTGTCCGGAGAAATCTCATCGGCCACGATAAGCCGCTGGAAATCGCCATCGTACACGCGGCCGATCTCGATCTTGAAATCGACCAGCTTGATCCCGACCCCGTACATCAACCCGGACATGAAATCATTCACCCGCAGCGCCAGCGCCACGATATCGTCCATGTCATGCTGCGAGGCCCAGCCAAAGGCCGCGATGTGCTCTTCGGTGACCAGCGGATCGCCCAGCTTGTCGTCCTTGTAGCAGTATTCCACGATCGGGCGCGGCAGCTGCGTGCCCTCTTCGATGCCAAGGCGCTTGGACATCGACCCGGCGGCATAATTGCGCACGATGATCTCCAGCGGCACGATCTCGCAGGCGCGCACCAATTGCTCACGCATGTTCAGCCGCTTGAGGAAGTGCGTCGGCACACCAACCGTATTCAGCCCGGTCATGAAGAACTCGGACAGCAGGTTGTTGAGCACGCCCTTGCCCTCGATCGTCGCCTTTTTCTCGGCGTTGAAGGCGGTGGCGTCATCCTTGAAGTATTGTACGATGGTGCCCGGCTCGGGGCCTTCGTACATCGTCTTTGCCTTGCCTTCATAGATTTTCTTGCGACGTGCCATTTCGGGCCTTTCCGGAAATGCAAAAGAGCGCCCGGAGTCGGGCGCGTTTATCGTCCTGATACTCCAAGCCCCCTGCCGCCGCAAGCATACTCGCGCGCCAGCGCCGCGCGCCGCGCCGAAAGGCCTACGGCCGCCCCCGAAACCGCGCGCGTTGCCGCAGACTTGCACTCGCCTCTTGCACTGAGGGGTTCGCATCGGCATATCCGGGTGGACCGTTTCAATCAGACCGCAGGGAGCTCTGGCCCATGTCCACCTTTGACGATCGCGAAAGCGCTTTTGAGAACAAGTTCGCCCATGACGAAGAGGCAAAGTTCAAAGCCGAAGCGCGCTGCAACAAGCTGCTTGGCCTTTGGGCTGCGGAGATGCTGGGCAAATCCGGCGATGACGCACAGGCCTACGCCAAGGAAGTCATCCGCGCCGATTTCGAAGAGGCCGGCCATGAGGACGTGGTGCGCAAAGTTGCCGCCGACCTCGGTGACAAATCCTCCCCCGACGAGATCCGCGCCAAGCGGGCCGCGCTGATGCTCGAAGCCAAGGGCCAGATCGTCAAAGAGCTTTGACATCGCGCCCGGCCAGGACCGACCGTCCTGGCCGAGGGCCGCGCCCTGTTCGCGACTGCGCCCCGGGGCGCGCCGGAATGGGCCCACGACAAAAAAGGCGCCCCGACCGGGCGCCTTTTTTCATTCCATCAAACACAAACCGCCATCAGTCCTCGGCGTTGGCATCCGCCCGGCTCTTGCCCGCCACCTGCATGGCCAGCGTCGCCTCCATGAAGCCATCGAGATCGCCGTCAAGCACACCTTGGGTGTCCGCCGTCTCATGGCTCGTCCGCAGGTCCTTCACCATCTGATAGGGCTGCAAGACATAAGACCGGATCTGCGCGCCCCAGCCCGCATCCCCCTTGGCTTCGTGCAGGGCGTTCACCTCGGCGTTTCGCTTGTCCAGCTCCATCTGGTAGAGCCGCGATTTCAACGCCTTCATGGCGATGTCGCGGTTCTGGTGCTGCGACTTCTCCGAAGAGGTCACCACGATACCGGACGGGTGGTGCGTGATGCGCACCGCCGAGTCGGTCGTGTTCACGTGCTGGCCGCCCGCGCCGGAGGAGCGATAGGTATCAATCCGGATATCCGCCGGATTGACCTCAATTTCGATGTTGTCGTCGATCACCGGATAGGCCCCGACCGCGGCAAAGGATGTCTCGCGCGTGCCCTTGCCAAACGGTGAAATCCGCACCAGCCGATGCGTGCCGCTCTCGGACTTAAGCCAGCCATAGGCGTTCTTGCCCTTGATCTGATAGGTCACGGATTTGATACCGGCCTCGGTGCCCGGCGTCTCTTCCTGCAGGTCCACCTCAAAGCCGCGCTTCTCGGCCCAGCGGACATACATCCGCGCCAGCATGCTGGCCCAATCGCAGGCCTCCGTGCCGCCCGCGCCGGACTTGATCTCAAGGAAGGCGTCATTGCCGTCGGTCTCGCCGTTCAGCAGCGCTTCAAGCTCCTTCTTCGCCGCCTTCTCGACCAACGCTGCGAGCGCCTTCTCCGCGTCGGCGACCACCTCGGCATCCTCTTCCATCTCGCCAAGCTCGATCAGCTCGACCTGATCCTCAAGCTCCTGCTTGATCGAGGTATAGGTCTCCATCGCATCCACGAGGCCCTGGCGTTCGCGCATCAGCTTCTGCGCCGCCGCGGGATCGTCCCAGAGGTTCGGGTCCTCGACCCGGGCGTTGAACTCCTCCAGACGGTGCTGCGCCGTGTCCCAGCCAAGCCGTTGTTTCAACAGCTCAAGCGACTTTTCGACCTTGTCGACATTGTTCTGAACTTCCGCGCGCATGGAGGGACCTCTTGTTCTCAGGCCCGCGTGATACCAAGCGGCCAGCGGACGGGCAAGCGCCGAAGTCGCACAGGCTTCCGTGCGGTCAGGAAACGGAAAACCGCCGGGCAACGGCCCCGGCGGCATCCTGTCGGTCCGGCCCGGTTCAGACCTTGCGTCGCCGCAGAGAGAGAGCACCCAAACCAGTCAGCAGCAAGAGCGCACTGGCGGGCAAGGGCACCTCGCTGGTGATCTCTCCGACCGTCATGTTCAGAACGTTTGCACCGTACGTCCCGGTGTAAAAACCCTCGTAGACGCCCATGCCGGCGAGGTCCGTCCCAAACACCACGGCCTGTCCGGCGAGCAGGGAGTTAGAGACGTAATCAGTCGATATCTGCAGGTAACTCTGATTGAATCCGAAGGTCGATCCCGCTGTCGAACTGGCCGCGGGATCGTCAAATTCTCTGTAAACGAAGTCACCAAACCCAGGGAACGTGTTCGTTCGCAAGCCATAGTTGTAGTAGCTTCCGTTATACGAGGCGATAAAAGCGACTTCCGGAAAGAGCCCCACATAGTCAAGGTTAGACCCGGAGTAGGCAAACAACCCCGTCAGGTCGACCGAACCGCTGAAAGTGAAAACCACGTCAGAGCCGGACTCGTAAAGGTGCAGGTCCATGGTGCCGGCCGCAACCGCGCCGGTAGAAACCGTTGCAAGCGCAGCAGCGGCGATCGAAAACTTTGGTAGAAATTTCATGATTATTCCTCAACCGCTTGTTAAAATGCGGAGTCCAGCCATCGCGGCTGAAACGACTGAGGTCGGCAACGTAGATCTGCAATCTGCCGTAACGTCAAGATGTTTCCAGATAAACGACCACGACGGGATGGTTTAATGTCCCCTGCCCGCCTGACAGGCCGCGCCCGCAACCGCAGATTGCGGCGGGACGACACACGGATTGTCGCGTTTTGAGCGCGGGCCGAACCGGCCTTCTCCCGATCAGTAAAGCCCGCCAGAGGACAAGGTGCCAAAGCCCGCCTTGGGTCCCACGACCGCCTTTTTCCCGGTCGAGGTGGTGACTTCCCGCGCCGTCCCGCTCTCATCGGGGCGGATCAGGTCAAAGCTGCCCGAGACCGCAAAGCCCCCGTCGAACTGGATGCCAAAGAGCGGCTCCTCGCCCTCCCGGAAACACTCGGCCACCACATTGTCACCCGAGGCCCCGTCCGACAGACGCGCGCCGGAGAAGCGATCGATGTTGATGAATTCGCACCCCGGCGGAACGGTGAACTCGCCGCCGCCGTATTTCGCCACGGCTTTTTGCATGAACCGGTTGAACACCGGACCGCACATGCCGCCACCGGACGCCCCGCGCCCCATCGGCGTGGGCGTGTCATAGCCGATATAGCAACCGGCCACGATGTTGGAGGTAAACCCGACAAACCAAACGTCTTTTGCATCGTTTGTCGTGCCGGTCTTGCCCGCCGTCGGCACCGACAGGCTGACGGTCCGGGACGCTGTGCCGCGCTCCACCACGCCGCGCATCATCGAGGTCAGCTGATAGGCCGTCACCGGATCCATCACCCGCTCGCGGTCGTTCTCGATGCGCGGGCTGCGGCCTGCGGGAATGGACGGGTTGTCGCAATCGACACAGACCCGCTTGTTTCCCTCTGCCGCATCATGGCTGTAGATCGTGTTGCCATAGCGGTCCTGCACCCGGTCGACCAGCGTCGGCTCCACCCGCTCGCCGCCGTTGGCGAACATCGCATAGGCGGCAACCATGCGGAACAGCGTCGTCTCGTCAGAGCCAAGCGCATTGGCTAGAACCCGGCCCATGTTCTCATAGACCCCGAATTTCTCGGCGTAGCGTGCGACGGTCTCCATCCCGACTTCCTGTGCGAGACGGATGGTCATCAGGTTCCGCGACCGCTCGATCCCGGTGCGCAGCGGCGTCGGGCCGTAATACTGCCGCGACGCGTTCTGCGGCCGCCAGATGCCCTGCGGCGTGTTGATCTCGATCGGTGCATCCACCACGATCGTCGCCGGGGTATAGCCACTGTCGAGCGCCGAAGCATAGACAAAGGGTTTGAAGCTCGACCCCGGCTGCCGCATCGCCTGCGTCGCTCGGTTGAAGACCGAATTCTGATAGCTGAAACCACCCTGCATCGCGATCACGCGGCCGGTGTTGACATCCATGGCCATGAACCCGCCCTGCACCTTCGGCACCTGCCGCAGGGTCCACCGGATGAACGCGCCGCTGCCATCCTCGACCATTTCGCGGACATGGATGACATCGCCTTTTTCGAAGTTTTCAAAGAGGTTGCCGGAGAACCAGGAGGTGTCCGCCCGCGGCACCGTCCGGCCGCGCGGATCGTCCTGACTGACGCCCTCGATCCCGATTACCAGCTCCTGATCGCGGACCTCAAGCACCACCGCCGGCAGCCACGGCCGCACCAGATCAATGTCTCGTGCGACCCGAATGTCGGACAGCGCCGCGCGCCAGGTTTCTTCGCTGGCCAGCGTCTCTTCGGGGAGACTCTTGCCGGTGCCGTTCCAGCGGCCCAGACCACGGTCATACTGCTCCAGCGCGATGCGCAGCGAGTTGGCCGCCTCCACCTGCATTTCGGGATCAAGCGTGGCGCGCACGGAGTAGCCGCCTGAGAAGAACTGTTCTTCACCAAAATCCTTCGACAGCTGACGGCGGATTTCATCAGTGAAATAATCGCGTGGCGGAAGCGCCTCGTAATAGGGGGCGTAATCGCCGTTCTGCACCGTCTTCAGCGGCAGGGCGACCTCGCTCTCGTAGGTTTCCTGGCTGAGATACCCGTTCTCCATCATCTCCTTGAGCACGAAGTTGCGGCGCTGCATCAGCCGATCCTTGCGGCGCACCGGATGGAAGGAGGACGGGGCCTTGGGCATCGAGGCGAGCATCGCGGCCTCATGCGGGGCCAGCTCGGAGAGCGATTTGTTGAAATACACCTGCGCCGCCGCAGCGACACCATAGGCGTTCTGTCCGAGGAAAATCTCGTTCAGGTAAAGCTCAAGGATCTTGTCCTTGCTCAGCGCTTCTTCGACGCGGGAGGCGAGGATGATCTCCTTGATCTTGCGCTCCGCCTTGCGGTCGCCGGACAGCAGGAAGTTCTTCATCACCTGCTGCGTGATGGTCGACGCACCGCGCACGTCGCGGCCCCGCGATTTGACCGCATCAATCGCCGCCGCCGCGATGCCGCGCACGTCATAGCCTTGGTGGCTGTAGAAATTCTTGTCTTCCGCGCTGATAAAGGCGTTCTTGACGAGGTCGGGAATTTCATTCGCAGGCGTATAAAGCCGGCGCTCCTGCGCGAACTCGTCGATCACCTGACCCTCGGTCGAATAGATCCGCGAAATCGTCGGAGGTGTATACTGCGCGAGGCTCTCATGGCTCGGCAGATCGTTGCCGTACATCCAGAATACCGCGCCGATGGTCAACGCGACCATCGTCGCGCCCAGCGTGATCACACTGAAAATGGCGCCAAAGAACGAAAAGATAAAGCGAGTCACGCAGGAAAGCCCCTGTTTTGTCTGTGCGCTCAGTATACCCAAAGCGCGGATGGGTCAAAACACATCCGCGCGGGTTTTCGCCACCTCACGGCCGCGCCCGCAGGTTCATTTGCGGCGCAGCCGGAACAGCGCTGCATCCTCCAGCGCCCAGGCCTCGATGCCATCGCGCACGCCCGCCGCCATACCCGCCCGCCAGATCGGATCCTGAAGGTTTTCAAGGTCTTGCTCCGTCGACAAAAAGCCAACCTCGATCAGCACAGACGGCACATCCGCCGCCTTCAAGACCGAAAACCCGGCCTGCCTTAACGGTCGTTTGTGCACATGGCCAAGCGCATTGCGGATCCCGTCGACAAGATGCCGCGCCAGCGCCCGCGAGCGCGGCGCATTGTCGAGCCGGGCCATCTGCAACAACACCTGCGCCACCCTGTCATCCGAGCCGGACAGGTCCAGCCCTGCCAGAATATCATCGCGGTCATGCCGCTCCGCCAGCGCCGCAGAGGCCGCATCCGAGGCCTCCTCCGAGAGCGTATAGACACTGGCACCATGGGCAATGCCTTCCTGAATCGCATCCGCATGCAGCGATACGAAGAGATCCGCATCCACCGCATGCGCCATCGCCACGCGCGCTTCGAGCGAAACAAAGACGTCATCGTCACGTGTCAGGAACACCGCGTAGCGCCCCGTCCGCACAAGCACGTCCGACAGCTCGCGGGCAAATTGCAGCATCAGGTCGGCCTCATCGACGCCGCCGCGCTGTGCGCCGGGGTCAATCCCGCCGTGACCGGGATCAAGCACCACCACCATCTTGGCATCCGCCGCAGGCACCGCCGCCCGAACCGCCGTCGGCTCCGGCAGGTCCCAGCCACGATCGCGCGGCAGGCCCGCGACCGTTGCAAAGGCCTCGGCCGACGTGCCGTCCAGAGAGACGCTCAGACGCGCCCGCCCGGTGTCGGGATCAATGCGAAGCCCCGCTTCGCTCACGGTCAAAGGCTCGGCCAGATCGGCGACCAGCCGCGACCAACCGGGCCGAAAACCACCCACCCGCAGCGCCGCAATGGCCTCCGACTGGTCGAGCGCCGCCCCGTCGGCCCCCTGCCAGTCGACCTCACGAAAATCGATCACCAGCCGCATGGGATCCGTCAATGTAAACAGCCGCCACGGCACGCCCTGACTCAGGGTCAGCTCAAGGGTGCTGCCCCCGAACATCCCGTCCGTGACGCGCCCGCCCTCGAAACGCGCCAGACCCGATGCATCCTGCCCCGACGCACCGCCAAACGGCAGACATAGGGCCAGAAACCCTGCAAGAATTTGAAATTTCACCGCTCTGCCGCCTCTTTATGGACTGCTGTTGTGCTCCACATTAGCAGCGAATGCGACGCTTGGAAACGTGCGCTGCACCGCCGCTGCGTCGTGCCGGAAATACCCGGTACGCCGCCACAGCCAAGCACCAACCCCCGGTCAGGAGACAAGCCCCCTTGCCTGCATGAACCGGCGCAGCCGCTCCAGCCCTTCGGCAATGTCTTCGGTCGAGCGGGCATAGGAAAAGCGCAGCGTACCGCCACCCCGTTCCAGGTCGAAATCGAGCCCCGGCGTCACGGCAACCCCGGCCTCATCGAGGATCTGGCGCGCGAAGGCGCGGCTGTCGTCGGTCAGGTGGCTCACATCCGCATAGACATAAAACGCGCCATCGGGCGGCGCGATACGATCAAATCCGGCCTGCGGCAACCCCTCCAGCATCAGCGCGCGGTTCTTGCGGTAGACGGCCATATTGGCCTCCAGCTCCTCGCCCGCATCCATCGCGGCCAGCGCCGCGACCTGCGAGGCATGCGGCGCGCAAATGAACATGTTCTGCGCCAGCCGCTCCACCTGACGCAGGTTATCCTCCGGCAGCACGAGCCACCCGGCCCGCCAGCCAGTCATGGAAAAATACTTGGAGAAGGAATTGATCACGCAGACATCGTCGCTGATCTGCAGCGCGGTGACGGCAGGCCGCTCGTATTCGATCCCGTGGTAGATTTCATCTGAAAGGAAAGACGCACCCTGCCCCTGCGCCGCGCCGATCAGCGCGGCCAGCGCGTCCTTGTCCAGCATCGTGCCACTGGGATTCGCCGGGCTGGCCACCATGACGCCCTGATAATCGAGGCTCGCGAGGTCGTCGGGCACAAGCTGCAGGCGGTTTTCCGCCTTTGTCTGCACCTCCACCGGGACAAGGTTCATCGCCTTCATGATCTGCCGGTACGATGGATAGCCCGGCGCCCCGAGTGCCACACGGTCGCCGGCATCGAATAGCGCCGAAAAGGCAAGAATGAAGCCCCCGGACGAGCCCGGCGTAACCACCACGCGCGCCGGATCAAGGTCCACCCCGTACCACTCAGCATAAAGTTTCGCGATCCGCTTACGCAGCGCGGGCAGGCCCAGAGCCACGGTGTAACCAAGGGACTCGTCCGCCATGGCTTTGGCCAGCGCATCACGCGCGGCGGCGGGCGCGGGCGTTCCCGGCTGCCCCACTTCCATGTGGATGATGTGGCGCCCGGCGTCCTCTGCCTGCCGCGCCGCTTCCATGACATCCATCACGATAAAGGGATCGACACCGCCCCGGCTTGAATTTTTCATGCTGTCCTCTCTACTCTGCCCGCACCGAGGCTTAGAAGAGCACAAGGCAACACGTCAATGATCCTTCCCCAATTCCTACGCCTGTCCCGGCTGATTGCGCTCGGTCTGATCATGACCCTGGTTCTGACCGCGCCCGCGCGGGCGGCGGGTCTGACCCTGCTGCGGGATGCCGATATCGAATATGGTCTTAAGAAGCTGGCCGCGCCGGTGCTCAGCGCCGCAGGCCTCAACCCCGGTCAGGTGCAGATGATCCTGATCGACGACAGCTCGCTCAACGCGTTTGTCGCCGACACCTCGCATATTTTCATCCACTCCGGCCTCCTGATGAAGCTCGACAGTGCAGCGCAGCTTCAGGCCGTCATTGCCCATGAGGCCGCGCATATCGCCAATGGCCACATCACCCGCCGCCTCGGCAACTTCAGAACCGCGCGCACCGCAGCCGGCCTTGGCCTGATCCTCGGGGCCGCGGCCGCCGCAGCCTCCGGCAACCCACAGGCAGGCTTCGGTGTCGCCCTTGGCGCGCAAAGCTCGGCCATGCGGCAGTTCCTGTCGCATACCCGCGCCGAGGAAAGTTCTGCCGATATTGCCTCTGTGCGCTACCTGATCCGCGCCGGAATCGACCCAAGCGGCGCCGTCGAGGTGCAGGATCTGTTTCGCGGTCAGGAGGCCCTCTCGGTCAGCCGTCAGGACCCGTACATGCGCACGCACCCACTCTCACGCGATCGTTACCGAGCGCTCAAGGGTCTCGCCGCCGGACATCAAACCGGCACACGCGACGCCGGGGCGGAATATTGGTTCAGCCGGATCAAGGGCAAGCTGACCGCGTTCAAACGCGCCCCGAGCTGGACCCTGCGCCGCGCCAAGGACAGCGCCAGCCAGGACATCGCCTTGATGCGCGAGGCCGCCGCGTGGCACCGGCAATCGAACCTCGGCAAAGCGCTGAAGGCCATCGACGGCGCCATCGGCCTGCGGCCCAAGGATCCATACCTGCGCGAGCTCAAGGGGCAAATCCTGTTGGAATCAAGACAATTCGGCCCTGCGGTTCAGGTCTATTCCGCCGCTGCGAACATGGCCCCGAACGATGCGCTGATCCTCGGCGGCCTTGGCCGGGCGCTGTTGGCCAATGGGCAGCCGGGCAAGGCGCTTGGCATTCTCGAACGCGCCAGATCGCGGGATTTCTCCGATCCGCGCATCCTGCGCGATCTTGCCGTGGCCTATGCCCGGACCAAGCAAAACGGCATGGCCTCGCTGGTGACAGCCGAGCGCTATGCCCTTGGCGGCCGCCTGGAGGATGCCGCCGTGCATGCCACGCGTGCCGGCGGCCTCTTGCCGCGTGGCTCTGGCCCGTGGCAAAGAGCACAGGACGTGTTAAGTGCAGCCAAGCGCGCCGAACGGCGCTGATCCCTTGCGCGCCAAGTGGCGCTGATCCCTTTGATATCGCGGGAGTTCCCATGACCAAGTTCCAGACCTCTTTTCGCCCCCTGCGCCCGCTGGCGTTGATTGCCGCCCTCGGCCTTGCCGGTGCAGCCTCTGCTGAAGAGATCGACTTCGGCAACATGTCTCCCGAACAGGAAGCCGCCTTCGGCATCAAGATCCGCGAGTACCTTCTGGAAAACCCGCAGGTCATCATGGAGGCCGTGGCCGTGCTCGAAGAGCGCGAAGCCAATCAGCAGGCCGCCGCCGATGTCTCGCTGGTCTCTGACAACAGCGAGGCCCTCTTCAATGACGGATACAGCTGGGTTGGCGGCAATCCCGATGGCGACATAACCATTGTGGAGTTTTCCGATTACCGCTGCGGGTATTGCCGCAAGGCGCATCCCGAGGTCTCCGAGCTGATCGAAAGCGATGGCAACATCCGCTTCATCCTCAAGGAATTCCCTATCCTCGGCGAGGCCTCGCTCGATTCCTCGAAATTTGCCATCGCCACCAAGATCGTGGCGGGCGATGACGCCTACAAGCAAGTGCACGACGCGCTGATCACCCTTGGCGGCGCTCCGACAGAGCCGGCGCTGACCCGCATCGCAACCTCGCTTGGGCTCGACGCCGACGCGATCAAGGCGGAGATGAACAGCGACGAGGTCATGCGCCGGATCGCCGAAACCCGCGCGCTGGCACAAGCAATGAAAATCAACGGCACGCCCAGCTTCGTGATGGCCGGTGAGATGGTGCGCGGCTATGTGCCGCTCGATGGCATGCGCAGCATCGTGGCCGAGGCGCGCGCCGCGAATTGATCCGCGCGCTGGCGTCCTTTGCCTTTCTTTGTGCCGCCGCGCCCGTGGCGGCACAGGACGCCGCGTCGGATCTCGGGGAGCGGCTGCGCGCGTTGGCGGCACGCCATGCCGCACAAGTTACCTTGGCCGATCCCTACGCCGACGAGAAGTCCGTCGATCTGGAGCGGATCACCGCCGAGAGCGAGACGCTCTTCACCGCGCAGGGCACGACACTCGGCCCGCCCCAAGGCGACATCCTCATCGCATTGTTCGTTTCGGAGAACTGTGCCGACTGCGTCGAAGCCCGCCGTGCCCTTGCGGCGCTGACGGCTCAAATCGCGGTGCGCGCCACGGTTCACGATATCAGCGCGCATCCGGATGCGGGGGCCGTGATGGACCGGCTTGGGCTCGACGTGACGCCGTCTTACGTGATGCGGGATCGTATGATCCGGGGCCTGATGCCGGCGCTGGTTCTGGAGCGCTACCTGAGCACCGAGTGAGCGCCTGTCGCCCCGGTCAGGGCCACGGGGTATTGGCCGCTGGCAGCGTGATGAGCGCATCCGTGCCGACACCACTTTCCGAGCTGATCTTCAATTGTCCGCCGGACTGCTCGATGATGCCCCGCGCCATGGCCAGCCCAAGCCCCGTGCCGTGCCCCTTCGGCTTGGTCGTGAAATAGGGCTCGAACACAAGCGGCAGAATTTCTGCGGAAATGCCCGTGCCGGTATCCCGCACCTCGACACTGGCCCCTTTCGGTCCAAGCCCGCGCACCGTTACCGTGATGACCCCATCGTCCGGTGTCGCATCGGCGGCATTGTCCAGAAGTTGTTCAAGAACACTGGTGAATTGCCCTGCATCAATGAGCACCGGCGGCAGATCGGCCTCGTTCCTGACCAAGACACGCAAGGTTTGCTTTGGCTTGAGTACGGGCTTGATCGCCTCCACGCTCTCGTTGACCATAGCCACAAGGTCGACTTTACGCGGGCGTAGATGGGCGCGGCCCGCATAGGCCAGAAGCTGTGCGGTCAGATTTGCGCCACTGCGCGCCGCGACCTCTGCTTCGTCCATCAATGACTGCCGTTCCTCGTGATTCTCGGTCAGCCGCATCAGCTCAATATTGCCCAGAACCGCCGTCAGCATGTTGTTGAAGTCATGCGCGATGCCGCCACTGAGCTGGCCAATGGCCAGCAGCCGCTCATCGGCAATGCGCCGCTCCTGCGCTTCCATCACCTGACGCCGGGTTCTGCGAATGCTGCGGCAGAGCATGAGAAAATACACATGCAGCCCCAGAATGCCAAACATCATGATCAACGTATTGCCCAGCGTAAACACAGCCGGGTGTTCGCCCGCGAGGTAGCTGCGCCAGATCCAGACGACCTGAAGCGCGAGCACGACCGCTTGCAGCAAGATGTCGTTCGACAAAAGCATCATGATCTGGGATCGCTCGCCGAGCGAATGCATATAGAACCCGGCGAAGAGCAGAAAGGCGAGGATCACGAAGACCGGATCATGGCTGGTGCCGAAATAGAGGATCGTCGCGCCGAACACCGCCACAGAGACCAAGTCTCCCAAGACGATTATCGCAACATCCCGGGACGACACCCTGTCGGGCTGTGCAATCAGATACCCACGGGTCATTAGCGCCACAACAATGTGACAGAAACCGATCCACGCCGGGATCGGATCCTGCAAAAAAAGCAGAATCACGATTGCGCCGACGGTCAGAACAAAGACACGCAAATACAGCTCTGGTGCCCGCAGAGACAGTATCCGTTTGAGATCCCTTACGTCGATAGCGGGGTCGCGCCGCCGCATAGCCCTGAACAAATCGCGATAGGAAAGCAAACCAATCTTTGGCAGCCGGGCCGCCAGAGGTTCGGCTCTCACATGGTCGAACCCCAACGCGCTATTCCGCGGCCTGCGCGCTTTGCGCCTCTGCGGCTTCGATCTCCGCTGCCTTCTTCTCGACCTCTTCGACGATGTGATCGACCATCTGGTCGTTCGACATCTTGTGGCTTGCCTTGCCCGCCAGATAGACCATGCCGCTGCCAGCGCCGCCGCCGGTAAAGCCAACATCGGTCATCAACGCCTCTCCGGGGCCATTTACGACACAGCCAATGATCGACAGGCTCATGGGAGTTTTGATGTGTTCGAGACGCTTTTCGAGTGTCTCGACCGTCCTGATCACGTCAAACCCCTGCCGCGCACAGGACGGGCAGGAAATGATGTTCACGCCGCGATGGCGCAGACCGAGGCTCTTGAGGATATCATAGCCCACCTTGACCTCCTCGACCGGATCGGCCGACAGGCTCACGCGGATCGTATCGCCAAGGCCCATCCAGAGCAGGTTCCCAAGGCCGATGGCGCTCTTGATCGTACCGGACATCAGCCCGCCCGCTTCGGTGATGCCAAGGTGCAGCGGCGCGTCCGTCGCCTCCGAAAGGGCCTGGTAGGCCGCCGCCGAAAGGAAGACGTCAGACGCTTTCACGCTAATCTTGAATTCGTGAAAGTCGTTGTCCTGCAGGATCTTGATATGATCCAGACCGCTCTCGACCATGGCCTCGGGACACGGCTCTCCGTATTTTTCCAGCAGGTGCCGCTCAAGGCTCCCGGCATTCACGCCGATGCGCATCGAACAGTTGTGATCGCGGGCCGCTTTGATGACTTCGCGTACGCGGTCTTCGCTGCCGATGTTGCCCGGATTGATGCGCAGACAGGCGGCACCGGCCTCTGCGGCTTCGATGCCGCGTTTGTAATGAAAATGGATGTCCGCGACGATCGGCACGGGGCTCTCCCGAACGATCTCTTTAAGGGCACGGCTGCTGTCCTGATCCGGCACGGAGACGCGCACGATATCTGCGCCCGCCTCGGCAGCGGCCTGAACCTGTGCGATCGTGCCTTTGATATCCGTCGTGACCGTATTGGTCATGGTCTGCACCGAAATCGGCGCATCGCCGCCCACCGGAACGGACCCGACCATGATTTGACGCGATTTGCGCCGGTCTATGTTGCGCCACGGGCGCACAGGATTATGAGACATTCGTTCCAGTCCATCCGTCTATGGCGCCAGCCCCGCCGGAACATGCCCGGCTCAACGCTTATGACGCTGCAATGATCACAATTCCGGTCATCGGACCCCTATCAGCCACGCTGATCCGGATCAATCCTGCACACCGGCCTGACCGGCGTTCAACTCGGCAACCACCTTCGCCAATTCGGTATGACGGGACAGATCGGTGGCGGCCATCTTCTGCGTCACGTTGGAAACCGACAAAGCAAGATTGTCTGCAATCGCGCCGTTTTGTCCGTAAGGCCCGTAGGTTTGCCCATTGACCGCAAAAAAGACCGCGCCGGCGTCGCCGGTTCGGATGGTCGGCGGCGTCTCGGTCTGCGGTACATTATAAGTGTCGCCGCGCTGCATGATGGCCTCGAAAATCGTGGCGCCGGAGGGGGCCTTGACCCGCACCCAGGCATCGCGCGACGCGACAATGGTCACACCCGGGGTCGCAGCGGCCAGAACCTGCGGCTGCGGCACGGCGGCGGCGCCCGTGGCCTGCGCGCCGGCAAGCTGGGTCTGGCCGGAGGATGCGCCATTCAGCTTGGCCATGATCGGCGCAAGGTCGGCATCGTCCTGCGCGGTCACGGTGCCATAACCGGCGACAATCAACGCGCCATCGAGGGCGAGATCGTCGGTCACGGCGCCGCGCGGGCCTGCCGGGCCGTGCAGCGCGCCGTTGACGGCGAAATAGATCGCGCTCGATTCACCAACCTTGATCACCGGATCGGTGGCGCCTGACGGCACCGGGAAAGTTTCGCCCGCGTTCAAAATGCCGGAGAACAGAACCGCGCCAGCCTCTTCCTTGACCTGCACCCAGGCCGGGCGTGCGGCGACGACGGTCACGCCATTTCCGGTCGCACCCACCTGCTGCGGGGCGCCGAAGCCGGGCGCAAGCGCGGCGGCGGCCAGAGCACTGTCCTGAACCTGTGGCAGACCTGCGGATCCTCCGGCACCGGCAAAGAGGCCACCGCTGTCGGGATCAAGCGTGGAAATCGGCGCGTCACGCGCAACCAGCACCGGCACATCAAGCGCCTGCGGCCGGTAGAGCCGGTCGAAGGCTTCGTTGCTTGGCGGGGTGAAGACACCGGCAACTCCAGCATTTTCCATCGCGGACTGGCCAAGCGGGTCGGGCGCCGAGGGCGCACGCGCCGCATCCAGCGGATCAAGCTCGCTCAGGACGACGGGCGTTTGTTCAACCGGCGACAGCTGCACACGCTGAACCTCTTGCAAGACCGCCCAACCGCCGTAGCCGATCCCGGCAATGAGCGCCAACAGGACCAAAGACGAGCCAACGGCACCGGGTTCGATCTGCGACAAAAAGCTGTCACTGGAGGGCGCAAACGGCATGTTCGGCTCGGCCAGCGGATCGCGCGCCTTGGGCTTTGCCGCCGCACCATCCAGCGGTTTGCGGATGATGGAGGCATCCTTGGACATGCCATGCGCGACGGAAAAACCGCTCTCGGCGCAAAAACCGGCGAAGGCCTCGTCCGGGTCCATACCAAGGTAGCGCGCATAAGAGCGCACGTATCCGGCAATGAAACCGGGGGTATCAAAAGCGGAAGGATCGCAATTCTCGATTGCGGCGATGTAACTGGCCTTGATGCGCAGTTCCCGCTGGACGTCCAGAAGCGATTTGCCCATGGTCGCGCGCTCACCGCGCATGACATCCCCGAGGCGCAGGGCAAAGTCGTCAAAACTCTGCGGTGCCTCGGACGCATCGGCCATAGGTTTTTTCTGGGATTTGCGCCCGATCATACGGCCTGCCCCGTGCTGTCCATTGCTTGCCCCGTGTCTGCCCGTCCCCGGCCGTCACGATTCGTGTGCGGCCGTTATTGTTGGCAGGTTAACACAGCGCAAGCAATTTGACAGGATTTCCCTTGGTTAACCGGCCATTTCGGCACGATTCAGCGCACAATGGCTCCAAAGGTCATCCATCGCCTTGACCAGGTGATCCATCTCTTTCGGACCATGGACCGGCGAAGGGGTAAAGCGCAGACGCTCGGTTCCGCGCGGCACGGTCGGGAAGTTGATCGGCTGAACATAGATGCCGTAGCCATCCAGCAGCATGTCGGACAACTTCTTGGTGTGCACCGGATCGCCAACGATCACCGGCACGATGTGACTGCCGTGGTCGATGATCGGCAAACCCATCCCTTTAAGGCGCAATTTCAGGATCTTGGCCTGGGTCATGTGCCGCTCGCGCAGCGCCTGATCGGTCTTGAGATGCGCCACGGATGCGGCAGCACCGGCAGCAACCGCTGGCGGCAAGGAGGTGGTAAAGATGAACCCCGGCGCATAGGAACGGATGGCATCGCACATCTTTGCGGAAGCGGCGATATACCCGCCCATCACGCCAAAGGCCTTGGCCAGTGTCCCGTTAATGATGTCGATGCGCTGCATCAGCCCGTCGCGCTCGGCAACACCAGCACCGCGCGGGCCGTACATGCCGACGGCGTGCACTTCGTCGATGTAAGTCAGGGCGCCGAATTCGTCCGCGAGATCGCAAATCGCCTCGATCGGGCCGAAATCGCCATCCATGGAATAGACCGATTCGAAGGCAATAAGCTTCGGCGCGGCGGGATCATCGGCCTCAAGCTTGGCCCTCAGGTCGGCCAGGTCGTTGTGCTTGAAGATGCGCTTGGCCCCGCCGTTGCGGCGAATGCCCTCGATCATCGAGGCGTGATTGAGTTCGTCGGAATAGATGATCAGCCCCGGAAAAAGCTTGGGCAGCGTGCTCAGCGTCGCATCGTTGGCAATATAGGCAGAAGTGAACAGCAGCGCCGCTTCCTTGCCGTGCAGATCGGCCAGCTCGGCTTCCAGGCGCTTGTGATACACAGTGGTGCCGGAAATGTTCCGCGTGCCGCCGGAGCCGGCGCCCGTTGCGTCGATGGCCTCATGCATCGCGGCCAGAACAACGGGATGCTGTCCCATGCCAAGATAGTCGTTGCCGCACCAGACGGTAATCGGCTGCTCGCTGCCATCTTCCTTGCGCCAGGTGGCATGCGGGAACTGGCCGTTCTGCCGTTCGATGTCGATAAACGTGCGATAACGGCCTTCCTCGTGCAGACGGTTCAGGGCAGTGTCGAGTTTCGCGGTGTAGTCCACCGAACTCCTCCTTCTTCTTCCGGGCCTTGATGATCAGGGCCATGGCCGTTTCTGCGGGCTTCGGTTCTCTGCGATATTCTCCGCATTCAAGTTCGTGAATACCTAAAGCCCACTTTCCAATATGTCCACCGTTTAGAACCGGACTAAGCGTCGCAGCTTTGACAGAGATCAAATACACGAGGGTCTATTGACCGCCGTGGGATCAAAATGGCGCATATCGGAAACAGGTTTCCGCATCCCTGCCCATCCTGCCCTCGTCCCTTCCATCCACAGTGTCGCATGGTTTGAACCGGTTTTGGCCCGGGACCTTGGTGCCATCCCATGGCAGCCCCACAAGGCGGGTATACCGGACTGTACCGATCGCATTCGGCCCGTCACCATGGGGGAATTAAAGTATTTTTCAGCGATGACTTTTCACCACCATCAATTCTTGTCTGGATATCCGATGAATTTCGTATCCCTGTCGCCATCGCTTGCCATCCCCATCGTCATCGCAACAGCCGCCGGCTACGCGCTCGCTACGGTCGGGATGAAATCAGCAGCAGAGGGCAACGCCCAGTTTGGTTTGAGCGTCGCAATCTGCGGTTTTGCCATCGCCTTGATCGCGGAAATTCTCCTGATGCGTCGGTTCGACGTCTCGATCGTCTATGTCTCGATCATCGCCGCCGAAACCGTGCTTGTCCTCGCCTATGCTCACCACATCGGTGAAGGGTTGGGCCTGCGGCAAATGGCCGGCGCGCTCCTGGTCATCGGGGGAATTGCGCTCGTCACGCATTGAGCCCCGGTCGCTCTGGACAGTGCCCACTCCGATGGTAGGCTCCGCGCGCAAAGACCACAGGAGCCCAAAACCGATGTCCCTCGACCCCGTTCTTTCCCGAATCGACGCCGATCTGCCCGCCGCAATGGACCGGTTGTTCGACCTGCTGCGCATCCCGTCGATCTCGACCGACCCGGCGTACAAGGCCGAGTGCGACCGTGCGGCCGACTGGCTTGTCGCCGATCTTGCCAGCTTTGGCATCAAGGCCAGCAAACGCCAGACCCCCGGTCACCCGATGGTCGTCGGCCATGTCGCGGGCGACGGCCCGCATGTGCTGTTCTACGGCCATTACGATGTACAGCCCGTCGATCCGCTCGACCTCTGGGACCGCGATCCTTTTGACCCCGCGATCGAAGAGACCGCCAAGGGCAAGGTGATCCGCGCCCGCGGCGCGTCCGACGACAAAGGCCAGCTGATGACCTTCGTCGAGGCCTGCCGCGCCTGGTCGGCGGAAAATGGCGCCCTGCCCTGCTCCATCACCTTCTTCTTCGAGGGCGAAGAGGAATCCGGCTCCCCCTCGCTGATCCCTTTCCTGAAGGAAAACGCGGAAGAGCTGAAAGCCGACGTCGCGCTGATCTGCGACACCGGCCTCTTCGAATCGAAGGTGCCTTCGATCATGACCCAGCTGCGCGGCCTGTGCGGCGAGGAAATCACGCTCACCGGACCGTCCAAGGACCTGCACTCGGGGATGTACGGCGGCCCGTCGATGAATCCGCTCCGCGTCCTGACCAGAATCCTCGGCAATCTGCATAACGATCAAGGCCGCATTCAGGTGCCGCATTTCTATGACGGCGTACCGGAACTGGAACCGGAGATTGCCAAACAATGGCAGGCGCTCGGCTTTGATCACAGCGCATTCCTGGGCGATGTCGGCCTGTCGGAGCCCGCCGGTGAGCAGGAGCGCAGCGCGCTCGAAATGATCTGGTCCCGCCCCACCGCAGAGATCAATGGCATGATTGGCGGCTACACAGGCGAGGGCTTCAAGACCGTTCTGCCGTCAAAAGCCCGCGCCAAAGTCAGCTTCCGCCTCGTCGGCCAGCAGGACCCGCATGCGATTCGCGAAAACTTCCGGACCTGGGTTCAGGCGCAACTGCCCGCCGATGTCACCGCAGAATTCCACGCGCACGGCGCCTCCCCGGCCAGCCAAATGGCCACAACGCACCCCGCATTCGAGGCGGCGCGCGGTGTGCTGGGCGCGGAATGGGGCCACGAGGCAGCCTTTACCGGCTGCGGCGGCTCAATCCCCGTGGCGGGCTATTTCAAATCTATACTGGGCATGGACACGATGCTGGTCGGCTGGGCCAAGGACGACGATCAGATTCACTCCCCGAACGAGAAATATGACGTCGAGAGCTTCCACAAGGGTATCCGCAGCTGGGCGCGAATCCTCGACGTAATCTCAAAGTAATCGGCCTCGTGTTTTTGGATATTTGAACAGAGAAGAAACTGGAACCGCTGCCCCGGCTTCTTCTCTGTTTCGAATATCCCCGCCGGAGGCTCCACCATCAGCCACCGGCACTGCCTAATGATGCGTCAGAGCGCCGATGTGGCCTGCTCCCTTATACGCTCGATCATGGCGCGCAGACCGTTGGAGCGCTGCGCCGACAGGTGGTCATGCAGCCCGAGCCGACCAAGCTCGCCGCGGGCGTCGATCTGGGCAACCTCGGCGACAGGCACACCGTCATAGAGCCGGTGCAACAACGCGATCAGCCCGCGCACGATCATCGCATCACTTTCGCCTTGAAAATGATAGACGCCGTCGTCGATCTGTGGATGCAACCAGACCTGGCTGGCGCAGCCATCGACCTTGGTTGCCGGCACCTTGAGCGCGTCGGGCAGCGGATCCATGGCCTTGCCCATTTCGATCACCATGCGATAGCGATCCTCCCAGTCATCGAGGAACTCGAAATCCTCGACCACCTCTTCGAATGCTGCCTGTGCCATTTGCCGAACTCCTTTGCGAGGGAGTTAGGCAACGCAGGCGCAAAGGTCCAGTGCTTGCGACTTTTCAAGCGCCCGCATTTGGGTTAACTCAGGTCAACGGCAGGCAACGGGCGGCTTTCGCATGAAGAAATCAATTTCGGTTCTGGTTCTTTCGGCCCTTGTGCTGACCAGCTGTGGCAGCATGCGCGAGTCGCGACTCAATCCCTTCAACTGGTTTGGCCGCAGCACGGCACAGCCCGTGGTTACCGAGGGCGAGGTCAATCCGCTGATCCCACGCCGCCGCGTTTCCATCTTTCGGGACAACCAGCCCGAAGCCTACAATGGCTCTCTTGTTGGTGAGGTCACCGAATTGCTGATCGAGCGCCGACCCGGTGGCGCCATCATCCGTGCGACCGCGATCACCGATCGTCAGGGGCCATTCGAGCTGCGCCTCGTGAAGGTGGACGCTGAAAGCGATGCGGACACGCTGACCTATGATTTCCGCGCCCTGCAGATCCCCGGCCCGCGCGGCTCGGACTTGTCCCGGACCTATACGGCAGCGCTTTGGCTGACCGATCAGGATCTTTTTGGCATCCGCGAAATTCGCGTCAAAAGCCGCCGCACCGTTCGCACCTCGCGCCGCTGATCCGGCGCCCGTCGGTTGCACAGCCTGCCGCATCCTGCGCGGCCGCTCGGGCAGATTGGCTTGCACCCGCGCTCCTGGCGCACTACCTCTTGTGCCAGCAATCAGTGAAACACCATGGAGACACACGGCATGCCGATGGAGCGCCACGAAATCGAACAACTCCTGCGCGAGACCTTCCCGGATGCTCAGATTCAGATCGGTGGCGATGATGGCGTGCACATGTCGGCCATGGTCATCGACGAAAGCTTTCGCGGCAAGAATCGCGTCCAGCAGCAGCGCGCCGTTTATGCCGCCCTCAAGGGCAGAATGGACGGCCCCTCCGGCGAGCTTCACGCCCTTGCCCTGACCACCCGGGCGCCGGACTGACATGGACCCGGTTGCGCTGATCCTGATCCTGCTGGTTCTGATCGCCGTCGCGGCGGCGGCGCTCGCGGTGGTCAATCAGCGCCGAAATCCGGGCAGCCGGGGCAGCGAGCCGGGCACAGGCTTTCACGAACTGCATTCCGATTATCAATCCGGGGTCGGCGGCGGAGAAAACCAGTCATGGAAAATCCCCCGCGATCCACAGGACTACGCCAAACTCTTCATACCGAAGGACGCAAGCCAATGAGCGACGCAAAGACGCAGATCGACGAGACCGTCAAATCCAACGACGTGGTGTTGTACATGAAGGGCACCAAATCCATGCCGCAATGCGGGTTCTCCAGCCGTGTGGCCGGAGTTTTGAATTACATGGCCGTGGATTACACGGATGTGAACGTTCTCGAAAACGACCAGATCCGCCAAGGGATCAAGGAATACTCGGAGTGGCCCACCATTCCGCAGCTCTACGTCAAGGGCGAGTTTGTTGGCGGCTGTGACATCATCACGGAGATGACCCTCTCCGGAGAGCTTGACGAGCTGTTCGAGACCAATGGCGTGTCCTACGACAAGAGCGCGGCAGAAAAGATCCGCGAAGCCAACGCCTGATCCCGGCCTCACAAGCCCGAGACGTAAAAAGCGCCCCCCCATCGAGGGGCGCTTTTATTTACTTGCCATAGGCTTGTCAGCGTTTCTTCAGCTTTTCGTCGAGCGTATCGGCAAGACTTTCAACCCGCGCCGCGACCTCGGCCAGCCCGTCGGTCACATCCTCCGGGATAACCGCGACTTCGACCTTTTCCGGCTCGGGCGGCGGTGCGTTTCTGAGCTGTTCCAACTCGCTTTTCAGACCTGACAGACGGTCCTCCGCCTCGCGCAGGCGCTCTTCGAGGCCTGCGGTCTTGTCCGCCAGCATCAGACCCGCCATCAGCAGCATCCGCCCTTCGGGCATCCTGCCGATTTGCTGCACAAGAACCTGCGCCTCGGTGTCGAGCAAGCCGGCAGCGGAGATCAGGAACTGTTCCTCGCCCTTCTGGCAGGCGACTTCAAACGTGCGCCCGCCGATATGGATCGGCACTTCGATCTGTACGGACATCATACGCTCTCCTGCTGGTCTTGGTCTTCGGTCTCGGCTCCGGCGGGTGCCTCTGCCCCGCTCAGCAGCGGGGTCAGCGCGTCCAGCACCGCCTTGGCCTCGGCAGCTTCGGCGGCACGCGCGGCGCGCAGGGCATCCAGCTCGGCGGCCATGGCGGCATTGATCAGAGACGGATCGGACAGCCCCTTGGCATTGGCCGCACGCAGCGCTCCGACCGTCTCCTGCAGGGCCTCCTGCGAGGCGCGCAGGCTCTGCAACTCGCCATCGAGCTGGCTCAGCGCCTCGCGCCCGGAGGCCAGCTGTTCGCGCAGGCTGGCAGTCTCGTTGCCCTGCCGTTCGCTTAAGGTGCGCAGCCGTTCTTCAAGCTGGGCATTGGTCAGCTTCTCGTCCTCCAGAGCCTCGCGCAGCTGTGCCAGTTCTTCGGGATCGGCCAGCGGCCCTTCGGGCGCGGCAACCGGCTCGGGTTCCGGCATGGCCTGCATGGCACGCAGGGCGGCCTGCGCCTCCTCGGCCTCGGCCATCGCTTTTTCCGTCTGGGCCCGCATCGCGGCCAGCTCGGCGTTGATCGCCCCCGGCTCCCATTGATCAAGGCCAGTACCGATGCGATCCAGCGCACGGGTGATCCGCGCCTGCAACTCGTCTATCTGAGCCATTCCGCTCCCCTCAGTGAACTTCTTCGACGGCCCTTGGCCGACGAGAAACGAATCGCCGGCGGACCTTTGGCGCTGAGTTTAGCAAGAGCTCGGAAAAATTGCGCCCCCTTGCGTTTCAAGTGCTTGGGCGGCGGTCTTCATCCGAACCGCGCGTCCAGATGCCCGCATAGCTTGATCTTCGTGGCGACGCTGTTATTGAGCCTACCAGCCGCTAAAATTCCTTTACCGCAGCCCGTAAGGACAACACACGTGGACATTCAACAGCTTCGCAGCAGCAATCCCGATCACTGGATGCGCGCCACAGCCATCAGAGCTCTCGCCCTCGACGCCGTCGCGGAGGCAAATTCCGGCCACACCGGCATGCCCATCGGCATGGCCGATGTCGCCACCGTGCTCTTTGGCAATCATCTGAAATACGACGCCCGGAACCCCGAGTGGCACGATCGTGACCGCTTTATCCTGTCGGCCGGTCACGGCTCGATGCTGATCTATTCGCTGCTGTATCTCTCCGGCGACCCCGAAGTGACGCTCGACCAGATCAAGAATTTCCGCCAGTGGGGTGCCAAGACCGCAGGCCACCCGGAGAACTTCCTTCTGAAGGCCGTGGAGACAACCACTGGCCCGCTGGGTCAGGGCATCGCAAACTCGGTCGGCTTTGCCATGGCCGAAGAAATGCTCCGCGCCCGCTTTGGCAAGAAGCTTGTGGATCATCACACCTATGTCATCGCCGGCGATGGCTGCCTGATGGAAGGCATCAGCCAGGAGGCCATCGGCCTTGCCGGGCGCTATGGCCTCGGCAAGCTGATCGTGTTCTGGGACAACAACGACATCACAATCGACGGCAAGGTCTCGCTCTCGGACAAGACCGACCAGGTGAAGCGCTTCAAGGCGTCGGGCTGGCATGTGCAGGAAATCGACGGTCACGATCCCGAAGCGATCGACGCCGCCATCGTCGCCGCCAAGAAATCCAAATCCCCGTCGATGATCGCCTGCAAGACGCATATCGCGCTTGGCCATGCGGCGCAGGACACCTCCAAGGGCCACGGCGCCCTGACCAACCCCGACCAGAACATCGCGGCCAAGGAAAACTGGGGCTGGACTTCCGGTCCGTTCGAGGTGCCCGCAGAGGTGCTCGACTGGTGGCGCGCCACCGGCGCGCGCGGGGCCACAGAGCGCGGTGAGTGGGAAAACCGTCTGGCAGACTGCAGCGAGCAGCGCCAGAAGGAATTCGAGCGCGTGATGACCGGCCAGGCCCCGAAAAAGCTCTCGGCCACGATCAAGGCGCTGAAAAAGCAGATTTCGGAAACCGCCCCCAAGGTTGCGACCCGCAAGGCGTCGGAAATGGCGCTCGAAGTGATCAACCCGATCATGCCCGAAACCATCGGCGGCTCTGCTGACCTGACCGGTTCTAACAATACGCTGACCGGCGATATGGGCAAGTTCGACACGGACAACCGCAAGGGCCGCTATGTCTACTGGGGCATCCGTGAACACGGCATGGCCTCGGCGATGAACGGCATCGGCCTGCATGGCGGTCTGCGCCCCTACGGCGGCACCTTCATGGCGTTCACCGATTATGCCCGCCCTGCCATGCGCCTTGCGGCCCTGATGAAGACGCCCACCGTCTTTGTCATGACGCATGACAGCATCGGCCTAGGCGAGGACGGTCCGACGCACCAGCCGGTCGAGCATCTGGCAATCAGCCGCGCGACGCCGAACACGCTGGTGTTCCGCCCCGCCGATGCGGTCGAGACTGCCGAAGCCTGGGAAATCGCCCTGAACCAGACCGGCACCCCCTCGGTGCTGTCGCTGACGCGCCAGAACCTGCCGACGCTGCGCCTTGAGCACAAGACCTCCAACCTGTCGGAAAAGGGCGCATATGTGCTGGCCGAAGCGACAGGCAAGCGTCAGGCGATCCTGATTGCCACCGGCTCCGAGGTGGAAATTGCGATGGCCGCGCGCGAGGCCCTGCAGGCCGAGGGCATCGGCACCCGCGTTGTATCCATGCCCTGCATGGAGCTGTTTGCACAGCAGGACGAGAGCTATCGCCGCCGGGTGCTGCCCGCCGGTCCCGTGCGCGTCGGTGTCGAAGCGGCCGTGCGTCAGGGCTGGGATCGCTGGCTTCTGGGAGAGCGTGGCCGCGAGCAGAAGGCCGATTTCGTCGGCATGACAGGATTTGGCGCTTCGGCCCCGGCCGAGACACTGTACGAAAAGTTCGGTATCACCGCCGAGAATGTCGCGGGTAAAGTGCGCGCCCTGCTCGGGTAAACCGCACCATTAACATCATTGGAAAGGGCCGGCATGCGCGCTGGCCCTTTTTCGATTCCCACCTGTTTTCTGCGCCCCTGCGCGGCCCGCACGATGGGAAGCCAGCCCCGACCGGGTAGGGTTGATTTGCAAAATTGACGTTAGGTCAAGCAATTCTCCGCCACTCCCCCCTTGCTCCTGCTTGACCGAATGGGCCATTCCGGCACAGGGTGACTTTGGGGATGACCATGGATGCAATGACAGATCCGGACCATCACGACTGGGGGCCATTTGGGCGCCCGATTTTCGACGATCCCAAGGCGCGGCACCTGAAACGGGTCGGCGTCGTGGATATCGGATCGAACTCTGTCCGGCTCGTGGTCTTTGACGGTGCAGCCCGCAGTCCCGCCTATTTCTACAACGAAAAGGTCATGTGCGGCCTCGGCGCGGGCATGTCGGAAAGCGGCGTTCTCAACCCCGAAGGAAAGGCGCGCGCGCTGTCGGCCATGAAACGCTTCAAGCTGCTCGCCGATGGCATGGAACTGCCCACGCTCACGGTTGTGGCCACCGCCGCAATGCGCGACGCCAAGGACGGCCCGGCTTTCCGCGAAGAGCTTGAAGCGGCCACGGGCCTCAAGATCCACGTCATCGACGGCGAAGAGGAAGCGCGGCTGTCGGCGCAGGGGGTTTTGCTGGGATGGCCCGGCGCCTACGGCCTGATCTGTGACATTGGCGGCTCGTCGATGGAGCTGGCCGAGATTCACGAAGGCGTCGTCGGAAAATGCGTCACCTCGCCGCTTGGCCCCCTGAAATTCAAGGATATGGAGGGTGGCGCGGAGGCGCGCAAGGCGCACATCAAGACGATCATCAAGGATCTCGGCAACGCCCTTGGCGCGCAACGCGACCGCCTGTTCCTTGTCGGCGGCAGCTGGCGCGCGATTGCCCGGATCGACATGGAACGCCGCGGCTACCCGCTGCACGTGCTGCATGAATATCGCATGGATGTGCAAGCAGTGACCGATACGCTGACGTTCATCGAAGGGTCGGATCTCGAAGAATTGCGCAAGGCCTGCTCGATTTCCTCGGCACGGATGGAGCTTGTACCCTATGCAGCCGAAGTCCTGGCGCGGCTGATCAAGACCTTCAAACCGCATGACATCGCGATTTCAAGCTATGGTATCCGCGAGGGCCTGCTTTACGAACAAATGCCGCAGGAAGTGCGCGAACGCGATCCGCTGATCGAGGCCTGCCGATTTGCCGAAAGCAAGGACGCCCGGCTTCCCGGGTTCGGGCGCAAGCTCTACAAATTCGTACTGCCGCTCTTTGCCGACGCCGATGCCTCGCGTCTGCGCATCGTGCGCGCCGCCTGCCTCTTGCATGACGTCAGCTGGCGGGCGCATCCCGATTACCGGGCGGAGTTCTGTTTTGATAATTCGACCCGCGCGAACCTTGGCGGGCTGACGCATTCGGAACGCATCTACCTTGGCCTCGCCCTGCTGCACCGCTATCGCAACAAACGCGAAGGCACGCATTTCGAGGACATGTACAGCCTTCTCAAAGAGTCGGACGTGACGGAGGCCGAAGTGCTCGGAAAGGCCATGCGCCTTGGCGCGATGCTCTGGATGACCGACGCTGGCCAGGACAAGGCGCGCCTGAGCTGGGACACCTGGACCAAACGCCTCTGCCTCCACCTCTCCGAAGATGCGGCGCCGCTCTATGGCGAGGTCACGCAATCGCGCTTCACCTCCCTGGCAAGCTCTCTTGGCGCTGAAACCGTCGATATGCTGATCACGGAGACGGAGCAGGAGTAACGCCTGCGCAGGCTTTCAGCGCATCAAAGGGGCCGTGCTGCGCCAGACGCGCCACCCCGCCTCAAAGCTCGATCTCTTCACCCTCGGGGGTTTCCACCGCGTCCGGCGTTTTCTTGCGCAGTATGATATCACCGTTCGGCAGCATTTCCGGCGGGTGATAGGCGGACCAGTCCTGCACCTGGCCCATCAGATCGCGCAGCGCCGGACCCATTTCCCTGGCAAAATCATCCAGAAACGGCCGGGCCTCTTCGGCCATGCCTTCGAGTTCCTTGAGCGCCGGCTCCATCTCTGTCATCAGCCCGCGCATGAAGAGCTTCATCCCCTCTTCCATCAGGCTCGGACCGTTCTCCTCCGGCTCCTGCGCCATAACCGGCGCGGCAAGCATGGCAAGAACGAAGAAAGGGGCAAGGACATGGGTCATGCCTTGATTATAGGCCAACCTGCCCGCCCATGTAAGGGGCCTCAGAGCGCGGCCGCCATCGCAACGGCGGCGCGCACCCCGTCGATCATCCGAACCGAGCTGCCCTGCCCGGCCCGCGCCGCGATATCGACCATGCCGCCACAGCCGAGCACGACGCTTTGCACACCGTCCTCTGCCTCGGCCCGGCGTACCTCGTCCAGCACCTTTTGCGTCGCGCCTTCGGGATCGTGTTCGAGAGCCAGAACCGGCACGTCGCTGGCCCGCACCCGCCCCAGATGCGCCCCGAGGCCATAGCGCTGGATATTCTCCTGCAGCACCGGCACCGACACCGAAAGCGTCGTCACCACGGAGAACCGCGCGCCAACGGCCAGCGCAGTGAGATAGGCCGCCTGGCCGATGCCCAGCACCGGACAGCCCACCAGCGCCCGCGCCTCATCAAGGCCGGTATCGTCGAAGCAGCCGATGATGATCGCCTGCGTGCCGGTTTGCGCCGCCTGTTCCACCACCTCCAGCATCGGCGGCACCGCCGCTGCGCCGTCGTCCGCCCCCTGGATCGCCGCCGGACCGCCATGATTGGTGAGCCCCTGGATCAAGACACCCGGCGCCACCTGCCGCGCGACCCGCAGCATGCTCTCCGTCATCGCAACGGTACTGTTGGGATTGATGAGCGTGATCATACCAAGCCCTTGCCCTTGTCCGATCCGGCCTTTGCCTTGCGCCGCCCGCTGAAGAAGGCAATGCCAAGGAAAACCCCGATCAGCACGAGCGAGAACAGCGTGGTCAACGTCCCCAGCGCATAAAGCACCGGCGAGGTCACATTCGTCGTCATACCGAAAATCTCCAACGGCAGCGTATTATAGCTTCCGGCGGTCAACAGCGTCCGGGCGAATTCGTCATAGCTGAGGGTAAAGCCAAACAGCGCCACCCCGATCAGCGACGGCGCGATGATCGGGATCACCACATGGCGCAGCGTCTGCCACGGCGTCGCGCCCAGATCGCGCGCCGCCTCCTCATAGCTTTTGTCAAAACGGTTGAAGACGGCAAACATGATCAGCAGACCAAAGGGCAGCGTCCAGGTCAGCTGCGCGCCGAAACCGGAGGTCGCCCAATGCACCGGCAGGCCACCCTGGGAAAAGATCAGGCCAACGCCAAGCGAGATCAGGATCGACGGGATCACGAGGCTCGTAATGATCAGATAAAACACGACGCCCGAGCCCCTGAACCGCTTGCGAAAGGCAAGGCCGCCCATGACGGAGACAACGACGGTCGTCACCATGACCATGAGGCCAAGCGCAAGCGAGCGTCGGAAACTGCCCCAGATGTCCCCCACGGCCTGCTGCTCGAACAGATCGCGGAACCAGTGCAACGACACGCCGTTCATCGGAAAGGTCAGCCCGCCCTGCGGGCCTTGAAACGACAGAATACCAATGGTCAACGTCGGGCCATAAAGAAACAGCAAGAACAGCGCAAAGAAGGCCGACAGGACATAGAAAGATCTCGGACGCGGTTCCATGGCTCAAAGCTCCTTACGAATATCGACAAAGCGCAGCAGGATGCCGATCACGATCAGCACGGTGCACAGCAGCACAACCGCCGTGGCCGAGGCCGAGGGATAGGCGAGCAAGGCAATGTCATTGGATATCAGCCGCCCGACGTTTGCGGACTGGCTGCCGGACATGAAGCGCACGGTGATGAAATCGCCCATCACAAGCGTCACCACGAAAATCGTACCGATCATGATACCGGGCTTCGTGAGCGGGATGATGACATTCCACAGGATCTGCGCGCCATTCGCCCCGGCATCGCGTGCGGCCTCGATCAGGCTCTTGTCGATGCGCATCATGGTGTTGAAGATCGGCACGACCATGAACAGCGTATAAAGATGAACAAAGGCAAGGATCACCGCGAAATCGCTGAACAAAAGCCATTCCACCGGCTCGTCGATCACCCCCCACGAAAGCAGGGCCGAATTTGCGATGCCATTGCGGCCCAGGAACGGGATCCAGGAGATCATCCGAATGATATTCGAAGTCCAGAACGGGATCGTACACAGCAGAAAGAGCGCGATCTGCCATGTCAGGCTCCGCACGTGGAATGCGAGGAAATAGGCAACCGTAAAGCCGATCGCGAGGGTAAAGACCCAGGTGATCGCGGCATATTTGAAGGTATTGAAAAACACCTTGTAAGTCACTGGCGAGCCGAAGAGAAATTCGTAATTCTCGAAATCGAAGGCCGGGATGATGGAAAACTCGGTCGCCTGCCAGAAGCTGACGATGACGATCATGATGATCGGCAAAACGAGGAACGCCAGCAGGACCGCCATCAGCGGCGAGACCATAAGCCAACCGGTCACTTGACGGTTCAGTTGCACGCCGCCTTCCCTTCTTCTCTGTCAAAATATCCTCGGGGGGAGCAGCCCGGTCCGCGACGCGGCGAAGGCTCGGCAAGAGCCTTCGAGGGCTGCACGGGGGGCAGACAGCCCCCCGCCTTAGGTCATCACGACGCGATGAACTCGTTCCACTTGCGAACCATATACTGGTTCTCGTCCATGACAGAGTTCCAGCAGGCGACCGATCCCATGCGCTCTTCAAACGACCCGCCGTCGCGGATGTCACCCGACTGCGCCAGCGCGTCGCCGAACGGGTTGGTGATGGTATCGGTGGCTTCCTTACCCTCGAACCAATAGCCCCATTCGTTTTCGGACATATACGCCTTGGAGGTTTCCGGCACGGCAGAGTAATATCCTTGGCGCATCAGGAACCCGCCGACCCAACCGTCGAGATACCAGTTGATGTATTCATAGGCCGCATCGCGCTCCAGCCCGGTCAGCGATTTCGACAAGCCGATGCCGCCACCCCAGGAGCGATACCCCTCTTCGAGCGGCTGGTACACGCATGGAATGCCCTTGGATTTCACAGCCGTAATCGCCGGCGACCACATCGACTGGATCACCACCTCGCCCGAGGCCATCAGGTTGACGCTTTCGTCGAACGATTTCCAGAAGGCGCGGAACTGGCCGTTCTGTTTGGCTTCGGTGAAGATTTTCATCGTCAGATCAATCTCTTCACGGGTCATGTTGCCCTTGTCGGCATAGGTATACTCGCCCATCGACTCCACGACCATCGCCATGTCCATGATACCGATCGACGAAATGTCCAGGATCGACGCCTTGCCCTTGAACTCCGGGTTCAGCAGCTCGGACCAGTTCTTGATCGGGCGGCCGATCAGGTCGGGACGAATGCCCAAAGTGTCGGCGTTGTAGATCGTCGGGATGAGCGTCATCCAACCGGACTCTTCCTGCACGAAATCGGTCCCATCCGGACCGGACGTAAAGCCGACGGTGTGCGGCGCGGTGCCTTGGGCGATCTCGCTGTCTGGCGTGAGCTTGCCGTCTCGGAAGATGCCGACGATCTTGTCGT
This sequence comes from Pacificoceanicola niger, assembly GCF_048553275.1. Lineage (NCBI taxonomy): Bacteria > Pseudomonadati > Pseudomonadota > Alphaproteobacteria > Rhodobacterales > Roseobacteraceae > Pacificoceanicola > Pacificoceanicola niger. Next base: position 144,760 of record NZ_JBLZMW010000012.1, read on the forward strand.
AATTCTTGATCTTCGAGGTGTCCATCGCCTGTAGGTTGCCGGTCGGCCAGACCTTTTTGCAGATCCAGTACTCGATATCGGCGATGTCAAAGCTGTCGGGCTGGGTCGCGGCGCGCTGCGTGACGCTGTCGGAATCGAGCGCGGTCATCTCCAGCGTGAAGCCAAGGTCTTCCTTAACCTTCTGCGCCACTTCGTTGAGGTTCGACACGCCCGTGCCGAACTGGCGCAGTGTGACGTCCTTGATGTTCTGCGCCCAGATCATCGGCGCGCCAAGGGTGCTGCCCGCAGCAAAGGCGGCGCCGCCCTTGAGAACATTGCGTCTGGAAATCGTGGTCATTGCTGTGTCTCCATGTTGGTCTCCACCTGGTTTTATCTTTGCAGTGCAGAGGGTTGATTATGCTGTCAGCCTGTGTAGATGCGTGTCTTCCCAGATCAGGCCGACCGTCTCGCCCGGGTTTGTCGGATTGTCGAAAAAGCGTGCGTCGGGCATCATCACGATGACCTCCTGATCGCCCGCGATCTTTGCGGCGATGCTCACATGGGTGCCCTGATACTCGATACCGGTGACGGTGGCGTCCTGCCGCCCCTGCCCCGCAGCGCCCAGATCCAGCGCATCGGCGCGGATCGCAAAATGTCCATCGGGCAACGCCAGGACGTTATGTCCCCCCATGAATCGTGCAACAAACGCCGTTTTCGGTGCATTAAACACCTCTCGCGCCGGACCAGCCTGTTCGATCAAGGCGTTGTTCATCACCACCACCTCGTCAGCCAGCGCCAGCGCTTCGTCCTGCCCGTGTGTGACGTGAATGAAACTGATCCCCAGTTCACGCTGCAGTTTTTTCAGCTCCGCCCGCATCCGGATGCGCAGGAACGGGTCCAGAGCCGAAAGCGGCTCGTCCAGCAACAGGACCTGCGGCCGTGTGATCAGCGCGCGCGCCAGCGCGACCCGCTGTTGCTGTCCCCCGGACAACTGATCTGGCAGCCGGTCAGACAACGCACCAAGATCCACGAGTTCGAGCATTTCCGCAGCCTTTTTCCGCCGCGTCGGCGCGTCGATCCCGGCCATCTTCTGGCTGAAGGCCACATTGTCGAGCACTGTCAGATGCGGAAACAAAGCATAGCTCTGGAACATCATCGCCGTGCCGCGCCGCGCCGGTGGCAAATGGGAAATATCACGTCCTGCCAACAGGATAGAGCCATCACTGACACTCTCGTGTCCGGCGATCATGCGCAGAGTGGACGACTTTCCACATCCGGACGGGCCCAGAAGGCACGTGTAGGACGCGTGTTTGAAGTGATGGTTGATGGCGTCGACCGCCAGTGCATCGCCATAGCGCTTCGTTACCGAAACCAGTTCAAGATCCTGCTTGGTTGCGTTCGCTGTCATGGTCCACTCCGCTGCGTTTCAAACATCGGAGCAGCGAAAACCGGCTCGCCGCTATCAAAAGCAGCGCTACCGGTGTGCGTCGTGCATCAGATTGGTCATAATTTATGCAACATAAACGTATATTGTCTGAAAAATAATCAGTAGATTGTATACAATAGTGCAAAGCATTGCCGACATTCGAGGCCATACTTGTCCGGATGCGCGCGCTCTGCCACATCTGATTCCCGGCAAGACGCCGCCAACGTTAGTATGAAGTGACCGGTATGAAACCTTCTGCCTCCAGCGAAATCGTTGCCCGGGCCCTGTCTCTGGCCATTCACGAACGCCGTATCGCACCGGGTACAAAACTCGGGGAGGACGAGCTGGCCGAGATTTACGGGGTCTCACGCACCATTGTGCGCACTGCGCTGCAAAGTCTGTCTCATATCCAATTGGTCGACATTCGCCGCAATCGGGGCGCCTTTGTCGCGCAGCCTTCCCCGACGGAGGCGCATGAGGTCTTCGAAGCTCGCGAACTGTTGGAACCGCGGACCGCGCGCAGTGCTGCCGCACATGCGACAGAGGACGATGTAGCGCGCCTTCATAAACACATCGAGCAGGAGCACGAGGCAATCCGCGCCGGCGATCACGGCCGCGCGCTGCATTTGTCTGGCCTTTTTCATATCGAGATTTCCCGCATCGCCGATCAGGCCACCATCGCCGGTTTCATCGAAACTCTGATCGCACGCTCGTCATTGATCATTGCGCTGTATTGGCGCCGCGAAAGCGCCCTTTGCGAGAGCCACGCGCATCACGCCCTGATCAGCGCCATCGCCGAACACGATGGACAGGCTGCCGAAGAACTGATGCATTCTCACCTGGTCGATCTGCACACGGCGCTGGACCTTCGAGCGCAGACCGAAACACCCCTGTCGTTGAAAGAAGCGCTGAGCCAATGACCGTCCGTCGCATGAGCCTGCCTGATGTAAGGCGCCTGCTCGATTGGGCCGCAGTTGAAGGCTGGAACCCGGGATTGGACGACGCAGAGGCGTTTTACGAGTCAGATCCAGACGGATTTTTCCTCAAGGAAGTCGACGGCACGCCCGTCGCGGCGATCTCCGTTATCAACCACACAGCCGATTTTGCCTTCCTTGGCCTCTACATCGCCACACCCCAAGCGCGCGGGAAAGGGCATGGGCTGGACGTCTGGGCCGCTGGCATCGCGCACGCCGGACGTCGAACCATCGGCCTCGACGGTGTGCCCGCGCAGCAGGCCAACTACGCCCGGTCCGGGTTCAAACTCGCGGGCAAGACCGTGCGATATCATGGACGGTTGGACCGCTCGGCCGCCTCGTCAGTTCGTCTCGCAGCGGCGCAAGACCTCGACCGGCTTTGCCACCTCGACACTCGGGCCTGCGGCGTGTCGCGCAACCGATTTGCGACGCGTTGGTTCTCAAACACCCAGACTCGCATGACCCTGTCTCTTCCGGAAGACCGTGGGTTTGCAACCTATCGAACCTGCCATGAAGGCATAAAGATCGGCCCGTTCTACGCCTCCTCTGCCCCTGAAGCAGCCGCCCTCCTCGCAGCGGTTCCGCAAAATATGGCAACGGAAAGCGTCTATATCGACATTCCGGACACCGCCGCGCCGCTGAGCGCCCTGCTCATCGAACGTGGCTTTACGCCAGTCTTTGAGACCGCCCGAATGTATCGCCCACTGCTGCCGCAACTCCCACGCCCGGCGTTCTACGCGACCGCGACGCTGGAGCTTGGCTGATCAAATATCCTGCGGCTCGAAATCCGGTGGCAGCACCGGCATGACATCCTTCAAAATGGCAACGGATTTTTCCAGTCCTTCGATGGAATTCAGCATCATGTCCTCATGCTCGATGCAGAGCCAACCCTCGTATCCGACCATCCGAAGACGGTAACAGAATTGTCGCCACCATTCCGCGCCGTGGCCGATCCCGAGAGTAACATAACTCCACGACCGCGCAGGAAGATCCTCCAGCGATCCACTGTCCAAAAGAGAGGTCAACGCTTGCACCGGGGCGTTGATCAGCGTGTCTTTCGCGTGCACGTGATAGACAGCCTCTCCCAAGACCTCCGCCGCCGCCAAAGGATCTGCGCCCATCCAGAACAGGTGCGACGGATCGAGGTTTGCTCCCACGACCGGGCCAACGGCGTCGCGCAGTTGCAGCATTGATGGAACGTTATAAACGCATTGATTTCCGTGCAATTCCAATGCGATACGGTCCACCCCGTTCTCACGGGCCAACGCCGCAATTCCGGTCCAGAATGGAAACAGCACATCTTCCCACTGATATTGCAACATGGCGCGCGTTTCAGGCGGCCAACTGCTGACGATCCAGTTGGGTTGCTCATCCGTCGGACTGCCCGCAGGAAGTCCAGACATCGTACAGACCGTTTTGACGCCGAGCGCGCCCGCAAGCCGGATCGTATCCACAAGGCAATCCGCCTGGCTCCGATCCATGGGATGAAGTGGATTGCCATTCGCATTCAAGCTCGCGATTTCGAGACCGCGGGATGTGAAAGCGTCTAGAAATCTCGCGCGCGCCTGGGCGCTACCAAGCAGCTCAGCCAGATTTAGATGGGGCGCCGTGGACCAGCCCCCTGCGTTCATCTCCACTCCCGACATACCAAGGCGCACAGCATGATCAAGCATATCATCGAAACACAGCGCCCCGAGACTGTCAGAGACGAATCCCAATTTCATGGCCATTCCTTTTTGCGCATCGCGTCGCAGAAAGGATTAGCGGCAAAGCTTTAACGCAAGGTGTTCATTTCGCAACCAAGTCAAACAACAGAACCTCTGGACAAAACCAAGAGGCTCTCCGGATCTGCGAGAGAACACGTCAGTTCAAACACACAATGAACCTCAAAGAGTACCGTGAGCAGGATAAGTCTCGTCAACGGTCTCGACGGAGGTTGAACATCTTTCTTGCTTTAGACCTCGAATTGAAGGACCCGGTCTTTGTCGATATCTCAGACAAGACAACCAAAACCGCCTTCAGCCAAGCGCGCCAAGACAGGAATGGCCGGATCCCGGTACCAAATAATACCCACTCCCGTCTATCGACGGCTCGACCCAAAGGACAACGCATGAGTGCCCGCATCGTCTTTGACCTCGATGGAACCTTGATCGATTCTGTTCCGGACATCCATCTCGCCGTTTCTCTTTTGCTCCAAGAACAAGGGCTTGCGCCCCTCGACATTGCAACCGTCACTTCTTTCATAGGAAACGGCCTGCCCCATCTTGCCAAACTCGTGATGGAGCAAAGCGGGATTGCACCCGCTCACCACCCCAAGATCACGGCGCGGTTGATGCAGCATTACGATGCTGTCAACGGACGGTTGACGAGTCCATATTCAGGCACTCTGGACGCTTTGAAAGCTTTGAAAACATCAGGACATAGGCTGGCGATTTGTACCAACAAGCCAGAAGCGCCCGCACGCACCATTCTTGAGCGAGTGGGCATGACAGGATTTGATAGTATCATCGGCGGCGATACACTGAGCCAACGCAAACCCGATCCCGCACCGCTGCACGCAGCCTTTGAAGCGCTCGGAGAAGGGCAGATGATTTATGTCGGCGACAGCGAAGTCGATGCGGAAACCGCGTATCGCGCCGCTGTTCCATTCTTTCTTTTTACCGAAGGCTACCGCAAGACGCCGGTCGTTGAATTGCCGCATCGTCGGAGTTTTTCGGTCTTTTCCGACCTGCCCGGTTTGGTTGATGCTCTCTTGAAAGAAATGTGAACAAGCCCGCAAGCCCCGCCGCGTTATACGACGGGGCCCACATGTAGGTCATGCCGCGTCTTCGATCCTGCCTGCTTTGGTCTTGTCAGGGTCTAACGTCTCGGCTAAAATTGCGGCAGAAGATGGCGTTTCATCGACGAAGACAAATTTTCCAACCACGCCGCTCAACTCGTTGGCATCCTCGCGCAGCATATGGGCCGCGGCAGTTGTCTGTTCGACCATGGCCGCGTTCTGCTGAGTAACGCGGTCAAGATTACTGACGCCGCTGTTGATCTCGTTGAGACCTTCCGCCTGCTCACCGGCGCCAGCGGCGATCTCAGCCATCAGGTCGGAAATCGTTGCGACCTGACCGACCACGTCCTGCAATGCCACACCGGCGCGCTGCACCAGATGGACACCGTCCTTGACCTGACCGGTGGAGTCGTCGATCAGTTCCTTGATCTGCTGTGCGGCCTCGGCGCTGCGTTGAGCCAGGTTGCGCACTTCAGAGGCCACCACAGCAAACCCCTTGCCTGATTCGCCGGCTCGGGCCGCCTCGACCCCGGCGTTCAGAGCCAGAAGATTGGTCTGAAAAGCGATGTCGTCGATGACGGTGATGATCTCACCAATCTTTTCCGAGCTTTTTTCGATCGCGCCCATGGCGCCGACCGCCTCCTGCATGACCTCGCCATTGTTGAGCGCAGTTTCACGAACTGTTCGAACCGACAAATTCGCATCCTTGGCCCGGTTCGCAGCCTGCTGAACCGTGGTCAGCATTTCCTCCAGCGCGGCCGCAGTTTCTTCGAGCGTCGCAGCCTGGGTTTCAGTGCGCTGCGAAAGATCGTCCGAAGCGCGCGCGATTTCATTGGCGCTGCTCAGGATATTCCCGGCGTTGTCCGACACATTCGAAATGGCGCTGCGCAATGTTCCGACGGCGCGGTTGAAATTCTCGCGCAGTGCCTCGTACTCGCCGGGAAACCGCTCGGAGATTTCATGGTTGAGCGCACCATCCGCCAATTTGTCCAAACCATTAGCAAGGTGACGGACGACGGCGACCTGTGCTTCCTGTTTCTCTATGCGCTCTTCCTCAGCCTGCCGTGCGATCCGAAGTCGCGTCGTCAGGCTGTGCAGGTGGCGTGCGATGCGGCCAAGTTCGTCGTCACGGGACACCATGGAGATCTCGCTGTCATAATCCCCCTCGGATACTCGAGCGATGGCTTGCCCGAGATTGTTAAGCGGGATCCCGAGAAACCGGCGCAACAGCACCATTGTCAGCACCATCATGCCGGCAAAGATGCCTAGGGCCCAAAGTGCTATGGAGATCTTTTCCCCCATGACATGCGCCATGGCGGGGCCATCGGTAAACGCGACTGCAATCGCGCCCAGAGGCGGCTGACCAGGCTCTGCGCGCACGGCCCGGGCGGTATAAAGATTGTCGCCTGCAGTCACGACCCCATCGGAGTCGAGCGCCTGCATTGCCAGCCCCGCCAAAGTCGTTTGCAACGATGCGTCGACTGTATCCTCTGCGAGGATTGCGCCCTCAGCATCGATGACGACAACGCCAAGACCGTACTCTCCTGCAGCGCCCCGCGCGTTGGTCACAACCTCGTCGATCTTCGCGACCGCCTTGAAGCGCATTGGATTGACCAATGCCTCCGACTCGTTGATCGCAGACGCTTCGGCATTCTGGATGACGTTTCGACGCGCGAGGTTCTCTGCCAGACGGGTCGACTGCACCGCCATCACGCCCGCAACCACAATTGTGGTTACGGCCATGATTGCCGCGCTTCGGACAAAGACGGATCTGAAGGCCGAAACCGCGTCACCGGTTTTCGCTTCAGCTTTGGCGTCATGCTGTTCGTTGGTCATTTGCCCTCCTGCTTCTTTTTCGCGCGTCTCGGAGACAGTTGGATTACATCAACATGTCTGCGTTGACCCCGACGGTCATCGCGCCGATCACGGCACCGGAGGAATCTGTGAGCGTCATGGAGATCTGCGCCTGAAAGCTTTGGCTGGATTCGTCGAATTCGATCTCGCTGAAATGCACGGCTTCCGGACCGACGGAATAGGTTTCCTGAAATTTCGCCTCATCGCCCTGCCAGTAGTCGGATGTCACGCCCGAGGAGGCGACGTTCAGGCCATGTGCGTCCATCAGGAAGACTTCTGTAATCGCGCCTCCGGATGCGATGACCTGCTCACGCAGGAAGGTCGAGGCCGCGTTGTTCAAGACCGCATCGATCGTCGGAGAAGCGGCCGCGCCGACTTCCGCGCGCCACTGCTGATCGAGTTCGAGAACATGCGTCTCGTCGTAGTCAGCGGTAACGTTGTTCTGCGCCACGACTGCGTCAATCAGCACCGGAGAAGCGGCCCATGCGCGGATCTCATTGTTCAGGAAGCCCTGCAACGCCGGGTTCGGCTCGCCGGCTTGAGCCATTCCGGCAGTCAGGGCCAGAATGGCGGTTAGAGCATAAGCGGATTTCATGGTTGTCTCCTCACGGGTTGAAGTTTCACCCAACTCTAGGAAGGAGTTCCTGCGCGGACGTTAAGCGGATGTTTTTTTGTCAGTGTCGCCGCCAGAAAAATCGGGCAGATTTGAACCAGTCTTTCCGGACCTCGATGGAGCCCCAATGCCCTATTTCACCTTAGCCCTTGCAATCCTTGCGGAAACCATCGGCACCACGGCCCTTCAGGCCAGCCAGGCCTTTACCCGGCCGTTGCCTTCGCTGTTGGTCGTGATCGCCTACGCCGCCGCGTTTTACCTGCTTGGACAGGCCCTGCGGTTCATGCCAGTGGGCATCGCATATGCGATCTGGTCCGGGCTTGGAATCGTTTTGATCGCCGCAATCGGGTTCGTCGTCTTCGGCCAGAAGCTCGACCTTGCCGCGATCCTCGGCATGGCGATGATCCTCGGCGGTATACTCGTGATCCACCTGTTTTCGTCCAGCGCCACACATTGAGGCGCCACGAAAAAGCCCGCCGGGATCGCTCCGGGCGGGCTTTCGTTTACAATCCGGTCCGAAAACCGGCGGCGATCAGAAGCGCATTGCGCCGCGCAGCGAGATCGTATCGGCTTCGGCATCGATATTGGTGCTGCCGATATCGTTGAAATCGTGGCGCAGGTACTCGGCACCGACGGTGAATCGCTCGGTCACTTTGTAATCCATGCCAACACCGTAGACCGCGCCTTCGGCATCGCCGATCGACGTGTTTGCCTTGGCATAGCCGGCGGTCGCATAGAGAAGTGCCGGACCGGCATCATAACCGCCCCGTGCTTTCAGGCGCCAGACGTCATCCACGTCCACACCGCCAAGCGAGAAATCGTCCGTAGCTTGGTATTCCAGTTCCGCACCGGCGACGAACTGACCGAAGTCATAATCGTAACCACCGAACAGGCCATAGATCATGCCGTCTTCTTCAACGCCACCGCTGTCCATGCTCAGGTTGCCAAAGCTCAGACCGGCATAGGGCCCGGTCCAGTCGCTGACGGGCACGACGGGTGCCACGGTCACGGGTGTCGGCGCGCTCTCGACAACCGGGTCTTCCAGAGTGCCGGCGTAAGCCGCACCGCTCAGAAGGGCCGCGCCGGTGGTGAGTGCAATAAAGCGTTTCATTATTTTCTGCTCCTGGTCTTTCAGTTTACGGCATTCTCGCAGGCCGCTTTCGCTGACACTGCGCGCCGTCTGAGGGGGAAATGAGCGAAGCGAGTGAAAAGTTCCAATCACGGATGCGATAGTCATCGAGAGCCGCCAGTGATCGGCAAACCCTTGCCACCGATAAGCAAATCGCCGCCGCCCCATGTTTCACCCCGAACACACCGGCGCGGCACAACGCGGCGTTTTCTGCTCTGCGGCGCATCGCCTCTGGCCTTTTGTGCTCAGGCGCTATAGGCCGCGCGCAACCCTTATATGACTGGCTTGATTCATGGACCTGCGAAATATCGCGATCATCGCACACGTTGACCACGGCAAAACAACCCTGGTTGACGAACTTCTGAAACAATCGGGCGCGTTCCGCGCCAACCAGGCCGTGGCGGAACGCGCCATGGACAGCAACGATCTGGAGCGCGAGCGCGGCATCACGATTTTTGCCAAGCCGACCTCGGTCGAATACAAGACGACGCGCATCAACATCGTCGACACCCCCGGCCACGCCGATTTCGGCGGGGAAGTCGAGCGGATCCTGTCTATGGTCGATGGCGTCGTGCTGCTGGTCGATGCCGCCGAAGGTCCGATGCCGCAGACCAAATTCGTGACCTCCAAGGCGCTTGCCCTGGGCCTGCGCCCCATCGTGGTGCTCAACAAGGTCGACAAGCCCGACGCCGAGCCCGACCGCGCGCTCGATGAATGCTTTGACCTCTTCGCCAGCCTCGATGCGGACGAAGATCAGCTTGACTTCCCACACATGTATGCGTCGGGCCGCAACGGTTGGGCCGATGCCGAACTCGATGGTCCGCGCAAGGATCTCGACGCGCTGTTCAAGCTGATCGTCAACCATGTCCCGGCCCCCAAGCAGATCAAGCACCAGCACGAAGACTTCCGCATGTTGGCCACGACGCTGGGTGCCGACGCGTTTGTCGGTCGTCTGCTCACCGGCCGCGTCGAATCCGGCAAGATCAAGGTCGGCGCCACCGTCCAGGCCCTCTCCCGCATCGGCCAGAAGATCGAACAGTTCCGCGTCACCAAGATCCAGGCCTTCCGCGGCCTTGGCATGCAGGACATCGAAGAGGCCGCTGCCGGGGACATCGTCTCGCTCGCGGGTATGTCGAAGGCCACTGTGGCCGATACGATCTGTGCCTTGGCCGTGGATGAACCGATCGAAGCTCAGCCGATCGACCCGCCGACCATCACGGTCACGTTCGGGATCAACGACAGCCCGCTGGCTGGCCGCGATGGCAAGAAGGTGCAGTCCCGCGTCATCCGCGAGCGGCTGCACAAGGAGGCGGAATCAAACGTCGCCATCAAGGTCGCGGACACCCCCGGTGGCGAGGCCTTCGAGGTCTCCGGTCGCGGCGAACTGCAGATGGGCGTCCTGATCGAGAACATGCGCCGCGAAGGGTTCGAACTGTCGATCTCCCGCCCGCAGGTCATCATGAAGGATGTGGACGGCAAGAAGATGGAGCCCGTCGAAGAAGCCACGATCGACGTGGATGACGAATACACCGGCGCCGTGATCGAAAAGCTCACCGGTCCCCGCAAGGGCGAGCTGGTCGAGATGAAACCTGCCGGTGCGGGCAAGACCCGCATCATCGCGCACGTCCCGTCGCGCGGCCTGATAGGCTATCACGGCGAATTCCTCACCGATACCCGTGGCACAGGCGTGCTCAACCGTGTGTTCCACGGCTGGACCGAACACAAGGGCCCGATCCCGGGTCGCCGCGTCGGCGTTCTGATCTCCATGGAAAACGGCGAGGCCGTCGCCTACGCGCTGTGGAACCTCGAAGAGCGCGGCAAGATGATGATCGGCGCCCAGACACCCGTATACACCGGCATGATCATCGGCGAGCATTCCCGCGACAACGATCTCGAAGTGAACCCGCTGAAGGGCAAGAAGTTGACCAACGTCCGCGCCTCCGGCACCGATGAAGCGGTCCGCCTCACCACTCCGATGTCGCTCAGCCTCGAAGAGGCGATTGCCTATATCAACGATGACGAGCTGGTCGAAGTGACCCCGAACGCCGTCCGCCTGCGCAAACGCTTCCTCGACCCGCATGAGCGCAAGCGCCAGTCGCGCTCCGGCAACTGACACGATAAAAAGGCGGCCCCTGTGGCCAGCCCCTTACGGCAAATGTTGATTGTGATGTTAGATTTTTGACCTCCCTCGAAAACTCCCAGTTCCTCCGAAAGAGGAGCTGGGAAATATGGCGCGACCAAGCCTTGGACCAAGATTATACTTCCGAAAAGATGATGGTTGTTGGGTTATTCGTGATGGCACCAAGTCAAGACGATTGGGCCGGGTCCCGCGAGAGGCAGCAGAAAAAGCTCTCGAAGAATACAAGTTCCCTGCATCAAAGGGCAAAGCCCTACGGTTTACAGAAGATGAAACCAAGGCGCTCAAGAGCGCACTGAAGAAGGCTCGGGAGCGTTCCGCGAAAAAGGATCGCGAGATAGATATTGATCTCGATTTCTTAAAATCCCTTCTGCGACAACAATCAGGTAAATGCGCAATCTCACACCTTCCCTTCAAGCTGTCATCAAGAAGCCCTGGTAGATGTAACCCATATGGAATTTCGATAGATCGAATTGATAGCCAGAAAGGCTATACACGAGGCAATGTTCGTATTGTTTTAACTTGGGTTAACAACGCTCTTCTCGACTATGGAGATGAAGTTCTGCGACACATGGTTTTGAGCATTTCCGCAAACCAAGACTACATGAAATCCCGCTCATAGACCCGACCACGAGCCAGACCGATGCGCATCGCAGGGGTTTGCTTGTCGTCGCCTGGATCGCACCAGTTGTGATAGAAACGATAGATCTGGACCATCTTGGCCATCGGTAATCTCCCCCTTTTTAACGGGGTGCATCCGTAGAACTTACGCGGCCATTTTCAGTTTCATGGCGGGTGTGATG
>NZ_JBLZMW010000013.1:0-155745 GCF_048553275.1 Pacificoceanicola niger
GCGCCGCCGGTGAAGGGGGTTCTAAGGTTAGACCAACTGCTCCGCAAGCAGTTTTTTCAGGAAATGTCATTTTTCCTTCATTTTTCTTCTTATCCTTTTACTTTCAAGCACTTGATCAAACCCCGCCGACACTGTTCGCGCAACCAAAGCTAGAGAATTCCGCAGCGCAGCATCCGTAGGTTCAACATCCTGACGTTCAGAGCGTGCCACCCCCCATAGAGAGGCCGCGCTGGCGATTCACGCCGAGTCGGATGAGGCGGCTCCAGCGGTTTTCTGCGGAGGCGAAGGTACAGGCCCATGGTCGCATCGGCCCGTTCAAGCCAAATCCGGAGGCCGTCAGCGGTTAGTTCAGCCAATTCGGCGCAGGCGTCGGTTTGTAAAACGCTCCAGATCGGGCATTCCCCCCCCCCCTCTAACTTGCCCATTTTTTCGACAGAAGAGGAACGCAAGACGCGAAACGGCGCCCGATAGGGCGCCGTTTCGCTGGTCTGCCATCTCTCAGGGCGGGCGGGGGTGAATCCTTGCGGGATTCTTTCCGGGTCAACCCATGGAAATGAACGGCGCGCGAGGCAAGCGGAGGGACCGCCATTTGACCCGCATCGCCAGCAGGACCAGAACCGCGCCCATGTACAGCAGCGGTTCGATCTGGAACCCTTTGACCAGCAGAACAAAGTGCAGCGCCCCGAGCAGCGCGGCGGAATAGACAAGCTTGTGCAGCTTTTGCCACGTGCGACCCAGCCGACGAATTGAGACCATGTTCGATGTCACTGCCAGGGGAACGAGCAAAAGGAAGCCAGCCATCCCGATGGTGATATAGGGGCGTTTGACGATATCGGCCCAGATTTGTGCGGGCACCTGCACATCCAGAACAAGCCAAACCGCAAGATGCGCCGTGACATAGAAGAAGGCCATGAGCCCAATCGCCCGGCGAAAGCGCAGCAGGTTCACCCCGGCGAAGCGGCGCAGCGGCGTGATGACGAGGCCCGCGATCAGGAACTGCAGCGCCAACTGACCATATTCGTGTTCCAGAGCCTTGATCGGCTCAACTCCAAGCCCACCGGTCAGCCCCTGATAGAACATCCAAGGCGCGGGCAGCGCACACAGTATATAGACAAGCCACGTCGGCACTTTGCGCGCAGCCGCATTGATCCGGTCATTGATCATCAGAAATTCGCCTTGAGATCCATGCCATCATAGAGGCTGGCCACCTCATCGTAGCCGTTGAACATCAGCGTCGGCTTGCGGCGCGAAAACAGCCCGCCGCCAAGCGGACGTTCCGTGGCCTGTGACCAGCGCGGATGATCCACCTCCGGATTCACGTTGCTGTAAAAGCCGTATTCGCGGGCGTTGGCTTTGTTCCATGAGGTCGGCGGTTCCTGATCGGTCAGCGTGATGCGGACGATCGACTTGATCGACTTGAAGCCATATTTCCACGGCACCACGAGACGCAGCGGCGCGCCATTCTGATTGGGGAGCGGCTTGCCATAGAGACCCGTCGCCATGAGCGTCAGCGGATGCATCGCCTCATCAAGACGCAGACCTTCGACATAGGGCCACTCAAGTACAGGGTATTTGACGCCGGGCATCTCATCGCGGCGCAGCACGGTTTCAAAGGCGACATACTTCGCGCCCTCCCGGACCCCGGCCATCTGAATCAGATCAGCCAGTTCGAAGCCGTTCCAAGGCACCACCATCGACCACGCCTCGACACAGCGGAACCGGTAGATACGCTCCTCGATCGTCATTTTATCCAGGATATCCTGCAGCGCGTACTCACCTGGGCGCTCGACCATGCCGTCGATGGTCACGGACCACGGCTCGGTGGTGAGCATATGGGCATTCTCGGCGGGGTCGGTCTTGCCCGTTCCGAACTCATAGTAATTGCAGTAGTTGGTGATATCCTCGTAGTCGTTCGGGTCCAGCGTCTCCTGCGCCCGCACCCGGCCCGCCGCGGCCATGATGGACCCCGCCCCAAGACCGGCAATCAACTGGCGGCGGTTCAGGAAAACGCGCTCGGGCGTGACATCTGTGTGGGTCAGGTCATTGGTCCAGCGTCTGGCCATCGGGATCTCCTTCGTATCGTTGCCCAACACATAAGACAGGCCACGCTGCGGACCAAACCACATCCTCTCACACTTGCGTTCTGCCGCTGTAACAAATCCCGGTCAGCCCATCCGCTTCAGAGCCTCCTGGAAAATTGGGTGACCGCCCGTCGGATCGCCCTGCAGCTTCACCGAAGGGAACATGACATTCATCTGCTCGGACGAGCCATCATCCCGGACCAGACGTACATGCCGCCGCCGCATCAGACGCGGTTCGGCCACGCCAACGGAATGGGCGATGGTCTCCACCTCATGGATGACCGCTTTGGCGTAACGGGCGACGCGCTTGTCCTTTTCCTCCACGACAAGCCCCTGTTGCAGGCCCTTGTCATGGGTGGTGATCCCGGTTGGGCAGGTGTTCTTGTTGCACTTCAACGCCTGAATGCAGCCCAGCGAGAACATGAAGCCCCGGGCGGAGGTCACGATATCGGCCCCGGCGCAGATCGCCCAGGCAACATCGCCGGGCTGGGTCAGCTTGCCACTGGCGATAATGCGGATGCGGTCATGCAGCCCGGCCAGGTCGCGCAGGTCGACCATACGGATCAATGCCTCGCGCAGTGGCATGCCGACCAGATCCATCAGAGGCATGGGCGCGGCACCCGTGCCGCCCTCGCCGCCATCGACGGTGATGAAATCCGGCGCATAATCCGTCCCGCGCTCCCTGATCAGACGGAACAGGTCGAACCACGGATCGGCAGAGCCCATGCAGGTCTTGAAACCCACCGGTTTGCCGGTGACTTCACGGATGTGGTGGATCAGATCCAGCAGATCGGCAAAATCGTCCACTTCCTTATGCCGGTTCGGGGAAATGCTGGCTTTGCCCTCCTCGATACCCCGGATCTCAGCGATTTCCTTTGACACCTTGGCCGCCGGAAGAATGCCGCCCTTGCCTGGCTTTGCGCCCTGGCTCAACTTGATCTCGAACATTCTGACCTGCGGATGGGCCGCCATTTCCCGCAGTTTTTCGTCCGAGAGGTTGCCGTCCTTGTCGCGCACACCGTATTTCGCCGTTCCAATCTGGAAGACGATGTCGCATCCGCCTTCGAGGTGGAACGGCGACAGCCCCCCCTCCCCTGTATTCATCCAGATCCCGGCCTTCTTTGCCCCCCGGCTCAGGGCCCGTACCGCCGGTTTCGACAGCGCGCCGTAAGACATGCCGGAGATGTTGAAGATCGACGGCGCCGCAAAGGGCTCCCGCGCGGTCGGCCCGATGACCATCGGTTCCGTTGCGCCGTATTGATCGTCCAGCGGCGGAAACACCGCGTTCATGAAAATCGGCGTGCCCGGCACGTTCAGGTTCCGCGTGGAGCCGAAAGCGACCGAATTGCTTGTCCCCTTGGAGGCATCATCGACCCAGTTGCGCTGTGCCCGGTTGAAGGGCATTTCCTCGCGATCCATGGCAAAGAAATACTGCCGAAAAAACTCGCCAAGTGTACTGAACAGGTGTCGGAATCGGCCGATGACGGGATAATTGCGCCGGATGGCATCGCCGGTCTGCATCCTGTCGATGATAAAATAGACCACCCCCAGCAGAACCGCGACCCCGATCAAAAATACGAAGAGCAGAGCAAGATATTGCAGTGCAATCATGGCGAAGACCATATTCACCTCCAGGAATGTGTAGATTTGTCGCGATGCAAATCAGGCTTCATGGCGTACTGTGCCATATCGAGAACGATTAAACAGACTTTCTGCGAAAATCGTGAAAGGGAGAGACATGAATCATATTTTTTTCGCCGCCGCCCTCGCGCTGACCGCCGGAGGGGTCTCGGCGCAGGACATGATCACCTATGACACCGGCCAAAGCTTTGACGATGTGATCTTCGGGCTTGAGAATGCGATCCTCGATGAGGGCCTCGTGGTCGATCACATCAGCCATACGGGCGAAATGCTGGAGCGCACCCGGGAGGCCGTCGGGTCGGATGTTGTCCTCTTCGAGCAGGCGGACATCTACAGCTTCTGCTCCGCCAAGGTGAGCCGCGAGGTGATGGAAGCCGATCCGATGAACATCGTGTTCTGCCCCTACCACATCTTTGTCCTCGTTTCGCCCGAGGCGCCGGAGACGACGACAATCGGCTTCCGGACCTTTCCCGATGGCCCGATGAAGGCGGTTCAGGATATGCTGGATGGCATCGCGCGCAACGCCATTGGCCTCGATTAGGTAACGTCTGATCACGAGAATTCGATTGGAAAAATCAGGGGTGCGCGGCTTAGGCCGCTAGCCCGCTCCGTCAAGCGAGCAAGGCCAATAAATTCGCCTGATCCATTGTCCCGTATGCTCCGTAGACCTTGGCAAGATGTGCAAGACACATCGGCGCAACCAACTGGAGACATACTATGCTTCGCAGAACGTACCTCGCCCTGACCGCCGCCGTGATGATGGCGGGCCCCGCCTATGCGGGCGGCCATTCCATGGACATCGTGGACACGGCCTCCAACGCTGGCAGCTTCACCACGCTGCTTGCCGCCGCCGACGCAGCCGGTCTTGTCGATACCCTCAAGAGCGAAGGCCCCTTCACCGTCTTCGCACCGACTGACGACGCGTTTGCCGCTCTGCCGGAGGGCACCGTTGAATCGCTGCTTCTGCCCGAGAACAAGGACAAGCTGACCGCCATCCTCACCTACCACGTGGTGCCGGGCAAGGTGATGTCCACGGACCTGACCAACGGCATGACCGCTGCCACCGTTGAAGGCGACACCGTCATGATCATGACCGAAGGCGGCGTCAAAGTTGACGATGCCAACGTCGTACAGGCCGACATCGAAGCCTCCAACGGCGTGATCCACGTCATCGACGCAGTCATCATGCCGGAATAATCCGGCTTCTTTCCTTCTGAACTCCTTCCCTGGCCCGCCGCACATCCGTGCGGCGGGTTTTTCGATGTGCTTGCGCGTGACTGCGCATTCGTCCTGCACAGCCCCGAAGTCATCTTAAAGCGGTGCGCTATTGGTCTTAATTTGACCACAATTTCAGAGAATTCCTCGGATTGTTCATTAACCTTTTCGTGAGACAGCCATGCCGGGCCAACCCACCTACCTCTTCTACACCGACGGGGACGACAACACCCTTGGCAGCCAGATCGCCGACCTCCTGCGCGGCGGCTATGGTCATGACACTCTGAGCGGCCTTGCCGGCAATGACAGCCTGTTTGGCAACCATGGCGATGACAGCCTGATCGGAGGTCTCGGCTTTGACTTCCTGCAAGGCGGGTCGGGCAATGACTCGCTGTTCGGCGACGAGGGCGGCGATACGCTGCGCGGCGGCGGCGGGCAAGATCTGCTGCACGGTGGTGACGGCAATGACAGCCTGAACGGCGGCAGCGGCAATGATCTGATTTTCGGAGAGGTCGGCAACGATCTCCTCATCGGAGGCACCGGACTGGACCTCCTGCTTGGCGGCATGGGTTTTGACACGCTCATCGGCGGCAGCGGCAACGACACGCTGCTGGGCGGGGCGGACGATGACAGCCTGTACGGCAATGCCGGCAACGACTCGCTGGACGGCGGCGATGGCAATGACCTGATGTATGGCGGAAGCGGCCATGACACCCTGACCGGCGGCGCAGGCGACGACGCCCTGCGCGGCAATGCCGGGCATGATGCCCTGTTCGGGGGTGACGGCGCCGACACCCTTTGGGGCGGCAGCCTCAACGATCTGCTCTTTGGCGGCGCCGACGGGGATCTGCTGTTTGGTGAAGACGGGCACGACACGATCCATGGCGGCGGCGCAGACGACACGGTCTATGCCAGCAGTGGCGACGATGTGGTTTTTGGTGACGCCGGGGATGACATCCTCTGGGGCAGCACCGGCGATGACATGCTGAACGGCGGCGACGGCGCGGACACCCTGCGCGGCGGCATGGGCGACGATACACTGAATGGTGGCGAAGGCGACGACACCTTGCACGGCAGCAGCGGCGAAGACGTGTTTGTCTTCGATCCGGCCTTCGGCACGGACATCATTCTGGACTTCAATCCCTACAGCGATGTGATCGACCTCTCCGCACTGGACCTTGGCGGGGCGGGCGCGCTTGGTCTTTTCGACGGTCCGGAGGGTCTGGAAATTTCGATTGGCCCCACGGACACGATCATTCTCGATGGACTGACTGTCGCGGATTTCAACGATCTGACGGTATATTACTGACACCGGAGCCAGAGCGTCTGCCAGGACCGGCATCCTGGCCCCGCCGGGATGTCGCCTTCCTGCGGACTTTGCAATAGAGCGCCGAAAACCGCGAAAGGACTCCGGCATGACCATCACGCAGGAAGACGAGCTGGACGGGCTGAAAGAGATCGGCCGGATCGTCGCCAACACCATGCAGACCATGGCCAAGGCCATCGAGCCAGGCATGACCACGCGAGAGCTCGACGAGATCGGCGCGGCCATGCTGGAGGCCGAAGGCGCTCTGTCCGCTCCGCAAAGCGCTTACGACTTCCCCGGCGCCACCTGCATCAGCGTCAATGAAGAGATAGCCCATGGCATTCCCGGCGCGCGCGTGATCGAGGCGGGCGATTTGGTAAACATCGACGTTTCCGCCTCCAAGAACGGGTATTTTGCCGACACCGGCGCAACCTTTCGCACCGGTTCGGTGAAGCCTTCTCTCGATGCGTTGTGCCGCGATGGCAGACGGGCCATGCAGATTGGCATCGCACAGGTCGGCGCAGGCAAACCGCTGGCGAATATCGGCCGAGCTGTCGGCCAGTTCGCGAGCAAGCGCGGCTACACCCTGATCCGCAACCTCGCCAGCCACGGTGTCGGCCGGTCGCTGCACGAGGACCCCACGGAGATCGCCACATGGCCCAATCGTGACCGGCGGCGCATGGCGCGCGGACTGGTTCTGACGGTCGAACCTTTCCTGTCCCGGGGCGGTCTCTGGGCCGATCAGGGGGACGATGGCTGGACGCTCTACAGCAGCCCCGCCGCGCCGGTGGTCCAGTACGAACACACCGTTGTCGCCACGGACAAGGGCGCGCTGATCGTCACCATGCCCGGTTGAATTCGCCCCGGGCCTGAACTGCCGCGCAAGAGATCAAAAAAGCCCGGCCTCCGCAAAGGAAGCCGGGCTTCATTTCTGTCAGGCATCAGGCCTCAGTGCAGCACGGCATCGTCCGGTTTTGGCCGATTGGTGGCCCCGATCCGATCGCCAATGATCAGGCCATCGGCCCCGGCGCTTACCGGCACCACGTCGCCGTCCTTCACATCCCCCGAAAGCAGCATCTCTGCCAGCGGGTTCTGCAAGGCGCGCTGGATCACGCGCTTCAAGGGACGGGCGCCAAACACCGGGTCGTAGCCTTCGTTGGCCAGCCACTCGTGCGCAGAGGCATCCAGTTCCAGCCGGATTTTCCGAGCTGCCAGCCGCTTGAGCAGCCGCGCCATCTGAATATCGACAATCCCGTCCATGTCCTTCCGGGCAAGCCGGTCGAAGATGATCGTCTCGTCCAGACGGTTCAGGAACTCGGGCCGGAAATGTGCCCGCACCGCATCCATCACGTCCCGCTTGGCCTGCGCCGCGTCAGCGCCTTCCGGCATCTGGCTGAGCGCTTGCGAGCCGAGGTTGGAGGTCAGCACGATCAGCGTCTGCTTGAAGTCCACCGTGCGGCCCTGACCATCGGTCAGCACACCATCGTCCAACACCTGCAACAGCACGTTGAACACATCCGGATGCGCCTTTTCGACCTCGTCGAACAGCACGACCTGATAGGGCCGACGACGCACCGCTTCGGTCAGAACACCGCCCTCGTCATAGCCAACATAGCCCGGAGGCGCGCCGATCAGACGGGCCACCGCATGCTTCTCCATGAACTCGGACATGTCGATGCGAACCATCGCGTTGTCGTCGTCAAAGAGGAACTCGGCCACTGCCTTGGTCAGCTCGGTTTTCCCCACGCCGGTCGGCCCGAGGAAGAGGAACGAGCCAAGCGGCCGGTTCTCATCGTTCAGACCCGCGCGCGCCCGGCGGACAGCGTTGGCAACAGCCGTCACAGCCTGGTTTTGGCCGATCACCCGCCTGTGCAGGCCCTCTTCCATCGCCAGCAGCTTCTCACGCTCCCCTTCGAGCATCTTGCCCGCCGGGATACCGGTCCACCGTTCGACCACGCTCGCGATCTGATCCGGACGCACAGCCTCTTCGACCATCACGTCACTGTCTTCCTGCGATTCAGCCTCCGCCAGCTTCTTTTCCAGCTGCGGAATGACGCCGTAGGACAGCTCACCTGCCTTGGCCAGATCGCCCTGACGCTTGGCTTGATCGAGTTGCGCCCTTGCATGATCGAGCTGCTCCTTGATGTCGCGCGCACCGGCCAGCTTGTCACGCTCGGCCTGCCATTTGGCGGTCATCTCGGCGCTCTGCTCCTGCAGATCGGCCAGATCCTTCTCCAGCTTGGCCAGACGGTCCTTCGACGCCTGATCGTCCTCAAGCCGCAGCGCCTCCACCTCGATCTGCTTTTGCAGAATGTCGCGATCGAGCGCGTCCAGCTCTTCGGGCTTGCTGTCCACTTCCATCCGCAGACGGCTGGCGGCCTCGTCCATCAGGTCGATGGCCTTGTCGGGCAGAAAGCGGTCAGTGATATAGCGGTGCGACAGTGTCGCGGCCGCCACAAGGGCACTGTCCGCGATCCGCACGCCGTGGTGCAGCTCGTACTTTTCCTTGATGCCGCGCAGGATCGAAATCGTGTCCTCAACCGTCGGCTCCTGCACCATCACCGGCTGGAACCGCCGCGCAAGGGCCGCGTCCTTTTCAACGTGCTTGCGATACTCGTCGAGCGTGGTGGCGCCGACGCAGTGCAACTCGCCCCGCGCCAACGCAGGCTTGAGCAGGTTGGACGCGTCCATTGCGCCATCCGCCTTGCCCGCGCCGACCAGCGTGTGCATCTCGTCGATGAACAGGATCACCTCACCGGCCGCCGCCGTCACTTCGGACAGCACGGCCTTCAGACGTTCTTCGAACTCGCCGCGATATTTCGCACCGGCAATCAGCGCGCCCATGTCGAGCGACAGCAGACGCTTGTTCTGCAGGCTCTCCGGCACGTCACCATTGATGATGCGCAGCGCGAGACCCTCGGCAATCGCCGTCTTGCCCACGCCGGGCTCACCGATCAGCACCGGGTTGTTCTTGGTCCGGCGGCTCAGCACCTGCATCGTGCGGCGAATTTCCTCGTCGCGGCCGATGATCGGGTCGATCTTGCCCTCGCGCGCCCGCTCCGTCAGGTCGGCCGCGTATTTCTTCAGCGCGTCATAGCCCTCTTCGGCACTGGCACTGTCGGCCGTGCGCCCCTTGCGAAGATCATTGATCGCCGTGTTCAGCGCCTGCGGCGAGACCTTACCCGCGTCCAGCGCTTCTTTCGCCGGACTTTTCACCATGCCAAGCGCCATGAGCATCCGCTCCACAGGTACAAAGCTGTCACCGGCCTTCTTGGCCAGTTTTTCCGCCTCGTCCAGCACCTTGCCAGTCGCTGCATCCATGTAGATCTGACCGGCGTCGCCCGTCACCTTGGGAATGCGCGCAAGCTTGGTGTCCAGTACCTGCACCACGCGGGCCGGATCGCCACCCGCCCTTTTGATCAGATTGCTAGCCATGCCCTGATCGTCGTCCATCAGGGCCTTGAGCAGATGTTCGGGCGCCAGTTTCTGATGGCTTTCCCGCATCGCAATGGTCTGCGCGGCCTGAATGAACCCGCGCGACCGTTCCGTGAACTTCTCCAAGTTCATGGTGTCTCTCCTTCCATAAAGCGCCCCTTGGGATTTGGCTCGCGCCCGACTTGGCGGCACGCGGCCGATGGGGCCTCCTACCCAAGATGGCGTCACCAACGCTCCGGTTCAAGAGTGTCGCGTTGCAAAAATGCAACTTTCTCCACTGCACCGCATATTAAGCGAAAGGCGTTAGACCGATGCGCCTTCGGGAGGAGCCACCATGTACGTCAAACGCATCGAGATTTCCGGTTTTCAGGAGGATCTGCGGTGCGGTCCGGGGGTGGGCTTTGTCGTGCTGATCGGAGAGGGAATACCTTTGCAATTCCCGCTGACACTTCCGTATCGCATTGAAATCCAGAAACGCCGTCATCGCCTGCGGCTGCTGGCAATGGCGCTGAAACGGGCGCCCCGCATGCCCGAATACCAGTCGGAAGAGGAATTTCGCTTCGCGCCGGGCCTTCTTCCCTTTGGCCTGACACGCGTGGACTTGACGCCGTCGCCGCCTGCACCCAAAAGCGGGCGAACTCCCTTCCGCCGCAGAAAGGTGCCGCCATGTCCTCCGCCTCAGACGACCGCCTGATCGTCGCACTCGACGTCCCGAACGCTCTGCAGGGCCTGCAGATGGCGAGCACGCTGGGCGATGCGGTGTCCTTTTACAAGATCGGGCTCGGTATGCTGACCGGCGGCGGACTGGCGCTCGCCAACGAGCTCAAACAGGATTACGGCAAGCGCATTTTCCTCGACATGAAACTCTTCGATATCGGCGCAACCGTCGAAAGCGCGGTCCGAGGGCTGGCCCAGTTCGATCTCGACTTCCTGACCGTGCATGGCGACCCTTACGTCGTTCGCGCCGCCAAGGAAGGCGCGGGCGGCAAGGATATGAAGATCCTCGCCGTCACGATCCTGACCTCGCTCGACCGGGCCGATCTCGACGGGGCACTGATCCAGCCAGGCGACATTCCCGAACTTGTCACCCTGCGTGCCGCACGTGCTTTCGAGGCCGGGGCCGATGGTGTGATTGCGTCTCCCAACGAGGCCGCGCTGATCCGCGCCCTGCCCGAAGCAGAAGGCAAACTGATCGTAACGCCCGGTGTGCGCCCGGTCGGCGCCGAGTCCGGCGATCAAAAGCGCATCGCCACCCCGGCCAGCGCTGCGGCGAACGGCGCTGATCATATCGTGGTGGGCCGTCCGATTCATACCGCGCCCGACCCGCGTAGCGCAGCGGAAGCCATTGTCGCCGAACTGCGTTCGCCGCAGGCACAGCGTCCAAACCGGGGCTGACCCGCCGAGACCTCGGCCAAAGTCCGCTCAACCACCAACGCTCCGGACACAGCTTCGTGACAGGCTCTGGCTTTGCCGGAACCTTATGCCCAATTGAAAGTTATCCACAGGACACCGCGTCCCGCGTGGGTAACCTTTCAGGAGGCAGAATCACATGTCGCGCAGCAAAACGGAAATCGGAGAAATCCGCTATAATGCCGTAGAACAGTGCTTTGAGGCGCTGGTCACATTTCATGGCACCACCGGCACCCGCCGTGTGCCGAGCAGCTTTCACGCCCCCCTCGACACCGAGTTCGAAACTGTAGGCAAGGCATTGCTCCAGACCGCCATGACCCGAATCAACCGCCCGGAACAGATCAGGTCGCGGCTTGAGAAAGCCCCTGCACCCCTGCCCAAGCCGCAGCCGAGCGCCTTTGACTGGCAGGCCTTTCTGCACGCGACCCGCGCCGCCTGAGCGTAGCCGCTTTATCGGAATACCGCCGCTTTCACCGTCCCCCGAAACGCGGCGGTCTACGGGCCGGGGACATTTTCCCCGGTCCGGCACGCCTTATCGGGCAAGGCGCACCAAATAAGCCCGCAAGATTGCGCGGAAATGCGGGATCGCCAATCGGTCGGCGACAAACGCCTCCGGCTCCATCGCCCCCCACCCTGTCCCCTCGTCGCCAAAACGCACGTCTTGCACGATCCGATCCTGCAGATGCGCGGCAAAGAACCAATGCCTGCCATTTTCCGCCACGCGCAAATGGGCGAGGCGCAGCGCTTCCGAAGGCACGGTCAGGCCAAGCTCCTCACGGGTTTCCCGCAACGCGCAAGCCTCCGGGGTCTCGCCCTCCTCGCGACCACCGCCCGGGAAATCGAGACATCCCGGCCAGACGAGTCCCGGTTTCCGATCCCGCCGCAGCACGATCACCCGCGAACCGGCAAAGAGCATCAGTTTCGCCCCGGTGAATCGCTGCCTCGCATCTGGCATTTCCAGCCTTTCCTTCCCGCTGTATGATCCAGCCATGCCCGCTCTTTGTCGCGATTGCCTCACCACATTTGCTTCCGGACGCCGCTGCCCCGCCTGCGGCCGTCCCCGGGTGCTGTCGCACGACGAACTTTGGGACCTCTCCATAGCCCATATGGATTGCGATGCCTTTTATGCCAGCGTCGAAAAACGCGACAACCCGGAACTCGCGGACAAACCCGTGATCATCGGCGGCGGGCGGCGGGGCGTGGTCTCGACCGCCTGCTATGTTGCCCGGATCCGGGGCGTACGATCTGCCATGCCAATGTTCAAGGCGCTGCAGGTTTGCCCCGATGCCGTGGTGATCAAACCGCGGATGAGCGTCTATGCCGAAGCCTCGCGCGCCATTCGCGCCATGATGGAAGAGCTGACGCCCGCGATCGAGCCTCTGTCGCTGGACGAGGCCTTTCTCGACCTGACCGGGACCGCCCGCCTGCATGGCGCGCCGCCCGCTGTCATGCTGGCGCAACTGGTCAAGCGCATGAAGGCGGAGCTTGGCCTGACGGGGTCCATCGGCCTGTCGCACAACAAGTTTCTCGCCAAGATCGCCAGCGACCTCGACAAGCCGCGTGGCTTTTCCATCATTGGCGTCGCGGAAACCCAGGCGTTCCTGCGCCCGAAACCGGTTCGCCTGATCTGGGGGGTCGGGGCGGCGACGCAAAGCCAGCTTGAAAAGGCGGGCATTCGCACGTTTGACGACCTGCTGCGTTGGGAGCAACGCGATCTCGCCGCGCGCTTCGGCTCCATGGGCGACCGCCTGTGGCACCTGGCGCGCGGAGAGGACCAGCGCCGCGTTACGCGCAACGCACCGATGAAAAGCATCTCGAACGAGACCACATTCTCCGATGACACTGCCGATCCCGACATCCTCGACGGGCATCTATGGCGGATGGCCGAGAAGGTCTCCGACCGCGCCAAGGCCAAGGGTCTTGCGGGCCGTGTGGTCACACTCAAGATAAAACGTCGTGATTTCAAGCTGATCACCCGCCGCCACGCCCTGCCCGAGCCGACGCAGATCGCCGACAGGATCTATCGCACGGCCAGGCCCATGTTCGAGCAGATCCAGGACCAAGGCCCGTTCCGGCTCATCGGTTGCGGCATCTCCGACCTTGTGCCCGAAGATCAGGCCGACCGCCTTCCCGACCTGCTTGATCCGCAAGCCGCACAGCGCGCCCGGGCCGAGAAGGCCACCGATACGCTCAGGGCCAAATTCGGGGAGGGCGTGATCCTGAAAGGCCGGGCGCTACGTTAGCCCCCCCAAGAAATGCCATGCAGGTTTCAGCTTCACTTAGGAAAGTTCTGAAATAATCGCTGAAACCATTCCGTGGAGTCGCAATGAGCAAGAAACTGGAATCCGAACTGACCAACGCACTGGCAGCACATTCGAAATGGAAGCTGCGTCTGAAGACCGCCATCACGGTCGGGAAATTCGATCAGGACGTCTCAGACGTAAAGCGCTGTGATCTTTGCGAGTTTGGAAAGTGGATTGAAAACGGCGGGAATTTCGACGCGGATACAATCGAGGGACGCCCCTACAAGGTGACAAGACGCCTTCACAAGGAATTCCACGAAGCTGCCGCTTCGGTGCTGAACTACGCGCTTCACGGTCACCCCGATATCGCGGAACAAGTCATGGAAGGCGCTTATGCAGAGCGTGCGGACAAACTGTCGCGCGCGCTCACGCTCTGGCGTTCCGAGGTGCGTTGAGCATAGCTCACATCACCGCGTCTTCCTCATCCTGTGCATCGAAACCCAGCGCTTCCAACCCGGCCTCAAGGTTGTCGGCAAGATGCGGCGTACCAATCAGGTAATCGGCGGTCGGTGTGGACGCTTCGGCATAGGCGGTGGCGTAGGCATCGGCCCACTCCTCCGGCTCGAAAGCGCCGCGTCCGATCCACATGACCGCCACGAGCGCCGCCTGCTCTTCCTCGTCCATACGGTCGATCAACGCGCGCAATTCGCCCTCGGCGCGGCTCAATTCCCGCGCCATGACGATGACCGCCGCCACCTTTCTCACACTGATCTTGTCCATCGCGCCTCTCCTGTTCCGCGTCGCGACCCATCATTACGACGGAGGCCGCACACGGACCTTGATCTTGCGCAAACCGGGGATCAGCTGACGATACGGTAGTAGAGCCAGTCCGGCAGAAACTGAGACAGCCGGAAGAACAGGCTGAATCCAAAGGGGAAAGAGCGCTTAAACCCCCCTGCCGTCAGATGCTCGAAGCACTGCTGTGCGGCCTCTTCCGGCTCCATGAGAAACGGCATCTTGAAGTCATTCTTGTCAGTGAGCCGCGTCTTGATGAACCCCGGATTCAAAAGCTGCACCTCCACACCGGTCTTGCGCAGATCCGCGTAAAGCGATTCGGCCAAAACCATGACACCCGCTTTCGACGAGGAATAGGGGGCCGAATCCGGCAAGCCACGAAAGCCGGACAGCGAGCCGGTCATCACGATATGCCCGCAATCCCGCTTGACGAAGGTCGGCAGAACCGTGCCGACCAGCGCCATGGCCCCGCCGAAATTGACCTGCGCCATGGTGTTCGCCTGCTCGGCATCCCATGCCTTGGCACCGAATGGCCAGTAGACACCCGCCATCTGGATCATGCCGTCGATCTCTCCGATGTCTGCGGCCACGCGCGCCAGAGCCGCGTGATCAGTCACATCAACCGGCGCAATGGTGGCTTTGCCCGGCAACGCGTCGGCCAGTTTCTGCAACCCTTCTTCGCCGCGTGCCGACAGGATCAGCTCGACTCCGACCTTGCTCAACTTGTGCGCCAGCGCCGCGCCCAGCCCTTCGGACGCACCCACCAGCCAATATCGTTTCCCGCTCCACTCTCTCACGCCGGCTCCACCTTTCGCATGGTCGCCACCAGTTCGGCGACCTTCAGTCCGTATTTGCGGAACTGACTGCGGTTTACGATGGTTCCATTCGGCGTCAAATACATCCAATCGGTTGTATCCAGAACGTGCCCGCCGCTGTCCTCCGGAAGGCGAATGCGGTAGCGCAAGCACACGGCACCGCCCCGCTGTGCTCCGGTCCCCTCGCCCACGAGGTCCGGCGCGCTGGCGCGGATCGCCCCATCATTCCCGACGGTCAGCTCCCAGTACCGGTGCTGCTCGCCGCCGCTTTCGTACTTGAAATGCTCGGTCATCACGCCTCGATTGCCATCCCAGCGCACATCGAAGTCCCCGGTAAACCGTGAGACGACGCGGCCCATCGGGCCATAAATCACCCCGTCACAAATCAACGGGCCATTGAGATCACGACGAATGTCGAACTGCTGCGTGTCCTGCGCGTAATCATCCGGCGTCTGGGCCGTAAACCCGGAAAACCGTCGTCCGAGCCAGAGCACGGCCAGGGTCAGGACCATCCCCAAAGCGATATAGAACACGGTCATCCGCGTACCTCCTCTATTGGCCCGCTGACCGCTTGGGTCGGGGGTTCCGGCCGCCTGCGATAACGGGCGCCCTTCAGTTTCAGTTTGATGGCCTGCCAGTGGATCAACGCCATCACCCGCCGCGCCCCTAAGGGCCTGCGCCACAGCGCCCGCAGCATCCCGCCGCGCGTCAACGGCACACGTTTGCCCACGAGCGTCGCGATGACACCTCCGGCGCCATGTTCAAAATCGATCCAGATTCCGATCCGGTCCCGGCGGATATCGAAGCGAAAGACATAGCCCCCATCAACCGGCTGGAACGGCGAGACGTGGAAAATCTTGCTGGCCGCGATATGATCGTCTGCCTTGATCGCGCTGCCATCGGGCTTGCGGCAAAGATAGGAGTGCCGGTCACCGAAGGTGTTCGTCACCTCCGCAATCACCGCCACCAGATCCCCGGCCTCATCCTGCGCCAGCCAGAAAGACACCGGGTTGAAAACATACCCCAACACGCGGGGTTGCGTCAGCAGCGACAGCTTGGGCGCGCGGATCCGCTGCGCCGCCAGGACCTCCAGCGCCCATTCAGCGCCGCGCCCGCTTTTGGGTGGCCCGCCATGATCCCGGCGCAGCACCGAAAAAGGCCAGCGCCGGAACATGACGTCTGCGTCTCCTTCCGCATCCAGCAAAACGTAGTCGATGGAATAGCGAAATCCGTTTTGAACCGTGCCCTTGCGCCCGTGATAGGTATGCCCGGCGATATGATCGACCGCCATAGTCATGCCGCCCGCACCGGCTCCGCCAGCCGCGCCTTCAGCGTTTCAACGACCTCCACCGCACTGCTCAATCCGTCCTCGTGGAAGCCATTTTTCATCCATGCGCCGCAAAACCATGTGTTTCGGGTGCCATTCAAAGCGCCCACCCGCTGCTGACCGTCGAGCGCGGCAAGATCATAGACCGGATGGCGCAACGTCACCTCGTCGTAAATCAGCTCCTCCCGGATCGGCCGCGTCGAATTGAGCGTCACGAACATCGGATCATCCTGCGGGATCGGCTGCAAACAGTTCATCCAGTAGGTAAGGTCGATCTGGTTCATCTCCTTCTGCGCGGTCTCGGTATAGTTCCACGACGACCAGACCGCCTTGCGCTGCGGCATCACGCGCTCATCGGCATGCAGCACGATGCGATTAGGCTGGTAGCGCACCGCGCCAAGCGCGGCCTGTTCCGCCGCACTGGCGTCACTCAGCAGGCGCAGACTGTCGTCGGAATGCGTGGCAAAGATCACCTCGTCAAAGCGTTCCCAATCGGCGCCCGCCTTGACGAATACCGCATCCGCATCACGCCGCACCGCGTCGACGGGGCAACCGGTCCGGATCGTGACACCCTGCGCCCGCAACGCCGCTTCCAGCCGTGTCACGTAAGCGCGGGAGCCGCCCTGCACCGTATACCATTGATGTTGCCCCGAGTGATGGAGCAACGCGTGGTTCTCGAAGAACTGGACAAGAGCGTGCGCCGGAAAGTCGAGGATTTTCTCCACCGGGGTGGACCAGATCGCACCAGAGAGCGGAAGCAAATAGTACTTTCTGAACCACGCCCCCATTTTCATCTGGTCGAGGAATTCTCCAAGCGGCAGGCTGCGATCCCGGGACGCCGCAACCGCTCCGGCGTTGAAGCGCATCACGTCCCGCAACATGCCGAGGAATTTCGGATTCAGCGCGTTTCGCTTCTGCGCGAAAATCGCGCGCAGATCGCGCAGCCCGTATTCCATCGCGCCACCACGCAGACTCGCGCCAAAGCTCATGTCCGATTTTACCACCGGAACGTCGAGCGATTCGAAGAGCGCGCACATGTGCGGATAGTTGGCCCGATTGAACACGATAAACCCGGTATCAACCGGTTGATCGCCCCGCTTGCCCGCAACGATCGTGCGCGCATGGCCACCCAGCCGCCCCTCTGCCTCGATCAAGGTCACGCGATGCTCGCCGGACAGCATGTGAGCGGCCCCAAGGCCGGAAATTCCGGCACCGATCACGGCAACGTCGCGCGGGGCGGTCGGGCGGGCTTCGAAAGGCATCAGGCATCACCAAATTTTGTTGTGTTCTCCTTGTTTACGGAGCGCATCCCGGTTTGGATGCAAAACAGCGCGCAAAACATCCGAAAAATAACTGATCCGCCCCGGCATTGCCCACGTATCGTTTTCATGTTTGGCCAAACCGACCTCCTCACCGCCTGCGATGACCCCGTTCCGGTTGAAATCCGGACGCAGGGCCGTAAGTCTTCCCGAAACGAACGGAGGGGCAAGAGCAGGCTCGTGAGAAGAGATACAAGCGAGGCGGCGGCTGGGTGGGTAACCTTGATCACCCGGATCCGCGACAGCCGTGACGAACAAGCTTTCGTCGCGCTGTTCGAGCATTTTGCGCCGCGGGTCAAAGGGTATCTCATCCGCTCCGGCGCGGACGAGGCTCTGGCCGAAGAGGTCATGCAGGATGTGATGACCACGATCTGGCGCAAGGCGGCGCAATTCGATCCGAGCCGCGCTTCGGCGGCGACCTGGATCTTCACCATCGCCCGAAACCGCCGGATCGACGTCCTGCGCAAGCAGCGCAGACCAGAGCCAGAGGACCTGACCTGGGGTCCCGAGGCCGAACCGGACCAGGCCGACGTGCTTGGCCTGCAACAGGAAACCGAACACCTCGGGGCCGCGATCGCAGCCCTGCCCGACAAGCAAAGAGACCTGATCGAAAAAGCGTACTTCGGCGAACTCAGCCATTCGGAAATTGCAGAAGCCACCGGATTGCCGCTCGGGACGATCAAATCCCGAATCCGGCTCGCCCTCGACCGTTTACGCCACGCCATGAGCCAGATGTGACTATGACTGACATGATAACCCACCACCTCACCGATGACCTGATCCTTGGCTATTCCGCCGGAACCCTGCCGGAGGCCGTGAACCTCGTGGTCGCAACACACATAAGCATGTGTGACAACTGCCGCGCTGCTCTCGCCGCCCACGATGCTGTCGGCGGGGCTCTGGTCGAGGCGGCATCGCCCGCCCGGGTACAGGCGGACAGCCTGTCGAATGTCCTGGCCCGCATCCACGCCGGCACGCCGGAACCTCAGTCCGAAATCCCTCGCACGTCGGACGTGCCGGCACCGCTTGCGGATTACGTCGGCGGATCACTGTCGGATGTCAAATGGCGATCTGTAGGACTCGGCGTGAAACAGGCGGTCCTGAAGACATCCCCTGAGGCGACCGCCCGCCTGCTGTACATTCCCGCAGGCACCGCCGTGCCGGACCACGGTCACAACGGGCTGGAACTGACACTGGTGTTGCAAGGGGCTTTCAGCGATGAGGACGGAACCTTCGGCCCGGGCGATATCGAGGTCGCGACCGATGATCTCGAACACACGCCCATCGCCGACATTTCCGCCGATTGCATCTGCCTCGCCGTGACGGATGCGCCTTTGAAGTTCAAAGGCTGGCTGCCGCGCCTCGCCCAGCCCTTCGTCGGGATCTGACCCAATCTTCCTGGCAAGGCCGCGGCGTCTCTGCTCCGGCCTTGCGCTGTTATGGCGACACGGACGACGACCGACAAGCACAGCAGGGCAAAGGCTCTAAGTACCGCGCAGCGCCCCGCTTCTCCTCTTGTAAATACTCAAAAAAATGCGCGGAGCCTTCGCCCCGCGCATTTTGCTTGTTCACCTCACAGCCCCGAAACTCAGTGCTTTTTCTTCTTTGGCGGCATCAGGTCGGTGATCGTGCCCTCGAACATTTCGGCGGCAAAGTTCACCGTCTCCGACAGTGTCGGATGCGGGTGGATCGTGTGGCCAAGGTCCACCGCGTCCGCTCCCATCTCGATCGCCAACGCACATTCGGAGATCAGATCCCCCGCGTTGCTGCCCACGATGCAGGCGCCGATCACGCGGTCATCTTCCGGGTCGAACAACAGCTTGGTAATGCCCTCGCTGCGCCCATTGGACAACGATTTGCCCGACGCGGCCCAGGGGAACACACCCTTTTCGTACTTCACGCCCTTGGCTTTCGCCTCGGTCTCCGTCAAGCCACACCACGCCACTTCCGGGTCGGTGTAGGCGACAGAAGGGATCAGCTTGGCATCGAAGAAGCGCTTTTCTCCGGCGCAAACCTCTGCCGCAACCTTGCCCTCGTGCACCGCCTTATGCGCCAGCATCGGCTGGCCCACGACGTCGCCAATGGCGAAGATATGCGGAACCCCGGTGCGCTGCTGACGGTCCACGGCGATGAAACCGCGATCATCCACCGCCACACCCGCGGCTTCGGCCCCGATCAGCTTGCCGTTCGGCTTGCGCCCCACAGCCACCAGAACCTTGTCGAAGGTATCAGAAAAGCTCTCACCTTTGTCGTCCTCGAAGGTGACTTTCATGCCACCCTTGAGCGCCTCGACAGCGGTCACCTTCGTCTTGAGGAAGATGTTCTCGTAGCGGCCCTTGATCCGGGTCATCAACGGTTTGACAATGTCCTTGTCAGCGCCGGGGATGATCTGATCCATCAACTCGACCACCGTGACCTTGGAACCCAGTGCGTCATAGACACACGCCATCTCCAGCCCGATGATCCCGCCGCCCAGAACCAGCATCCGCTTCGGAATATCCTTGAGTTCCAGCGCGCCGGTGCTGTCGATCACCCGGTCATCTTCCGGGATGAACGGCAGCGCCACCGGCTCGGAGCCCGCCGCGATGATGCACTGGTCAAAGCTGACGGTGGTTTTGCCCTCGTCGCCGGTCACTTCGATCATGTTCGGGCCGGTGAACGTGCCGGTTCCGCGCACGATCTTCACTTTGCGGCCTTTCGACAGCCCGTCCAGACCACCGGTCAGTTGGCCCACAACGCTGTTCTTGAAGCCACGCAGCTCATCGAGGTCGATCTTGGGCTTGGAGAAGCTGATCCCGTGGGACGCCATCTCTTCTGCTTCGGTGATCACCTTGGCCACGTGCAGCAGCGCCTTGGACGGGATACACCCCACGTTCAGGCACACGCCGCCCAGTGTCGGGTTGCGTTCGATCATCACGACCGATTTGCCAAGATCCGCAGCCCGGAACGCCGCCGAATAACCGCCCGGACCGGAGCCCAGAACAACCACCTCGGCATGCACGTCACCGGGGCCGGAGGCCGTTCCGGTCGCCGCCACGCTTTTCGGCGCGTCCGTCTCCGCTGCGGGTGCCTCCTTCGGGGCGCTGTCCCCGGCCTTCGCATCCGCGCCTTCGAGCACGAGGATCAAGGTGCCTTCGGACACCTTGTCGCCTTCGCTCACCTTGATCTCCACGACCTTGCCAGCCGCGGGAGAAGGCACCTCCATCGTCGCCTTGTCGCTTTCAACTTCGATCAGCGGATCTTCCTCGCTGACCGTATCGCCGACCGAAACCAGCACGGTGACGACAGGCACATCCTTGAAATCACCGATATCGGGTACTTTGACATCCATCGTGTTCACCTCACCACAGCAGCTTGCGCATATCGCCGAGCAGGCCCTTGAGCGTCACGCAGAAACGCGCGGCCAAGGCCCCATCGACGGCACGGTGATCATAGGACAGCGACAGCGGCTGCATCAGGCGCGGCACAAACTCCTCGCCATTCCAGACCGGGGCCATCTTGGACCGGGTCAGGCCAAGGATCGCCACCTCCGGCGCGTTGACGATTGGGGTAAAGCTGGTCCCGCCAATGCCGCCAAGACTGGAGATGGTAAAGGTCGCGCCCTGCATGTCCTTGGACTTCAGCTCGCCATCGCGGGCGGCTTTGGACAGGGTCATCAGCTCCTTGGAGATCTCAACGAGGCCCTTGCGGTCCGCGTCCTTGATCACCGGCACCATCAGGCCGTTCGGCGTATCCGCTGCAAAGCCGATGTTGTAGAAATCCTTCTTGATCAGCTTGTCTCCATCCGGGTGGATGGACGAGTTGAACTCCCAATGTGCCTTCAGCGCAGAGACACTCGCCTTGATGACAAAGGACAGCAGCGTCACGCGATAGCCGTCTTCCTTGGCCTGCGTGTCCATCTCCTTGCGGTACTTGTCCAGATCGGTGATGTCCGCCTCGTCATTGTGCGTGACATGCGGGATGTTGAGCCAGGACCGGTGCAACGCAGGGCCGGAGATCTTCTTGATCCGCGGCATGTCCACTTCTTCGATCGGCCCGAACTTGGAGAAGTCCACCGCCGGGATCGGCGGAATGCCCATGCCGCCCTGAGCGCCACCGCCGGCAGAAGCGGCAGCAGGTGCCGCAGATTTCAGCACCTTTTCCACGTCTTCGCGCAGAACCCGACCCTTGCGGCCCGTGCCGTTCACCTTGTTGAGATCAACCTCGACCCGGCGGGCAAAAGCCCGCACGGAAGGAGAGGCATGCACCTTGCCAAAACCCGCATCCGTGACCGGCGCCGCTGCCGGGGCTGCGGCAGGCGCCGCTTTGGGGGCCTCGGCCTTGGGCGCTTCGGCCTTCTCTTCTTTCGGCGCATCGCCAGCGCCAGCATCATCGGCTTCGATGATCAGGATCACCGCCCCTTCAGAGACCTTGTCGCCTTCGGAAACCTTGATTTCCTTGACCACACCGGCGTGCGAAGAGGGCACCTCCATCGTCGCCTTGTCGCTCTCCAGCTCGACGATCGGGTCTTCCACAGCGATCGTATCGCCCACGGAGACCAGAACCGTCACCACCGGGACTTCGTCGAAATCGCCGATATCGGGAACCTTAACTTCTGTCGTCATCTTTATTCTCCTCGTTCCCGCTTATGCCAGCCGCGGGTTCGGCTTGCCGCCGTCGATGTCGTATTTCTTCAGAGCCTTTTCGAGATCCTTCTCGCTGACGGCTCCCTCCCGGTACAGGTCAACCATGGCGGCCGCCGCAATGTGGTTCGCATCCACCTCGAAGTGACGCCGCAGGTTCACCCGGCTGTCCGAGCGGCCAAATCCGTCCGTCCCCAGAACCGTGTAGCGGTTCGGGACACTGGCGCGGATCTGCTCTGCGAAGTTCTTCATGTAGTCGGTTGCCGCGATGACCGGCCCCTTCACGCCGTCGAGCAGCTCGGACACATAGGCCTTGCGCTGCTCGGCAAACGGGTTGAGCCGGTTGAACCGCGCCGCATCCTGACAATCGCGCGCCAGCTCGTTGAAGCTGGTGGCGGACCAGATGTCCGACGTCACGCTAAAGTCTTCCTTCAGCATCTCCGCCGCCTTGATCGCCTGCACGAGGATCGTTCCTGACCCCATCAGGTTGACGTGCTTCTTGCCCGGACGCGATGTCTTCTGCATCCGGTAAAGCCCCTTGATGATGCCCTCTTCGGCGCCCATCGGCATTTCGGGATGCTGATAGTTCTCGTTCATCAGCGTCAGATAGAAGAACACGTCCTCCTGATCCTGATACATCCGCTTCATGCCGTTCTGAACGATCACCGCCACTTCATATGAGAAGGTCGGATCATAGCTGATGCAGTTCGGCACGGTGCTGGCGAGGATATGGCTGTGGCCGTCCTCGTGCTGCAGACCCTCGCCGTTCAGCGTGGTGCGTCCCGCTGTTCCGCCAAGCATGAAGCCCCGCGCACGGCTGTCGCCCGCCGCCCAGGCCAGATCGCCGATCCGCTGAAAACCGAACATCGAGTAGTAGATGAAGAACGGGATCATCGGCACGCCGTGGTTGGAATAGGCTGTCGCCGCCGCGATCCAATCCGCCATCGCGCCCGCTTCGTTGATGCCTTCCTGCAAGACCTGTCCGTCCTTGGACTCCTTGTAGTACATCATCTGATCACGGTCTTCGGGCGTGTACGTCTGCCCCAGCGGGTTATAAATCCCCACGGAGCGGAACAGACCCTCCATGCCGAATGTCCGGCTTTCGTCCGGGACGATCGGCACGACGCGCTTGCCCACCTGCTTGTCACGCAGCAGCGTGGTCAGGATGCGCACGAACGCCATCGTGGTGCTGATTTCCCGCTCGCCGGTGCTTTGCAGCTCCTTCTTGAACGCGTCGAGACCAGGGATTTCCAACTTCGGCGATTGCGTCTCGCGCTTCGGGAACGTCCCGCCAAGCTCCTTGCGCCGCTCGGCCATATAGGCCTTCTGCGCATTGTTCAGCGTGACAAAGGGGATGTCCTTTTCCAGCTCTTCGTCCGTCACCGGGATCTTGAACCGGTCGCGCATCGCCTTGAGCTGATCGAATTGCATCTTCTTTTGCTGGTGCGTGGTGTTCTGGCCTTCGCCAGCGGTGCCCATGCCATAACCCTTGACCGTCTTGACCAGCAGAACCGTCGGCTGGCCTTCGGCTTTCGTGGCCCGCAGGAAGGCGTTGTACACCTTCTTGGGGTCATGCCCGCCGCGCCGCAGCGCCCAGATCTGATCGTCGGTCCAGTCCTTCACCAGCTCCGCAGTCTCCGGGTACTTGCCGAAGAAATGCTCACGGATAAAAGCGCCATCCTTGGATTTGAACGTCTGATAATCGCCGTCGATGGTCTCATCCATCAGCTGGCGCAGCTTGCCGGAGGTGTCGCGCTCCAGCAGTTCGTCCCAGCCCTTGCCCCAAAGCAGCTTGATCACGTCCCAGCCCGAGCCACGGAAGTTGCCTTCCAGCTCCTGCACGATCTTGCCGTTGCCGCGCACCGGACCATCAAGCCGCTGCAGGTTGCAGTTGACCACAAAGATCAGGTTATCAAGCCCCTCGCGGGCCGCCAGCGCAATCGCGCCAAGGCTCTCGGGTTCGTCCATCTCGCCGTCGCCGAGGAAGGCCCAGACCTTGCGGTCCTGCTTTTCGATCAGGCCCCGGTTTTCGAGGTACTTCATGAAGCGCGCCTGATAGATCGCCATCAGCGGGCCAAGGCCCATGGAGACCGTCGGGAACTGCCAGTATTCCGGCATCAGCCAGGGGTGCGGATAAGAGGACAGGCCGCCACCGGCGACCTCGGAGCGGAAATTTTTCAGCTCCTCTTCGCTGATCCGGCCTTCCATGAAGCTGCGTGCGTAAATGCCCGGCACCACGTGGCCCTGGAAAAACACCAGGTCGCCGCCATGGATCGCGCTCTTGGAGCGCCAGAAGTGGTTCAGACCAACGTCATACAGCGCGGCGGAAGACGCGAAGGAGGCAATATGCCCGCCGTACTCGCTCGATTCCTTGTTCCGCTTCACGACCGTGGCCATGGCGTTCCAGCGGTTGATCGTGCGGATGCGCCATTCCATTTCGCTGTCGCCCGGCATGTCGACTTCGTCGTCCGGCGAGATCGTGTTCTGATACGGTGTTGTCGATGAGAACGGCAGCTTGGCCCCGGCCGCGCGGGCCCGCTGCACAGCCTTGTCCAGAAGGAAATGTGCCCGGTCGGCGCCGTCGCGTTCGATCACATCCTCTACGGCCTCCTGCCATTCCTGGCTTTCGACCGGATCTATATCCTGTGGGGTGTCTTTCATGGGCCTCTTCCCTTTCTGCGTCGCAGTCGCGCGAAAATGGTTTAGCACTAAACCATTCTAAGTTTTCATGGGAGGTTCTGGCCTGATGCCCGCCCCTCCCATGGCTGAACATCGTTGGCGTCATGTCTATCAATCTGCCTTCACCTTGGGCAGACGATCAATCGCATAGCGTCCATGCAGCGGCTGCATAACGATTGTTCAATATTAAACGATGTGTTTCCCGGCGGTTTTCCCACGCAATTTTCTTATCATCGTCTTTCGTTCAGCTAGGGCGCGACCGGACCTGAGTCCATGCCCGCGCCGCCAAAGCATAATCCCCAACAGCGATTCCCCGGAACATGAAAGCCCGCGGCCCCGGTGCCAGGGTCACCCCCTGATCCAGCATTTCGGTCAGATCCGCAGCGATCCGCTCCGCCGCAACCATCGGCTCCGGCATCCCCGCCTCCTGCTCGCGATCGTCCACGACAACCGTCCCAAAGGCGCCGAACGTGCCACGGTCCCACGGCTTCGCTGCATCGGTAATCACGGCCAGCGCGCCAGGTTTGAGCAGCCCGGCATCAAGGAACGGCGCGCCGGTGTAGGTGATCGGGATCGAACTGACCACGATATCGGTTTCGTCCAGCGCCTGCTCCGGCGTCTCGCAAACCACGGCCCGAAACCCCAGCCCCTCGGCCATGGCAACGAGCGCGTCGATATTCGCCTGGCCGCGCCCCGAAAGACGCACCTCGCGCAGCGGAAAAAGCCCTGCAAACAGCTCCAGATGCGACCGCGCCTGCACGCCGCAGCCGACAAAGCTCATGACGCTGGCATCAGGCATCGCAAGCGCCCGCGCCGCGACCGCCGACAAACCCGCCGTGCGCACCGCCGTGATCCATTCCGCATCCATCAGCGCCAGACATTCGCCGGTATGCGCATCGAGCACCATGATCGCCCCTGTGATCGAGGGCAGCCCGCGACCGGGGTTGTCAGGACAGACCGTCACAGCCTTGACCACCGTCACATCGCCGTTGGCCAGAGTCGTCATCATGTAGCGCCCGTCACCGGGCTGGATCACGCTTTTCGGGGTGGTGATCAACGCGCCCGCCGCCTTTGCCTTCACCGCATCCGCGATTGCCTCGACAATATCGGATGGCGTCAAACCAAGTCCCTTCAAATCCTCATCATTCAGGATTTTCGGGGCAAAGGTCATGTCAGCCTCCTGGCTTCGTTAGCGGTAAATTCTCCTCACCATCACCCGCCAATTCCTCAAAGTCAAAGTTATCCAGACGCCGCGCGCGTTTCCCGGCCTTGTCGGCGCTGATCTTGATTTCCTCAATGTCCTTCGACGCCTGCCCGAAATGCCTGTCCAGATTGGCCACCCGCGCGCCAAGACGGTCCACATCGGCATACAAAAGGTGCAGCTCCTTGCGGATCGCCCCCGCCTGCTCGCGCATCCGCGCATCCTTCAAAATCGCGCGCATTGTGTTCAGCGTCGCCATGCAGGTCGTCGGAGAGACGATCCAGACCCGCGCCGCGAATCCCTCCCGCACGATTTCCGGGTAATTCGCGTGCAGCTCCGCATAGACCGCCTCAGACGGCAGGAACATCAGCGCGCCATCGGCTGTCTCGCCCTCGATGATGTACTTGTCGGAAATATCCCGGATGTGCCGCCGCACCGAAATCCGCATCTGCCCCTGCGCCCGGATCAGCGCTTCCGGCGTTTGTGCCCGACGCAAGGCCTCGTAGGCCTCAAGCGGGAACTTGGCATCCACCACAATCGGCCCCGGCGGATTGGGCAGGTGGATCAGGCAATCCGCCCGCCGCCCATTCGACAGCGTCGCCTGCAGGGTAAAGCTGTCGGACGGGAGGGCCTTTCCGACAATATCGCGCAGCTGAATTTCGCCGAACGCGCCGCGCGTCTGCTTGTTCGACAGAATATCCTGAAGCGACAGCACGTCGCCCGAAAGCTTGGTGATATTGGCCTGCGCCGTGTCGATCACCATCAGCCGTTCCTGCAGCTCGCCCAGCGATTTCGCCGTGCGCCGGGCCGATCCTGTCAGGCTCTCGCCCATCTTCTCCTGCACCTCGGCCAGCCGCTGCTCCATCAGCTGCAACATCGCCGTCTGGCTGTGTGCCTGCGCCTCGCTCACCCCGGTGAGCCCACCAGCCAGCCGCTCCTGCCCGTCGGACAGCCCCGCAACCCGCTGGTTCAGAGCATTCATTTGCCGAACCAGCGGCTCAACAGCCGCAGCGGACCGGCCCGCGCCCCGCACCGCCATGATCAGAAGAATGAGAACCAATGCCCCAAGCCCCAGCCCCGCCAGAACCAGCGGATCGTCCAGCGGAATCTCCGTCTCCCCGATCCGGATCATGTTCGGCCAAACAGCCGTTCAATGTCCGACAGCTTCAGCTCCACATAGGTGGGCCGCCCGTGGTTGCATTGGCCGGAATGCGGCGTTGCTTCCATCTCGCGCAGGAGCGCATCCATCTCTTCGCCGCGCATCCGGCGGCCGGAGCGGATAGAGCCATGACAGGCCACGCGGCTCAGGATCGCCTCGATCTTCTCCTGTACGAGCTGGCTTTGCCCCTCGTCGGATAGCTCATCGAGAATATCCTCGATCAACGCCTTGGAATTCACCTCGCCGAGGATCGCGGGCGTCTCGCGCACCGCCACCGCCCCGCCGCCAAACGGCTCGATGGTCAGGCCCATGCGCGTCAGGTCTTCGGCAACCGCCAGCAGCGCATCGCGATCTCCGGGCGACAGATCCACCACATCCGGGATCAACAACGCCTGCGCCGGGACGCCTGTCTCGGCCATCTGCTTTTTGAGCTTTTCGTAAACCAGCCGCTCATGCGCCGCGTGTTGGTCGACGATGACTATGCCGTCTTCGGTCTGGGCGATAATGTAATTATCATGCACTTGCCCCCGCGCCGCGCCCAGGGGGCGATGCACCGGCTCGGTCTGCTCCGTCGTCTGCGGCGGGGAGACATCCTCCACCACACGGCCGGAAAACGCCCCGGCCATCTCAGCAAAGCCGGGCTCGGAGGCAGGCTGCGGCGCTTGCATGGCATAGGATACGCCGCGCGAAAACCCGCTGGGCCGATCCATCTGATAGACCCGCGGTTCCGTCACCTCGGGCCGCATCGCGCCCAATGTCGCGCTCGCCACGGTCGACGACGCGCGATGCCCAGCCTCGGCCAGCGCATGGCGCAGCGCCGACACGATCAGGCCCCGCACAACGCCAGGATCGCGAAAGCGTACCTCAGACTTGGCCGGATGCACGTTCACGTCGACCTTATGCGGATCGCAATCGACAAACAACGCCACCGCCGGATGCCGGTCCCGCGACAGGAAATCGTGATACGCGCCGCGCAGTGCACCAATCAGCATCTTGTCCCGCACCGGGCGGCCATTCACGAACAGATACTGCGCCACCGCCGTCCCACGCGAATAAGTCGGCAATGCCGCATAGCCGGTGAGCCGAAAGCCCTCCCGCTCTGCATCAATCGCCAGCGCATTCTCGATGAATGCGTCGCCCATCACCCGGCCAAGCCGCCCGCGCAGCGCATCGAAGAGATCGCCGCTTTCGGGATCGGTGCGAAAGCTCACACGGTCATTGCCGCCCGACACATCCTTGAGCGTGAAGCCAATCGACGGCTCCGCCATCGCCAGCCGCTTTACCACGTCGGAAATCGCCTGCATCTCCGCGCGATCCGTACGCAGGAATTTCAGCCGCGCAGGCGTCGCATAGAACAAGTCGCGCAGCGTCACCACCGTGCCGGCGTTCAGCGCGCAGGGCTTTACCGCGCTCATCGTCCCGCCACTGACGCTCAACTCGCACGCCTCTTCGCCCCGCACCCGGCTCTGGATCGTCAAACGGCCCACCGCGCCCAGCGACGGCAAGGCCTCGCCGCGAAAGCCAAAGGAATGAATGTTCAGCAGATCCGTACCGTCGATCTTTGACGTGGCATGGCGTGACAGCGCCAACGGCAATTCCTCAGCCGTCATGCCACAGCCATCATCGCTGATCCGGATCAGGGTCTTGCCACCATCGGCAATTTCGATGCCGATCCGCCGCGCGCCCGCGTCCACGGCGTTCTCGACCAGTTCCTTGACCGCAGAAGCAGGCCGTTCGACCACTTCACCGGCGGCGATCCGGTTGATCGCGGCATCGTCCAGCTGTCGAATGACAGGGCGCATATTGGGGGCATGGGAATTCATCCCACAAAACCTAGCACCCCCCCATTGATTCTAAAACGGCCCATTTCAAGCCATCCACAGAAGATGAAAATAGAGGGTTAACGATTTGGCATACCGTTTGCGAAATATTAAAACTTAGGTCTAATATACATGGAAAGATTGTTACGCCAGAAATGCGTAACGAAACTCGATCAACCCAAGGAGTCGGCCCATGTTGGTGCCCCTGATCACCTTCGAAACCATTGCGCAGATCTACGGCGAACCCTTCGCCAGGACCTGGTTCCGCCCCTGGTCCCCCTGCAACAAAGCGGGCTGAGCCAAACAATCTTCTCAGCATCGACAGCCGATCAAGCCGCCTTCCGGATCCAGGCCGGTCCCGACGTCGCAGAGCAGCGGCGCCGCACATAGGACCCCTTTTCCAAAAACTGCGTCAGCTCCGCCATCTCATCGGGCTGCGGGGTGCGGTTGTGGCCGCTGAAGGCTGCCTCCCGGAAAGCCTTGGCCAACGCCTCCACACAGGAAACCCTCTCCGGCAGTCTCGGTCACGGCATCCTGTAATCCTCGATTGTGATCCGGCTGGGCGCGTTGCGCCAAAAACCGCGATCCTTGCCGCGCGGATCTTCAAATTCATGCGGGTGATGACCGCGATCTTTGATCGGGACGCACCCGGCGACAATTTCGTCTTTCAGATCGGCGTCGCGGGGGGAACCCGGACCGCATCAAAGACCGGGCAGCGAAAACCTGAGCGGCACCTCGCAGCCCGCTCGCTCCTCCGCACCGGATGCTATACAGAACTGCTGGCACCCCCCTCCGCGCCCCGGCCTCGAAAGGAACGATCATGAAAACCGAAACTGTCGACAACGCAACGCTCGAAACATGGACCGTGGACGAGGTCCAGCAGGCCCTCAACGCGCGCAAGATTGTCCTGATCGACGTGCGCACCCCGCAAGAATACATGTTTGAACACATCCCCGGCTCTCTGTTGCTGCCGATGTCTTTCGTCGACTGCGCGTCGCTGCCCGGCCAGACCGACAAGCGCATCGTTTTTCATTGCGGCTCCGGGGTGCGCTCCGAAAAGGTGGCGCGCAAGGCCATCGAAGAGGGGTTTGAGCAGATTGCCCACATGGAAGGCGGCTTCGGGGCGTGGAAAGCGGCACAAAAGCCCTACACCGGGACCGACATGGCCACCGGCGCCCCGAAACGCATGGGCTGAGCGAAATCCGATCCAGCCCACCGAAGGCCCCGCCGCGACGGGGCCTTTGCCTTGTTCCAGATCATTGAAACAACACCCAAGGCTGCGCATCTCTAGTCATAAGGGGCCTTTCGCCCCAGCTGACAGGAGAACAGCCATGATCACCGTCAAATCCCTTCCGACTGCCGGGCACTACGAGGTGCACGTTTCCGGCAAGGTCACCGATGACGACTACGAGCACGTGCTCATCCCGGCCCTCGACCGTGCCATCGAAGAGCATCAGCGCATTCGTGCAATCGTCATCCTTGCCGACGATACGACGTTCAGCCTCGCCGCCGTGCTCGACGATGCGGAATTCGGAATGCGCCACTGGAACGGTTTTGACCGGCTGGCGCTGGTTGCGAAACCGGGCTGGATTCCCCGTATGGCGCGCGGCATGGCGATCCTGTTCCCCTGCCCCGTGGGCGTGTTCACGCCTGCCGAGACAGACGACGCCCGCCGGTGGCTCTCGCAATCGCTCGGTGCGGTGCATCAGACGGACCTCGGCGACGGTGTGCTGCACGTCCAGCTTCTGGGCAAACTCGACCCGGCGG
This sequence comes from Pacificoceanicola niger, assembly GCF_048553275.1. Classification (NCBI taxonomy): domain Bacteria; kingdom Pseudomonadati; phylum Pseudomonadota; class Alphaproteobacteria; order Rhodobacterales; family Roseobacteraceae; genus Pacificoceanicola; species Pacificoceanicola niger. The sequence continues at coordinate 30,836 of NZ_JBLZMW010000013.1, forward strand.
TGATGGCCGCTGAAGAGCAGGACATGAATGCTTTCGTGCGCAAGAACGAGCGTTTCCGCCTGCTGCTGGACCTGCGGGAATTCGACGGCTGGCAGGGGCTTGCCGCGCTGCGAGCGCATTTTGCCATTGCCCGCAATCACTACGACCTCATCGACCGCGCCGCCATTGTCGGTGACAAGAGCTGGCAAAAGCTGGGGCAATCGGTTCTTGGCGCGGTGTCTGGTGCGAAAACCAAGTATTTCGATGCAGACGACTTCAATGGCGCCAAGGCCTGGATCAAGGCCTGATCCGGTTTCTTCAATGGAGATCGGGGCGACCCCCGCCAACGTGCTCGCCCCGCAATATGCAAACGCCCCGGACCAGTGTCCGGGGCGTGCGCGAATCAAAGGGGCCTATGTTTCAGTTTCGCGGCGCCGCCGTCATCAGGCCTTCGTCCTTCAAACGCACATGCGCTTCGTCCAGCGATTGCCACGCCCGCTCGATCAGCGTGTCGATCTCGGCCTTCGAAATCACCAGAGGCGGAGAGATGATCATCCGGTCCCCGACGTGGCGCATGATCAGGTTGTTGGCAAAACAGCGTTCCCGACAGATAAAGCCCGCCGTCCCGGCCTCCGCCGCAAAGGCCGCGCGCGCTGCCTTGTCAGGGGTCAGCGCGATACTGCCCATCATGCCGACGATCTTCGCTTCACCGACCAACGGATGCTCGGCCAGACCCGCGAACTTCTCCTTGAGATAGGGGCCGGTATCCTCGCGGACGCGATCCACGATCCCCTCATCCTCCAGAATCCGCAGATTCTCCAAGGCCACGGCACAGGCCACCGGATGGCCGCTGTAGGTATAACCATGGTTGAATTCGCAGTTCGAAATCACCTCGGCCACCTCGTCCGACAGAATGCTGCCACCGATCGGTTGATAGCCGGACGACAGCCCCTTGGCGACGGTCATGATGTCGGGCTTGATCCCCATGGTCTGGCTGCCGAACCAATTGCCGGTGCGGCCAAATCCGCAAATCACCTCATCCGCGATCAACAGGATGCCGTATTGATCGACAATGCGCTGGATCTCGGGCCAGTAGGTCTCCGGCGGCACGATCACGCCGCCCGCGCCCTGCACCGGCTCTGCTATGAAGGCGGCGACATTCTCCGGGCCGAGTTCAAGGATTTTCGCCTCAAGCTGGCGCGCCCGCTCCAGCCCGAACTCTTGCGGTGTCATGTCACCGCCTTCGCTCCACCAGTTCGGCTGGTCAATGAAGGCGATCCCCGGAATCGGCATGCCGCCCTGCGCGTGCATCCCTTTCATCCCGCCAAGCGAACCCGACCCCACGGATGAGCCATGATAGGCGTTCCAGCGCGAAATCACCCATTGTTTCTGCGGTTGGCCTTTCTCGGCCCAATAGGTCCGGACCAGACGCAGGTTGGTGTCATTGGCCTCCGACCCGGAGCTGGCAAAGAAAACGTGGTTGAGATCGCCCGGCGCCAACGCCGCCAACCGCTCTGACAGCGCAATCGCAGGCACATGCGAGGTCTGGAAAAACGTATTGTAGTAGGGAAGCTCGCGCATCTGTCGCGCCGCCGCCTCGGCCAGTTCATCGCGCCCGTAGCCGATATTCACGCACCACAGCCCCGCCATGGCGTCGAGGATACGGTTGCCATCGCTGTCGTTCAGCCACACGCCCTCGGCCCGCGTCATGATCCGCGCGCCCTTCTTCGCCAGATCGGCACTGTGGGTGAAGGGGTGCATATGGTGCGCGGCATCGACCGCCTGCAATTCTGCGGTGGGGGTGTTGGTAGAAAGATTCGGCATCTCGGAACTCCTTCGAATGCGGCTTTCGGCGGGCAAGGACGCTCTGACCCGCCCTGCATCGGCTGCGGCGGGCAGTCGACGCCCGCATACCGGGTCAGAAACGGCCAGGACCGCTTTAGCTGCAGAATATGATCAAATTATCCGCTGTCAATCGAATCGCGGTCTTGGACGTCCCGGTTTCACGCCGCCCCGGCCAACCCATGCAGGATCAGGCTCATGCCCTGCACCACATCCTTTTCGATTGCGACGGCGGCCGCCGCGCCGTCGCGCCGCTCAAGCGCGTCCAGCAATTCCTTGTGCCTGTCCGGCAGGTTGCGCGTTCCGACTTGCCCACACACCACTCTCAGCGACGGCCCGAACCGCAGCCACAGGCTCTCGACCAGCGCAGTGATGATCGGCGCCTGCGCCAATGCGTTGAATTGCGCGTGAAACTGGTGGTTTTCCTTCAGATATGCCCCGATGTCACCGCGCGCGATGGCCTGATCCAACCGGCTGTCCGTCTCGGCAAGCGCCGCAATGTCCGCCGGGCCTGCGCGCTCTGCGGCATGGCGGGCGAGCATCGGCTCCAGCGCGGTACGGGCCCGCGTCATCTCTTCGACCGCTGGCGCGGTGAGTTGCGGCACCACGATGCGCCGATTGCCCAGCGCTTCCAGCGCGCCCTCTGCCGTCAACCGCCGGAGCGCCTCACGCACCGGTGTCATTCCAGTCCCCAAATCAGCAACAAGCCCTTGAATTGTAACGGCCTGCCCCGGGGCAAGCTCGCCGAAAAGCACCATATCCCGGAGCGTGCGATACACCTGCTCATGCGCCGGAAGTCCCGCGCCACCGCCCCGCCCTGCCTGATTATTCATCACTGGCCCCGATCACTGCCAAACAGATGTGCGGCACCACCTTGCGCCGCGCTGCACGGCATGGAAACATCGAAACGCTTGCCAAGCAAGTCGGCATTTGATCAAATTCACTGGCAAACGGGGCGACAGACCCCAATGTCCAACGGGAGCTATGACATGAAAACCCTGATGACCTGTACAGCCAGCCTCGCGCTCATGGCGGGTATCGCCGCCGCCGATGAGGTCCGCGTCTACAACTGGTCAGACTACATCGACGAAAGCCTGCTGGAAAAGTTCGAGACGGAGACCGGCATCGACCTGATCTACGACGTCTTCGACAGCAACGAACTGCTGGAAACCAAGATGCTTGCGGGCGGCTCCGGCTATGACGTCGTCGTGCCCACAGGCACGTTCCTGCAGCGCCAGATCATGGCCGGCGCCTTCCAGAAGCTGGACAAGGACAAGCTGCCCAATCTGGACAACATGTGGGACGTGATCTCCAAGCGGACCGCCACCTACGATCCCGGAAACGAGTACTCCATCAACTACATGTGGGGCACCACCGGCATCGGCGTGAACACCGCCAAGATCGCCGAAGTGCTGGGCGAGGACGCGCCGATCAATTCGCTGTCGTTGATCATGGACCCGGCGAACATGGAAAAGCTCGCTGAATGCGGCGTCTATTTCCTCGACGCTCCGACCGAGATCGTCCCCGCCGCGCTCGCCTATGCCGGCATGGACCCGGATGGCAAGGACGAGGCCTCCATGGCCAAGGCCGAAGAGGTGCTGACCGCTGTCCGCCCCTACATCCGCAAATTCCACAGCTCCGAATACATCAACGCGCTGGCCAATGGGGACATCTGCGTCGCCTTCGGCTGGTCCGGGGACATCCTGCAGGCCCGCGACCGTGCCGCCGAGGCCGACAATGGTGTCGAGGTGGCCTACAACGCCCCAACCGAGGGCGCGCTGATGTGGTTCGATCAGATGGCCATCCCGGTCGACGCACCCAATCCGGACGCCGCGCACACCTTCCTGAACTTCATCATGGATGCACAGAACATGGCGGCGGCGTCGAACTACGTCTACTACGCCAACGGCAACAAGGCCTCGCAAGAGTTCCTCAATGAGGACGTAATCGGCGATTCGGCGATCTACCCGGACGAAGCGGCGCTCGACAAGCTTTACACCGTGACCCCCTTCGGCCCGAGAGAGCAGCGCACGCTGACCCGTCTCTGGACCAAGATCAAGTCTGGCACCTGATGCCCGGGCTTATCGTCTCCATCTAGTAAAGACAGTTCCGCGCGGGCGCCTGTCCGCGCGGGCTTTCCATGACCGGGAGCCACCATGGCCGAAGCCCCTTTCGCCCCCTGGACCGACAAGGACCAGAAACCTCTGATCGAATTTCGCAACGTAACCAAACGGTTCGGCGATTTTACCGCGATCGACGATCTGTCCCTGAAGATCTACGAAAAAGAGTTCTTCGCCCTGCTCGGCCCCTCCGGCTGCGGCAAGACGACCATGATGCGTATGCTTGCGGGCTTCGAGACGCCTACGGAAGGCAACATCCTGCTGAACGGTCAGGTCATTGACGCCGTGTCACCGAACAAGCGCGCGGTGAACATGATGTTTCAGAGCTACGCGCTCTTTCCGCACCTCTCGGTCTGGGAAAACATCGCCTTCGGCCTCAAGCGCGAGTCAAAGGACAAGGCCCAGATTGACGCCCGCGTCGAAGAAATGCTGCGCCTCACCCGCTTGACCAAATTTGCAAAACGCAAACCCCATCAGATTTCCGGCGGACAGCGCCAGCGCGTCGCCCTTGCCCGCAGCCTCGCCAAGGCGCCCAAGCTGCTCCTGCTCGACGAGCCCCTTGGCGCGCTTGACAAAAAGCTGCGCGAAGAGACGCAGTTCGAGCTGATGGATATTCAGGAAAAGACCGGCACCACTTTCGTCATCGTGACCCACGATCAGGAAGAGGCGATGACCGTCGCCTCCCGCGTGGCCGTCATGGACGAGGGCAAGCTGGTGCAGGTTGCCACGCCAGACGTCATCTATGAAGCGCCCAACTCTGTTTATGTCGCCGGTTTCATCGGGGACGTGAACCTGATCCGCGGCACGGCGAGCGCCCGCGGCAACGCCACCGCGTCCACCGCCGAAACGGCCCCCGTCGCGGACCCCGCACCAACCGACGCGCCCGTTGAAAACCCGGCGCCGCAGCAACAAGCCCGCGCGCCACAGCCCAACGCATACGGCAAATGGCTGCACGATACTTTGCTCGCGCCGCTCCTTGGCGAACGGACCGAGGTCCCGGAGCAAAAGCGCCTCCCCGCGCCGAGCCCTGAGGAAACCGCAGCCGCCCGCCGCGCCGAACCGGCCGCTGCGCCGGAGATCCCGGAGGGCGGCCTGACCTTGCGATGGGCCGAAGGCCAGCCCGACCTGATCGTCGCCAACGGCGAGCAGAGCCTTGCCGGACAGGAGATCACTCTCGCTCTGCGTCCGGAAAAGCTCAACATTTCCAAGACAAAACCGGAAAACGCGGCCAATGCCGTACAAGGCAAGGTCATCGACATCGGCTATCTCGGCAACATCTCGACCTATCACGTCGAACTTGCCGGCGGCCTCATGGTCAAGAGCCAGGTTTCCAACACCCGCCGCATCGCCCGCCGCGACATCACCTGGGAAGACACCGTCTGGCTCAGCTTCACCGCAACCGCCGGGGTGGTGCTGACCGAATGACCAAGCCCCCCGAGACAAGAAAGGACCGCCCCGATGCGTAAGGCCGTCCTCATCGCCGTCCCCTACGTCTGGCTCTTGGCGCTGTTCCTGGTGCCCTTCCTGATCGTCCTGAAGATCTCGCTCTCGGACATCGCCCTGGCCCGCCCCCCCTACGCGCCGCAATTGGACCTCGCCGCTGGCTGGGAAGGGCTCCGCGCCTTTCTCTCCGGGCTCGACTTCGAGAACTTCACCTTCCTGACCAAGGATGATCTCTACTGGAAGGCCTACCTCTCCTCGCTCCAGATCGCCGCGATCTCCACCCTGCTCACACTGCTTGTCGGCTATCCCATCGCCTACGGCATGGTTCGCGCCAATCCCGAATGGCGCCCGACGCTCTTGATGTTGGTGATCCTGCCATTCTGGACCTCCTTTCTGATCCGCGTCTATTCGTGGATGGGCATTCTCTCCACCGAAGGCGTGTTGAACCAGGTCCTGCTCGCCATCGGCGTGATCTCCGAACCGCTGCAGATCATGAACACCAACACCGCCGTCTATATCGGCATCGTCTACACCTACCTTCCCTTCATGATCCTGCCGATCTACTCGGCGCTGGAAAAGCTGGACGACAGCCTGCTGGAAGCCGCCGAAGACCTCGGCTGTTCGCGTCTCTCCGCCTTCTGGCTGGTGACGATCCCGCTTTCGACGGGCGGTATCATTGCTGGCTGCTTCCTCGTTTTCATCCCGGCGCTCGGCGAATTCGTCATCCCCTCCCTGCTCGGCGGCTCTGACACGCTGATGATCGGCAAAGTCCTCTGGGAGGAATTCTTCTCCAACCGCGACTGGCCCGTGGCCTCCGCCGTGGCGGTCATCCTTCTGGCGATCCTGATCATCCCGATCATCCTCTTCCAGCGCAACCAACAGCTGGCGCGGGAGGCCGACACATGAAGCGCTTTTCCTGGTTCAACGCCACCTCCCTCACCCTCGGCTTCTCCTTCCTGTACCTGCCAATGATCATCCTCGTGGTCTACAGCTTCAACGAAAGCCGCCTCGTCACGGTCTGGGCCGGTTTCTCGACGAAATGGTACGGAGAGCTGCTCCAGAACGAGGAATTCCTGAACGCCGCCTGGGTCACGGCCAAGGTCGCGTTCTTCTCCTCGTGCCTCGCAACCGTGCTCGGGACCATGGCCGCCTATGTCATCGTCCGCGCCGGGCGCTTTCCGGGGCGGACGCTGTTTTCCGGCATGATCTACGCGCCGCTCGTCATGCCAGAGGTCATCACCGGCCTGTCGCTGCTGCTGCTCTTCATCGGCATCGGGCTTGATCGCGGCATCCTCACCGTCGTGCTCGCGCACACCACCTTTGCGATGTGCTACGTCTCGGTGGTGGTCTCCTCGCGGCTGGTCTCCTTTGACCGAAGCCTCGAAGAGGCGGCGCTCGACCTCGGCTGCTCGCAGTTCGAAGCCTTCCGCCTTGTCACCTTGCCGATCATCGCCCCCGCCGTCATCTCGGGATGGCTGCTCGCCTTCACCCTGTCGCTCGACGATCTTGTGATCGCCAGCTTCACCACCGGCCCGGGCGCCACCACCCTGCCGATCAAGGTGTTTTCGGCCGTGCGCCTCGGCGTCTCGCCGGAGATCAACGCCCTGTCCACGTTGATGATCGCCATCGTCACCGTCGGCGTGATCACCGCGTCGCTGATTTCCAAGCGCGCCGCCGTCCAGCAGGCCCGCGACGAACGGGCGGCAGACCGCGCGGAATGAAACGACTCTTCGAGGCGGCGGCCTATGAGCCTCAGCCGGGAAACTACTGGGCCACAACACGCCCCGCCACGGACTGGCCCCCGCTTGCAGGCCCGGTGCAGACCGACGTTGCCATCATTGGGGGCGGCTTTACCGGTTTGAACGCAGCGCTGAGCCTCGCCCAAAACGGTGTGCTGGCCCACGTCTTCGAAGCCGATCGCCCCGGCTTCGGCGCGTCCGGGCGAAACGGCGGTTTTTGCTGCCTCGGCGGCTCGAAACTTACGGACAGTGTCCTCGCACGCCGCCATGGCCGCGCGGACGCTGACCTTTGGTCACAGGCCGAATCCGCCGCCATCGACCATGTCGCCCGACTCCTGCAAACCCATGAGATCGACGCCGACACCCACTCGGACGGCGAAATCTGCCTCGCCCACACCGCCCGCGCCGCGCGGCGCATGGCGGGCCAACCCGGTTTTCTCACGCTGAAAGAGCTTCAGGCGCGGGGCCTCGACGGTCCCTGGCACGGTGGCCTTCATACGCCCAAGGGCTTTGCCCTCAATCCGCAGAAGTACCACGACGGCCTCGCCAAAGCGGCACAATCCGCCGGTGCCACGCTTCACGCGCGCAGCCCCGTCACCGCTTTGCGGCCGACCGCCAAGGGCTGGCAGCTCGACACGCCCCACGGCATCGTCACCGCCGCCCGCGTCATTCTCGCCACCAATGGGTATTCCTCTGACGACCTGCCCGATTGGCTCCGCGCGCGGACCATGCCGGTGCAATCGAGCGTCATCGTCACCCGTCCCATCACGCCGAACGAACAGCAAGCCGCAGGGTACACCGCGACTCAGATGGCCTACGACAGCCGCACGCTCCTGCATTATTTCCGCCTGATGCCGAACGGGCGCTTCCTCTTCGGCATGCGCGGCGGTTTGCGCGCGACCCCCGGCGAACAGGCGACCATATCCCGGAAAATCCGGCAGGATTTTCACGCCATGTTTCCGGCGTGGCGGGATGTGGACATCACCCATGAATGGAGCGGCCTTGTCTGCCTGCTCTCCGGCCTCGTCCCCTTCGTCGGGGCCGTGCCGGACCACCCCGGCCTCTTTGCCGCCATGGGCTATCACGGCAACGGCGTCGCCATGGGCAGCTACTCCGGCCATCTCATCGCAAACCGTCTGCTGAAGCGGGAGCCGGGCACGCCCGCGCCCAACTTCCTCAGTCAGCCGCCGCGCCGCTTCCCGCTCGGGATGCGCCGCCGCCTGCTGCTCGCCCCGGCGTATTGGATGGCGGAGCGTCTGGACATGTAAGTCGGAGTGCGGGTCTGAGCGGAGCTGCAGGCCGGCCCTACCACTTCGCCGCCACCGGCCGCGCCTTGCCGCGCTTCAGCCCCAGTTGGCGTTCGCGCCAGATGATGATCACCCCCGCCGCCATCACGATGGCCGAGCCGATCAGCACCATGACCGTCGGCACCTCGCCGAAGAAGAAATAGCCGAACAGAATCGCGAACAGAATCGAGGCATAGTCGAACGGCGCCAACAGAGCCGCCTCCGCATGACGGTAGGAGGAGGTCAGCAAGATCTGCCCGACCCCGCCGACCAGCCCGGCCCCGATCAGCTGCAACAGACCGACGGTCCCTGGCCACGTCCATCCGAACGGAAGTGTCAGGAGCGAGAAGAGCGTCGCCGTCATCGAGAACCAGAAGACGATCGCCGCCGTTTCTTCCGTGGCGACCATGCGCCGGATGTGGATCTGCGCCAGCGCCCGCAACACCGCCGAGACCAGGATGCAGGCCACGCCCAGCGCCGCCGCATCGTCCAGGGTATCGAGCGACAGGCGCGGCCAGAGCACCACCACGACACCAATCAGCCCAAGGCCCACGGCGCTCATCCGGAACAGCCGCAGACGCTCGCCAAGCAGCATGGCGGCAAAGATCACCGTGAGCAGCGGCGCGGCATAGCCCAGCGCCGTCACCTCCGGCAGCGGCAAAAGCCCCAGCGCGGTAAAGCCCGAGCCCATGGCCGACACGCCGATAAGCCCGCGCCAGACATGGCCCATGGGCCGCTTCACCTTGAGTCCGACCTTCAGATCGCCGCGCATCGCCAACCACACAATGATGATCGGCATGGCAAAGAACGAGCGGAAGAACACCGCTTCCCCAGGGGGAACGATGTCGGACGTGGCCTTGATAAGCGAGGCCATGATGGTGAAAATGAAGACCGCGCTGAGCTTTAACGCGATGCCATGCAAGGGGGACATGGAACCTCCCGGAGATGGCGCTACCGTGAACCCATGTCGTCAGAAGGTCAATAGACCTGACCCGCCGCCTTCGACTGAGGCGCCTCGCAGGTCACTTCGGGATGCATCAACCGCTCGCGCAGGCGAGAGATGTTCTCCTGAATGATCCGCTCATCGGGATGCGGACCATTGTGGATTGTGCGCAGGCTGGCCAGCGCGGTTTCATTGCGGCGGATGCGCAGCAGCAGCAGGGCGCTATCCGCACCGGGTGCGGGCAGGGACTTGAGGGGAAGCAGCAGAGACATTCTGTCAGGCCTTTCAGGTGGACACTCGCCACAGCCTGACCCCAAATTGCGAAGATTCTCTCAACCGCGCCAGGTTTTTTGCACCATGCCGCCGGACGGCGCAAAACCGGCGCATCCGCGCTTGCGAGCGCCCGGCGGATAACGCAAGTTGCAGCCCAATCCATTTTCCAACGGGGAGAGAAACGCATGCGCACGAAAGCGGCTGTCGCGGTGGAGGCTGGCAAGCCTCTCGAAATCATGGAAGTCGAGCTCGAAGGCCCGAAGGCGGGCGAGGTCCTCGTCGAGATCAAGGCCACAGGCATTTGTCACACCGATGAGTTCACCCTCTCCGGCGCCGATCCCGAAGGCCTGTTCCCCGCGATCCTCGGGCACGAGGGCGCGGGCGTCGTCGTCGAGGTTGGCGAAGGCGTCACAACACTGAAACCGGGTGATCATGTCATCCCGCTCTACACGCCGGAATGCCGCGAGTGCTATTCCTGCCTGTCGGGCAAGACCAACCTGTGCACCGCCATCCGCAACACGCAAGGTCAGGGCCTGATGCCCGACGGCACCACGCGGTTTTCGATGCTGGATGGCACGCCGATCTATCACTACATGGGCTGCTCGACCTTCGCCAATCACACCGTGATGCCGGAAATCGCGCTCGCCAAGGTCCGCGATGACGCCCCCTTCGACAAGATCTGCTACATCGGTTGCGGCGTGACCACGGGCATCGGCGCGGTGATCAACACCGCAGGCGTCGAAATCGGATCGACCGCCGCCGTCTTCGGCCTCGGCGGCATCGGCCTCAACGTGATCCAGGGCCTGCGCATGGCGGGCGCGGACATGATCATCGGCGTCGACCTCAATGACGACAAGGCGGAAATGGCGAAGAAATTCGGCATGACGCACTTCATCAACCCGTCCAAGGTCGAGAACACCGTCGCCGAGATCGTCAAGCTGACCCAGCGCGGCAACGACCATATCGGCGGCGTCGACTACAGCTTTGACGCCACCGGCAACGTCAAGGTCATGCGCGATGCGCTGGAATGCTCGCATCGCGGATGGGGCGTGTCGGTTGTGATCGGCGTGGCCCCCGCAGGCGCCGAAATCAGCACCCGCCCATTCCAGCTTGTCACCGGACGCGTCTGGAAAGGCACGGCCTTCGGTGGCGCCAAGGGCCGCACCGACGTGCCGAAAATCGTCGATTGGTACATGGACGGCAAGGTGGAGATCGACTCGATGATCACCCACACCATGCCGCTTGAGAAAATCAACGACGCCTTCGACCTGATGCACAAGGGCGAGAGCATCCGCTCTGTCGTGATCTACTGAAAGCGCGCGGGGACAGTCCCCGCCCTAGATGATGGTCCAAGCGAAGGCTCGGGAGAAATCCCGGGCCTTCAACGCTTCGGAATCGATGTAGAAGGCCAGATGTTCGGAATAATCGAATCCCCAATCGTGGTCGTACTCCAACCGCAACAGCGGGATCTGACGCGCCATCATCAAGTGCTCATCCCGATCGCCATAGAAATCAAATAGCGTGTGCCGCGCTGGCATGCTGCGCTCTGTCTCCAACCCGGACCGGTCCAGATCAGGCACAGGGGCAATTGCCAGGTCATTGAGCGTCTTATCCGTCGCCATGACCCGTTCGAGCATCGCGTCGGCAAAGTCCTGTCCGACAAACATCCATGCGATCTGATCAAATTTATGGAAATGGACCGGCCATTTGCGAAAGACCTTTGGCTCTTCGAACCAGCACACATCAAGCAGCGTCCGCTCTTTCCAACCCTCCGGGAAATCGGGCATGGCACGCTCCGGACAGGCGCTGACATCGCCGTCGACCCAGATCACCGACGCTGTTCCCGGCACCCCCTCCAGATGATCCGCGTAGTCGGCAAAGAAGAACAGCGTGCCGGTCCGGGGCATCAATTCGAAATCCTCTCCGAAGGGAAGGGACGCCAGATTGATCTGGGCAATGAAATGCATCGGGTGCGTCGCTTCCTCGGTATACCTTGCCACCCAGGGCCACGCGATCTCGGGCGGCAGCGTCGGCGCCCCGCCAAGCCAGCAGCCCGTCCTTGCCGGCATTTCGGCAAAGGGCTCCTTCACCAAGAACAGCGCCGGGTAGGTGGCCTTTGCCAGCATCTGTTCAAGCTCGCCGGGATCCAGCGCGCGGTGATGTTCGGCAGGATCGGCCAATTTCGCCGGATACTCGATAAGCGGAAACATGTGCGCCCTTTCTGGATTGCGTTGCCTGCCTTGGCATCGCCTGCAATTCCGGCAAGTTTCAGGCCATGGCGGACCAATTTCGGGGAGCGCGCGCCGCGCATAGCCCCCCCCCGGCAGAGCGTCCCGGTCCCTCCCGCTGCGGCGCGCTGGCGGCGCCACTGCTTTTTGAGTATTCATGCCAGAAAGACGCACAGGGGCAGCGCCATGAAGAACCGCATCCGCGAACTCTATGCAGGGGACAGCGACAGGGCGCATCGGTTTCGCTATGGCCTGCTGATCTTCGACGTCGTAACGATCCTCTTCGTCATCGCGACCTCCTTCACCCATCACGGGCGGGTGGTCGAGAGCATCGATATGGTGTTCGGGGTGTTCATTCTTGCCGACTTTGCGGCACGCATCTGGATTTCGACGAACCGCTGGCGACTGATGACCCGGCTGACCACACTGGCCGATCTGATCGCCGTGGCCTCCTTTCTTGCGCCGCTGGCCGGGGAAGGGCTCGGGTTTCTGCGGGTCATGCGCACCCTGCGCCTGCTCCACACCTATCAACTCTCAACCCGGCTGCGCCGCGACTTTCCCTATTTCGCGAGCAATCAGGAGGTCATCAGCGCCGTTCTGAACCTCTTTGTCTTCATCTTCATCATGACCGGCATCATCTATGCCACACAGTATCCGCTCAATCCGCAGATCCAGAACTATGCGGACGCGCTTTACTTCACCGTCACGGCGCTGACGACGACGGGATTTGGCGACATCACCCTGCCCGGCACGCTCGGGCGCATGATCTCCGTCGTCGTGATGATCGCCGGGGTAACCCTCTTTCTGCGGTTGGTGCAGGTGCTCTTTCGCCCCAGCAAGGTACGGCAGCCGTGTTCGGTCTGTGGCCTTGTCCTGCACGATTCCGACGCTGTCCATTGCAAGCATTGCGGCACCGTCATCAACATCGAAACCGAAGGGCAGACATGAGCATTTCGATCCGCGCCGCCGCCCCTGCCGACCGCGCCGCCATCTGGTCCATGCTGGAACCGGTGTTCCGTGCCGGGGACACCTACGCCATCGACCCCGATATCCCGGAAGCGGATGCGCTGTCCTATTGGTTCGGACCGGAGCGGCGCGTCTTCGTCGCTGAGTTGGCGGGCGCGGTGGTCGGCACCTACTACATGGTGCGCAATCAGAAGGGCGGCGGCAGCCATGTGTGCAACTGCGGCTATGTCACCGCGGTCCGGGCCCGAGGGAAAGGCGTTGCACGCGCCATGCTGGCCCATTCCCTGGAGGCCGCGCCCGGCTTTGGTTTTCGCGCCATGCAATACAATTTCGTGGTCAGCACGAACCTGCGGGCGATTGCGACATGGGAGCGCGCGGGCTTTGCCGTGATCGGCCGTCTGCCGGGGGCCTTTCTGCATCCCTCCGAAGGCTACGTGGATGCCCTGGTGATGTATCGGTCGCTGGCGTGATCTGGCGCGTTGCGGGCTCGTTAACCAATTGCGACGCAGCGTCATGGTGCACCAGGCCATGGTAGCGCCAACAATTCGAATTCAGCTTTTGCAATAAGTACAAAACTCTGCACGAATCGTACCAAACGATGGTTAACGCGCCCCGAAAATTGGTTAATGAATGTAACAGCCTTGTGGGTCGTTACAGCCCACCCACAGCATCTTGGTGTTGCGCGCCACCGCGCGCCAGCTTAACCCCAGCGTACGCGGTGTTAACACCACTCCTGACGTCAACAGGTTAACGCGGCCCCGGCTCCCGCAGCCAGCCATCGGACCAGCGAACCGCCTCGACCCCGGTAAAACGCGCGACCCGCGCCAGTTCCGCCTCCAGCCGCGCCTGCCGTCCCGCGCCCCACCGCAGGCCCCGTTCCGGCCAAAGCGCCGTGACATCCAGCGTCCCCTCCGCCCGGTTCGCCGCCATGTCGATGCGCCCTATCAGGCGGTCGCCTTCGAGCAGGGGAAAGACGTAATAGCCATAGATACGCTTGTCAGAAGGAACAAAGATTTCAATACGATAGTGAAATCCGAACAACCGCTCCGCGCGCTTGCGATCGCGCAGCGCGGGGTCAAACGGTGAGAGCACGCGCAGCCGCTTCGTTGGCTCTGGTGCCGTCAGAGCCTCGGACTCGATGCCTTGAAACGCGACGCTCTTGCGCCACGCACCATCGGCGCTCTGCACCTCTACCGGCACCAACTCGCCGCGCATCAAAGCGGCGTCAACCCAGGCCTTGGCCTCATGCGGGCGCAGGATGTCCCAAAAGGCCGAGATCTCTCCCGGCGTTGCAAACCCTAGCCGTTTCAATGCGTTACGGCAAAGCCAATCCGTTGTCTCGGCCTCGGACGGCTGCGCCAGACGGTGCGCTTCGGGGATCACCCGCTCCGTCAGATCATAGAGCTTGCGAAAGCCCTCGCGCCGCGTGACCGACAAGACACCGCTGCGCCAAAGGAATTCCAGCGCCGTCTTCGACGGGTGCCACTCCCACCAGCCGCCTTTGGAGCGCGTCTCATCCTCGCCGACATCCGCCGACCCACAGGGGCCACGCTCCCGGATCCGATTGATAACCTCTTCGAATTTCTGGGAAAACTCGGCCCTCTGCCATGTCTTCCAGCGGCCATGCAGCCGAGCGCGGTCGCGTTCGAACCGCATTTTCCAATGCGGAAAATAGGCGGTCGGAATGACTGATGCGTCATGCGTCCAATGCTCGAACAACCCTCTGTGCTGCTCCAGCAGGGGTTTGAGTTGTTTCGGGCGATAGGCCGGGCGGCGGGCGAAGAGGATCATGTCGTGTGCGCGCTCGACCGTGCGCACCGAATCCACCTGCACAAAGCCCAGCCGCTCTATAAGCCCCTGAAGGTCCTCGCCTTTCCCCGGACCCACCGGGGCCTCGGCAAGGGCGTGGCGGTGCAGGAAAAGCCGCCGGGCGAGACCATTCTCCAGCCGTATCAACGTCGTTTGAGCGTGTCGCCAAAGCTGAGTTTCGGCGCCAGTTCGATTACCTTCTGTTCAGGCTCCGCCTCGCCGGCCACGCGCGCCGCGATGATCTGTGCCGCCCGCGTCCCGATCTCGGTTCGGCAGGCATCCATTGTCGCCAGTTGCCGTGGCAGTCCCTGCAGCAACTCAACCCCGTTGAAGCCCGCAAGCCCGATCTGGCCCGGAATGTCGATGCCTTGCGCCATCACTTCCATCAACCCGCCTGCGGCAATCATATCATTGGAATAATAGAGGAAATCCAGCTCTGGATCACGCTCCAGCATCGCCCGCGTCAGTTCCCGCCCCTTGGCCAGAGCCGAACCGCCGGAATAAAATTCCTGATCCGCGACCTCCACGCCCTCCTTGGCGAGCGCCTCGGTGAAGCCTTCGAACCGCTTCCGTGCGCGGTGGTCGAGCGGCATTTTCGTACCCATGAAACCGATGCGTTGATAGCCCTGCTTGAGGATTGCCCGCGCCATCTCACGCCCGGCACGACGGTGGCTGATCCCGACGGCGCAGTCGATCGGCGTGCCGTCGGTGTCCATGATCTCGACCACGGGAATGCCGCTGGCCTTGAGCATGGCCTTTGACGCCTCGGAATGCTCCAGGCCTGCGATGATCACGCCAGAGGGCCGCCACGAGAGCATCTCGTACAAAACTCTCTCTTCTTTTTCAGGAAGATAGTCGGTCACGCCCACAACCGGCTGCAGGTCGGTTTCTTCCAGAACAGCACTGATCCCGGACATGACTTCGGGGAACACCATGTTGCGCAGAGAGGGGATGATGACCGCCACGAGGTTCACCCGCTGACTGGCCAGCGCCCCGGCAATCTTGTTCGGCACATAGCCAAGCGTTTTGGCCGCCTCCAGCACCTTTTCCCGCGTCGCCTGGCTCACATCCCCACGGTTGCGCAGGACGCGGCTTACCGTCATTTCCGAAACCCCCGAGGCTTCGGACACGTCACGTAGGGTCAAAGGGCGGGAATCGTCATTGCTCACAGGCCAAGGTCCTTTTTTCTTTCCAACAATCGTTACCCTAATCCGCCTCCGGCGCAAGGCGGTTGCGGGATGACAAACCGTGCAAGTCGCGCTAGGAGAAATTCAAACGCTCCCGTAGCCCAACGCGATGGAACAGCCCCGTTCCGTGCGGGAATTTGGGTTAGATAAGAGGTGGAAAGACAGCCGGTTAGGATTTATGGTATCGCTTGCGAGCCGGTTTCCGGACCGTTTGAAGGCGAAATACGGCCCCGTGGCTCAACTGGATAGAGCAATCCCCTCCTAAGGGATAGGTTGCAGGTTCAAGTCCTGCCGGGGTCACCATCTTTCGCCGCGGCCCATGCCAAAATCTGCACAAAAGGAACCAAGAGCGTCCGCTAGACGTTTCCTGAGGTGTGACCAGAAGTAAAATTCTTCTTTTTATTTCAAATTCTTGACCTTTGCAGGTTCGGCCGCTCTGGCCTCTTTTTGCATTGATCTGCGAGCCAGGAACCGCTCCGGGTTTGCCGATGGCTATTTGCTTTGGAGACGCGGCCATGTCTGACCTGTCCGGGGCGGCGCTAAGGCCCAAGGCGATGCATGACCTCGGCTTTGATCAAGCCGTTGATCGTCTCAGTCAGGGCGTTGGCACGGAAACTGACCTGCTCCCCTGAGAAGTCCTCGTTTACGGGAAAACGGTAGCAACTTGATGGTGCCGGATCCGAAGATCTGGACATCGACAAAGGAGCCGAGAGTGTCGTCGGGATCGACATCACATCCGTCAGCCTTCGGGTGCGCCATTGGCCAACATCACCTGCAACGCCGCTTCTGCCCCAGCCTTATGTGGTCGATGGGCTGCGTCAACGTGGACAGAATCATCGCAGCGTTCGATTCCACGGACTGTGGGCGGATTCTCATGCCGGAAAATGCCCCAAACGATGCGGCAGTGGCGATTAATCCCCGAATCTTCGTAAAACTGTTAGTTTTCTGCCCTAAGAACTGCCCCGTGAGTGTGGCCAAAGACAAAAGCCTTTCCAGGCTGGGCCATCTTTGAAAAGTGCCTTGTTTCAATGATTTCAGTAGCATCTGAGGCGGCTCTCGAAGCCGCCTCTTTGCGTATGGGCTGGTCGCGACCTATGCATTTTCTCCAAAGCAGCTATTCCGCATCAGGCCTAGCACGATGCTGCAATGCA
Organism: Pacificoceanicola niger; assembly: GCF_048553275.1. Taxonomy (NCBI): domain Bacteria; kingdom Pseudomonadati; phylum Pseudomonadota; class Alphaproteobacteria; order Rhodobacterales; family Roseobacteraceae; genus Pacificoceanicola; species Pacificoceanicola niger. The sequence continues at coordinate 47,802 of NZ_JBLZMW010000013.1, forward strand.
GCGTAATTTAGGTATCAGATACTGACATACTCAAAGATACGAGGCACTTCTCGATGGCACATATTACTGCCCCCTACACCACCGAACCCGCACGCGCTCCGTTCTCTGGCCTTGGCCGCCGCATCCTCAACGCGCTGGTCGTGCTCGCCGAGTCAAACCCGCGTATGTGCGAAATTGAACGCCTGACGGCCAAGTCCGACGCAGAGCTGAAAGCCATGGGCCTGAAGCGCGAGGACATCGTGCGCCACGTCATGCGCGATATGCTTTACCTCTGATCCAGAAGACATGACAGCAGACAAGAGCCGCGCCTCACAGGGACGCGGCTTTTTCTTTGTCCGGAGCGCAGCACGGCACGCCCCTAAAGCAAAAGGCCGCCCCAAACGGAGCGGCCTTTCGAAAAACCATACGACACAGGATTAGTTCTGAGCGTAGTATTCGATCACGAGGTTCGGTTCCATCATGACCGGGTACGGCACATCGGCAAGACCGGGGGTGCGCACGAAGGACGCGGTCATCTTGGTGTGATCGGCTTCGATGTAATCCGGAACGTCACGCTCGGGAAGCTGCGTTGCTTCCAGAAGGGCTGCCATCTGACGCGACTTCTCGCGGACTTCGATAACGTCGCCCTCTTTGACGCGGTAGGACGGAATGTTGACACGCTTGCCGTTCACCAGAACGTGGCCGTGGTTCACGAACTGACGCGCTGCGAAAACGGTCGGCACGAACTTGGCGCGGTAGACGACGGCGTCCAGACGGCGCTCAAGCAGGCCGATCAGGTTCTCGCCGGTGTCACCCTTTACCCGGGCGGCCTCGGTGTAGATTTTCTTGAACTGCTTTTCGGTCAGATCGCCGTAGTAGCCCTTGAGCTTCTGCTTGGCGCGGAGCTGCAGGCCGAAGTCGGACATCTTGCCCTTGCGGCGCTGGCCGTGCTGGCCGGGGCCGTACTCGCGGCGGTTGACCGGGGACTTCGGGCGGCCCCAGATGTTTTCGCCCATGCGGCGGTCGATCTTGTACTTGGCAGAGGTGCGTTTTGTCACCGTCTGATCTCCTTCTAAAAAGTGAAGGGCGTTGTCCTCTCCCTGGATTTGGCCAGGTCGACAGGCATCCCCTTGCGAGGGCCACCAACACCAATGAAGCCGCGCTTACACGGTCGGATCCGGCAGAGTCAAGCGCAGTCGGAAATCTTGAGAAATTGTCGTGAATTGAACTTTTAATCGGGGCTTAAGACTTGCGGCGCAAAGCTGGCGAAACACTTGGCGTGGGAGAGTATCATGGCTTTGACTGACAAGCGACTGACCAGGCTCGAAAGCGGCCCTAGCAACGCACTCGCGCACGCGGTGGCGCTTCGTGATTCCGAGACGCTCAAGATGGTGCGGCGCGCGATTGAACACCGGGAAACCATGTTGGCCTTTCAGCCTGTCGTGCAGGCCGGCAATCATGGCAAGATCGCCTTTTATGAAGGCCTAATTCGTGTCATCGACGAAACCGGCCGGATTATTGCCGCCGCTGACTTCATGGATGCCGTGGAAGACACCGAACACGGGCGGCTGCTGGATTGCATTTCCCTTGAGAGGGGCCTTTCCGAGTTGGCCCGCGTGCCGGATCTGCGCCTTTCGATCAACATGTCTGCGCGATCTATCGGCTATAAGAAATGGATGCGCGTTCTGACGCGCGGATTGTCGGGCGATCCCACGATCGGAGAGCGGCTGATTCTCGAAATCACCGAAACCTCCGCAATGACTGTGCCGGAACTGGTCGTCAGCTTCATGCGGGACCTCCAACAGAAGGGCATTTCCTTTGCCATGGACGACTTCGGCGCCGGGTACACGGCGCTCAAGCATTTCAAGGATTTCAACTTCGACATGCTGAAAATCGACGGCCAGTTCGTCCAGGGCATCGCCAACGATCCGGACAATCAGGTTCTGGTTGCCGCGATGGTGGCGATTGCCCAACAATTTGATCTGTTTACCGTTGCCGAGAACGTCGAGACCGCCGAGGATGCCGAATGCCTGCGCCAAATCGGGCTCGATTGCCTTCAAGGCTATTACTTTGCCGCCCCCACGGTACGGCCGCCCTGGCATCAGCAGGAAACACAGCTGCGGGCCTGATAGCGCTTACCGTGACAGACTGTCCGATTTACGCTGCACCGCAGAAACATTAATGCCTCCCTTATAACGCGAAGTAAGGCACAGTTTGACCTTCCCGGGAATCCCTGTAAGCCTTTGCTGAATCGCATGGCTGGAGGACCCCACATGACCAATGTCGTTATCGCCAGTGCCGCTCGAACTGCCGTAGGCAGCTTCAGCGGCTCTTTTGCCACCACACCCGCGCATGACCTCGGCGCCGCCGTGCTCGAAGCGCTTGTCGCCCGCGCCGGGATCGAGAAATCCGAAGTTTCGGAGACCATCCTCGGTCAGGTCCTGACGGCCGCTCAGGGGCAGAACCCTGCCCGCCAGGCACACATCAACGCGGGTCTGCCGCAAGAAAGCGCCGCCTGGGGTCTCAACCAGGTTTGCGGATCCGGACTCCGGGCGGTCGCGCTCGGCGCTCAGCACATCATGCTTGGCGATGCCGACATCATCTGCGCCGGTGGTCAGGAAAACATGTCGCTGTCGCCCCACGCGGCGAACCTGCGCGCCGGTCACAAGATGGGCGACATGAAGTATATCGACACGATGATCCGCGACGGCCTCTGGGACGCCTTCAACGGGTACCACATGGGGCAGACCGCCGAGAACGTCGCGGAGAAGTGGCAGATCAGCCGCGAGATGCAGGACGAATTCGCCGTCGCATCGCAGAACAAAGCCGAGGCCGCACAGAAGGCCGGCAAGTTCGACGACGAGGTGATCCCGTTCACCGTCAAGACCCGCAAGGGTGACATCATCGTGGACAAGGACGAATACATCCGTCACGGCGCCACCATGGAAGCCATGCAGAAACTGCGCCCCGCCTTCACCAAAGACGGTTCGGTAACAGCCGCGAACGCTTCCGGTCTGAACGATGGTGCCGCGGGCGTCCTGCTTATGAGCGCCGACAATGCCGAGAAGCGTGGCATCCAGCCGCTCGCGCGCATTGCGTCCTACGCCACCGCCGGGCTTGACCCGTCGATCATGGGCGTCGGCCCGATCTACGCCTCGCGCAAGGCGCTGGAGAAGGCGGGCTGGTCCGTGGACGATCTTGACCTCGTCGAAGCCAACGAAGCTTTCGCCGCGCAGGCCTGTGCCGTGAACAAGGATATGGGCTGGGATCCGTCGATCGTGAACGTGAATGGCGGCGCCATTGCCATTGGCCACCCGATCGGCGCATCCGGCGCGCGCGTCCTGAACACGCTGCTGTTCGAAATGCAGCGTCGTGACGCCAAGAAAGGCCTCGCCACGCTCTGCATCGGCGGCGGCATGGGCGTTGCGCTCTGCGTGGAGCGCCCGTAACCGGCGCCCCGTTCCGCAAAATAGAGGGGCGCCATGCAGCGCCCCTTTTTTTGGGCAGCCCCGAGGAGGAGACCAAAGGGTGCGCAATATTGTTGCGCAGCATTTCTCTAAAATGTAACTACATTACCAAACGCTAACTAAACTGGAGGAACACATCATGGCACGCGTTGCACTTGTCACTGGCGGCAGCCGCGGAATCGGCGAAGCGATTTCCAAGAAACTCAAAGCCGAAGGCTACGAGGTCGCCGCGACCTACGCCGGCAATGACGAGAAGGCCAAGGCCTTTACCGAAGCCACCGGCATCAAGACCTACAAGTGGAACGTTGCTGATTACGACTCGTCCAAGACCGGAATCGCGCAGGTTGAGGCGGATCTCGGCCCGATTGACGTGGTCGTTGCCAACGCGGGCATCACCCGCGATGCGCCCTTCCACAAGATGACCCCGGAGCAGTGGAAAGAAGTGATCGACACCAACCTGACCGGCGTGTTCAACACCGTGCATCCTGTCTGGCCCGGCATGCGCGAGCGCAAATTCGGCCGCATCATCGTGATCTCTTCGATCAACGGGCAGAAGGGTCAGTTCGCGCAGGTGAATTATGCCGCGACCAAGGCCGGCGACCTCGGGATCGTGAAATCGCTGGCACAGGAAGGCGCGCGCGCCGGGATCACGGCCAACGCCATTTGCCCCGGTTACATCGCTACCGAAATGGTCATGGCGATCCCCGAGAAGGTTCGCGACAGCATCGTCGCACAGATCCCCGCTGGCCGCCTCGGCGAGCCGGAAGAGATCGCGCGCTGCGTGGCATTCCTCGCCTCCGATGACGCGGGCTTTATCAACGGCTCGACCATCTCGGCGAACGGTGCACAGTTCTTCGTCTGATCTTTTCCTGGTCCGGCCCGGAAAGACCCGCAAAGCGTCCCTATTCGGGGGCGCTTTGTGCATTTTCGCACCAAATACGCGCTCAAACCGCCATTTTCCGCTCGCCACGCGCACTATATCCAAGGGGAAGCGAACAGAGGAGACATCCCATGCTTACCCAGATCAACGGCCTGCACCACGTCACCTCGCTGGCAAGTGGCGCCCAGACGAACAATGATTTCTTTACCAAGGTGCTCGGCCTGCGCCGGGTCAAGAAAACCGTCAACTTCGACGCTCCGGACGTCTATCACCTGTATTACGGCGACCAGACCGGCACTCCTGGCACCGTCATGACCTACTTCCCATTCCCCCACGCCCGGCGCGGGCGCGCGGGCACCGGCGAGGTCGCCACAACAGGATTTACAGTGCCCAAGGGCGCGCTGCCCTTCTGGCAGGAACGACTGGCTGTCTTTGACATCGCCGGGATTGAGAAAACCTCCCGCCTTGGAGAAGACCGGCTGATGTTCCGGGGTCCGGACGGGGACGGGTTTGCCCTGATCGAGGCGGAGGACGAGCGCACGGCCTGGACCGCGAATGGCGTTCCCGAGGCTGCGGCCATCCGGGGATTTCACTCCGCCGACTTGCGCCTCAGCCCCCGCGATGCGGACGCCAGCGCCGAGCTGTTGCGCTTCATGGGCTATGAAAAACAGGGCGCGCAGGGCGCCACGACGCGCTATGCCGTGGCGGGTGGCAATGACGCCAATGTCCTCGACGTCACGGTCACCGACGCGCCGCGCGCCGATCAGGGGGCGGGAAGCGTGCATCACATCGCCTTTTCCGTCGACAATCGCGAAGCGCAATTGGCTGTGCGCAAGGCTCTTATGGACACCGGCTATCAGGTCACCCCGGTGATCGACCGGGATTACTTCTGGGCAGTCTATTTCCGTACGCCCGGCGGCGTCCTGTTCGAAGTGGCCACAAACGAACCGGGGTTCGACCGCGACGAGGATACCGCGCATCTCGGGGAGGCCCTGAAACTGCCAAGCCAGCATGAGCACCTGCGCGCGCGCATCGAAGAATTGCTCGAACCAATCGTGGACTGAGAGCCACCGCCACCGCGCCATGCCAATCAAAAATAAAGGGCCCGCCCAAATGGGCAGACCCGGTTTTAAAACTCATCGTCGAGAGCCGAGAGATCCTAGAGAGCGGGGTGCGTTTCGAGTTTCGCGATTTCTTCCTTGAGGCGGAGCTTCTTCTTTTTCAGTTCGGCGACTCGGAGATCGTCGATACCCGGCGCCGCCTGCGCCTTCTCGACAGTTTCCGACAAAGTTTGATGCTTCCTCTTCAGTTCCTGCAGGTGCGAACTCAAGCTCATGGCATACTCCTTTTTTGCTCAGACTCTCAGTGCAACACAACTCATCTATTAAGTCACGCCGCAGATGCAGTATTCCGTCACAGTATTGTGACAAGTCCAAGTGAAAAGCAGAACTGTTAAGAGAATGTTAAATTTTCGCCACACCTTAAGATTGAGCGCGCTGCCTCGGAATAATGGTCCCAATCACCTTCATGCGCCGCGCCCCGGTGCAGCACGAGCCCCGGGTGAAAGCGGAAATCCGCTCGCCCACCCTTGCGCCCACGGGTCAGGACAAGCCGAGGGGGACGGCCTGCACGTGGCAAAAGCGGCTTTAGTTCAAGCGATCCCAAATGCTTGTTCATTGCGCCGAGCAACTCCGGCAGGCGCTCGACCCGCTGGATGAAGCTGACAAACCCGCCCGGTTTGAGCCTGCGCGCTGCCACGGCAACCCAGTCTTCGAGGGGCGCAGGCCCGGCCCGACCGATCTCGCGGCCGGCATCTTCAGCGCTGCGGCGTCGGTCTTCGTGAAAATAGGGAGGGTTTGCCATAACGTGGTCAAAAGCCTGTTGGCGCAGATCTGCGGGCAGAAAAAGCAGATCAGCCGTGCGAATCTCCCCCGCCAGGTCATTCTCGGCGAGGTTCCTGCGCGCCAGATCGGCATAGGCCGGTTGCAGTTCCACCCCCGTCAGCGACAATCCCGGCACACGCACCCCGAGGCAACAAAGCGCCGGGGCAGCGCCGCAGCCGAGCTCCAGCACCGATTGCCCGGGAACCGCAGGCACCGACGCCGCCAGAAGAACCGGGTCGATCCCTGCACGATACCCGCCGCGCGGTTGCCAGATCCGAACCTTGCCGCCGAGAAAATCGCTGCGATCGAGCGCATCCGGCGCAAATGGGTCAGCCTTCAAACTGCACCCCGTAATCGCGCAGGACCTGCCGGGCCTCTTCGAGGTAGCCGGTGGGCACCATCAGGCGCCGTGGCAATATGCCAATGGACCCTTCGAGGACGCTCATGTTTACGTCCAATTCAAAGCTGTCTATACCCGCTTCGTCCAGTAGGGTTTTCGCCAGCGGGATCAGTGTTATATCGTTGGTGCGCAGCAGCTCTTCCATGGGTGGGATTTAAGGACAAGGCGTGCGAAATGTCGAGCCTTGCAACGGGGGTGTGATGAACGTGATGGATGTTGTGACCAAGCCGCATGAACGCCTCGCCGACCTGTTGTCGGATGAGATGGATGCGGTCAACACGCTGATCCGCGAGCGGATGGCGTCAAAACATGCGCCGCGCATTCCCGAAGTGACCGCGCATCTGGTCGAGGCCGGGGGCAAGCGCCTGCGTCCGATGCTGACGCTCGCCTCTGCCAAGCTCTGTGGCTACGAAGGCCCCTACCACGTGCATTTGGCGGCAACAGTGGAGTTCATCCACACCGCGACCCTGCTGCATGACGACGTGGTGGACGAGAGCGAAAAGCGCCGTGGACGGCCAACCGCGAACCTGCTGTGGGACAACAAATCCAGCGTTCTGGTCGGTGATTACCTCTTTGCCCGGGCCTTCCAGTTGATGACGGAAAGCGGCAACCTTCGGGTCCTGCGCATCCTGTCCGATGCAGCCGCGACAATCGCGGAGGGCGAAGTGCTGCAGCTGACCGCCGCGCAGGATCTGAAGACCAGCGAAGACATCTACCTTCAAGTTGTGCGCGGCAAGACCGCCGCGCTGTTCTCCGCCGCCACCGAAGTGGGCGGCGTGATCGCCGGACGTCCCGAAGACGAGATCAGGGCGCTTTACGACTATGGCGACGCCCTCGGCATCTCCTTTCAGATCGTCGATGATCTGCTCGATTACTGGGGCGGGACCGCGACGGGCAAGAACATCGGCGATGATTTCCGGGAGCGCAAACTGACGCTGCCGCTGATCAAGGCCCACGCCAAGGCCAATGACGAGGAGCGAGCCTTCTGGCAGCGTGTGATCGAGAAGGGTGACCAGCGTGACGGCGATCTAGAACGCGCGGTAATGCTGCTGAACACGCATGGCGCGCTGGAAGAGACGCGGCAGGAGGCGCTCGGCTGGGCCGAGAAAGCCAAGACCGCCATGGCCAGCCTGCCGCCCTCTGATCTGCGCGATCTGCTGATTGACCTTGCCGATTACGTGGTGGCGCGCGTCAACTGAGCGGTGCGGCGCCCGCCGCGCCGTCACAGCTTGACCGCGCCCAGCCGAAAGGTCACTTTCGCGCCTGAGCAGCCGGACCGGGAAATAATGTCAAAGACACCGCCCCCCTTCGCCCCATTCGAATGGATGATCGCGTGGCGCTACCTGCGCGCCAAACGCGCCGATGGCGGCGTTTCCGTGATGACGTGGATCAGCCTTCTCGGGATCACGCTGGCAGTTTTTGCGCTGGTGGCGACTCTGGCGGTGCGGGCCGGATTCCGCGCGGAATTCGTCAATACGATCCTCGGCGCCAATGCCCATGTCACGGTCTACCACACCGCGCGGGTGGACGCGCAGGGCCAAAGCACGCGCACCCTGCCCGACTACATGGATATGGCCGCTCGTGTGGCCGAGGTGCCGGGCGTGACCCGCGTTACGCCGCTCGTCAAGGGGCAGGTGATGGCCACCGCCAACGGGAGAAATGCCGGGGTCGAGGTCTTCGGGATCGAGTCCGCCGACCTCAAGGCAATCCCGCGCATTGCCGATCCGGAAACCGGACGCGGCGATCTCGATGCCTTTGAGGACGGCGTCGCAATCGGATCCGGCGTGGCCATGACGCTGGGCGTGGGCCTTGGCGATCAAATCAAACTGATCTCGCCGAACGGGGTCAAGACCGCCTTCGGCGTCAGCCCGCGCGTCAAGACCTACCAGGTCAGCTATATTTTCAGTGCCGGACGCTACGACATCGACCGTACCCGCCTCTATATGCCCTTCGAAGAAGCACAGCTCTTTTTCAATCGCGAAGGCGCGGCGGATGAGCTCGAAGTCATCGTAGACAGCCCGGAACGCGCCGATAGCTATACCGGCGCGATTGGCACGGCCGCCGGGGTCGGGGCGCTGATCTGGACGTGGCAGGACGCCTCCGGCGCGGCGCTTCAGGCGATTGCCATGCAGGACGACGCGCTGTTCATCCTGCTTGCGATCCTTGTGCTGATTGCCACCATGAACATCACCTCCGGACTGATCATGCTGGTCAAGAACAAGGGCGGCGACATCGGGATCCTGCGCACCATGGGCCTGACCGAGGGCGCGATCCTGCGCATTTTCCTGATCGTCGGCGCCTCCATCGGGGTTATCGGCACCGTGTTGGGCGTGCTGCTCGGCGTGCTCTTCGCGATGAACATCGAAAGCATCTATGGCATCGTCGATATACTGACCGGCAACAGCCGCGCCTCTTTGGAAAATCAGGGCTTTTTCTTTCCCCCGGCAGAGGTGCGCCTGCCCGATCTGCTCAAGACCGTCCTGCTCTCGCTGGGGCTGGCCTTCGTGGTGACGATCTTCCCGGCCCGCCGGGCGGCGCGGCTGAACCCAGTGGAGGCGCTGCGCTATGAATGATCCCGTGCTCCGCCTCACGGGCGTCGAGAAGATCTACAAACAGGGCGAGCCCGGCGAAGTGCATGTGCTGCGCGGCGCGGATCTGGCGGTGCGGCGCGGCGAAGTTGTGGCGCTGGTCGCCCCGTCCGGCGCGGGTAAATCGACCCTGCTGCACATCGCGGGCCTGCTCGACACCGCCGATAAGGGCACGGTCGAGATCGCCGGAGAGGCGCTTGAGACCAAATCCGACCGCAGGCGCACTGCCGTTCGCAGGGGCGGCATCGGCTTTGTCTACCAATTCCACCACCTGCTGCCGGAATTCAGCGCCTTGGAAAACATCGTTCTGCCGCAGCTTGCCAATGGTCAGCCTCGCACTGCGGCGGAATCAAGGGCCCGGTCCCTGCTGAGCAGTGTCGGCATAGCCGATCGCGCCGATCACCGTCCGGCCGCAATGTCCGGCGGTGAACAGCAGCGCGTCGCCTTTTGCCGCGCCATGGCGAACACGCCGCAACTTCTGCTTGCGGACGAGCCGACCGGCAACCTTGATCCCGCCACTTCGGATCGGGTCTTTGAGGCGCTGATGGCGCTTGTCCGGGACACCGGGCTGTCGGCGCTGATTGCCACGCACAACCTGGACCTGGCCGCCCGCATGGACCGCTGCCTCAGGCTTGCCGACGGTCACCTGACAGAAGACTGAGCCGAACGCGAAACACTGTTTCTCCGACTTTAAGACAAAATTTCAGCTAAATTTCCTGATACTCTGTGCGCAACACAATTCCAGAGGTATCGCCATGGGTCTCGACCTTATTATCATGATGCTCGGTCTGCTTCCGTTCGCTGCAGCCGCCACGACGGGCGGCGATGACGACGACATCGAGGAAGACGCACTTGAGGACATGATGCCGGAGGGCGTGACGCTGGAACCGCTCCTCCAGGCTCTCTTTCCCCAAGAGACCTCCGAAACCGTGGGCGGGACCGAGACGACGGGCACCGATGGCGTCGACGTTCCGGGAACCGACGGCGAGAGCGGGACGCCCACCCCGGACGACGGGACCACCACAAGCGAAGACGATCCGGTCCCCGAGGAGGGCACCACGTCCACCCCGACCACCATCACCGGCACCGTAGGCGATGACAGCCTGCCCGGGACCACCAACTCGGAAACCATTTTCGCAGGCCCCGGAAGCGACACCGTGGATGCGGGCGACGGCGACGATGGCATTGACGGCGGCGAGGGAAACGACACGCTGAACGGCGGTTTGGGCGATGACACCATCCTTGGCTCGGGCGGCGACGATGTGCTCCTTGGCAATGATGGCGCCGATTTGATCCTGGGCGGCGACGGCGCGGATTCCATTGAAGGCGGCTCTGATAATGACAGCTTGCTCGGCGGTGACGGCGCGGACACGCTGAACGGCGGGCTTGGCAACGATACGCTGGACGGCGATTCGCAAAACGGCGCGGACAACGTCGGGGATGTGCTGGACGGCCAAGTCGGCGACGACTCGCTCTATCTTGGCACGGGCGACATCGGTATCGGCGGCGAAGGCGCGGACAGTTTCTATGCCAACGGCACCGTGCAGATCAGCGATTTCAATGCCAGCGAGGACATGCTGATCATTGAGCACACCACCGCCACGGCCCCGACGATCTCCAGTCAGGCGCTGACCGGCTCTGGCCTCACGGTCACGTTCTCCGATGGCACGGTTGTTCAATTGACCGGTGTCACCGAACAGCTCGATCCCGCCAGCGTCAGCTACGTAGCATTGCCCGCCGCCACCTGACAGCGCTACGCCCGCTGCGTGATCCAGACGCCCAGCGCCATCACTGCGATCCCGGTGGCCCGCGTCAGGGTCAGCGGACTGAGCCGTGCGCCGAACAGGCCAAAATGGTCAATCGCCGCCGCGCTGATCAACTGCCCCAGCAACACGAAGAACACCGCGTTCCCAATGCCAAAGCGCGGCGCGATGATCGTCACCGACAACACGTAAAACACCACCAGAAGGCCGCCAAGAAAGAGGTGTTTCGGCACCGCGCGCACCTGCAACAGCCCGCCGCCCCCGGTGCCAAGCCAGACCGCGCCGGAGGCCAGCATGGCCACGCAGAACAGGATCATCGCCGCCGCGACGGGCGAGCCAAGACGCACACCCAGTGCAGCATTCAACGCTGCCAAGACCGGAATTCCGATCCCGGCGAGCAACATGACCAAAGCGTATTGCGCCATTACTGGCTCCCTTTACGGCTGAAAAAACGTCGCGCTCGCGGCGGCGACGGGCTTACCCTCGGGCAGCGATGTCAGCAGCGCCTCGGCAAAGATCAGCGCGCGGCCCGCCCGAATGATCCGCGCCTCGCAACGCACCACATCACCTCGGGCGGCGCTCAGAAACCGGGTTTCAAGGTTCGTCGTTGCCACCAGCCTGAATGCGCCAAGCTTGCCCGCGCAGGCAAAAACCATGGCGGTATCCGCCAGGGTCGCCAATGCCTGACCGCAAACGATACCGCCGACGCGCGCAATGGCCGGGGTCACCGGAATCTCCAGCGTCGCCCCCTCCGGACCGATGACTGTCACCTGCGGCTGCAGGGCCTGAACCCAATCGGCAAAATTCTCCTCAAGCAGTCTCTGCGCTGCTTCACAATCCAACATTCCGGGATCTCCTGTCCTCAGCCGCACAATGCCCGCACGGCGCGGCCCTGTCTATTGGCGGAATGATCCAGATCATGCCGCCCGCGTCAAACCGGCCTAGACTGGTTCCGGACCTCAAAGGACGTCACCCATGTATCGCGCGTTACTTGCCCTGATCGGTTTGCTCTGCGCCTGCCAACCCACGCCGGACACCACAGCGCCGGGCAAAGCCATCTTCGACAGCCAGTGCGCCGATTGCCACGGAAGCGCGGCGCGCGGCGACGGTCCGCTGGCAAGCGAGCTGCCCAAACCGCCGCCGGACCTGACGGGACTGCAGGCCCGCAACGGCGGGATCTTCCCCTATGAAGCCATCTTCGCCCAGATCTACGGCTATCCCGGACGCTATCACCTTGGACTGATGCCCGAGTTCGGCCCTGCGCTGGAAGGCGACGCCGTGGAGTGGAAAACGCCATCGGGGGAGGTCATCCGCACGCCGCGACGGCTCATCGCGCTGGTCGATTATCTGAGTACGCTTCAGCAATAGCGCTTGCACCGGCGCAGCGCAGTTGCGACCAAGACAGGACAATCAGACGGGGAACCCATGATGCACAAGATCGCAATCACACTGGCTGCAACGGCTTTTCTCGCCGCCTGCCAGGACACCAACGTCATGCCCGAAGCGCAGGACGGGCGCGCATTGTTCATGCAGAATTGCGCCGTTTGTCACGGTGAAGACGCCAAGGGCGATGGTCCGATGGCGCGGGGCATGGCCAAACCGCCAAAGAACCTGACCCTGATCAAGGTCCGGAACAAGGACAGCTTTCCCCGGGCCCGGATTATGTCGGTCATCGACGGCTACGCCCGCTCTGACATGACCGGACCGAGCATGCCGGAATTCGGCGCGCTTCTGGAGGGCGATCTGATCCCATTCGATTCCGGTGATGGCATTCAGACGCCGACACCGCGCAAACTCGTTGCGCTGCTGGAATATCTGGAAAGCATTCAAGCCGAACGCTGATCGCGTTTCAACGCAAGGTGCAGGCCCGCACCCACCAATCCGGGTGCCGGGCGCGCATCACGCCCACCTCTGCCTCCGCCCCGACTCGCGTGTCGAACAGCGCAAAACAACTTGCGCCGGATCCGGACATGCGAACCAGCCGCGGGCCGTCCAGCGCCCTGAGCGCGTCAAGCACATCACCGATCACCGGCTGCAGCTGCGCGGCGGGCGCTTCAAGATCGTTGCGCTGAGCGGCCAACCAGTCGATCAAGACACCGCCATCCGCCGTGTCCGGGATCCCTGGCATGGGAAGATTGTCGCGCGATTCCATGATTTTGAACACCGCCGGAGTCGAAACGCCAACACCCGGATTGACGAGCACAGCATGCAGCGGCGGCAGCCGGACCGGCGCGACCTCTTCACCAATCCCGCGCATCCGCGCCGCACCGGCCAGCATGCACACCGGCACATCCGCGCCAAGGCTCAGCGGATCAATCGGTGGGGCGGCTCCGGTGAGCGCCGTCATGGCCTTCAAGGTGGCGGCCGCATCCGAAGAACCGCCCCCGATTCCGGCCGCCGCAGGAAGGTGCTTGTCCAGATCAATCGCCACCGGAACCCCGAAGGTCGACGCGGCCCGGTGCACGAGATTGCTCCCATCCACCGGCACCCCGGCAGCCATCGGTCCGCGGACCCGAAGGCTCAGCTCCGCAGCGTGGGCCACCCGAACAACATCGCCCACGTCGGCAAAAACCACCAGGGAATCCAACAGGTGATAGCCGTCCTCGCGGCGGCCCGTCACATGCAAGGTCAGGTTGATCTTGGCCGGGGCAAAAACCTCAGTTCGAGTCATCCGCGACCTGCAGCGCCGGGGCCCCCTCGTCCTTCAGCACCTTATCCAGACCGAACTCGATCTTGTTCCGGATACGCTCCGGATCAGCCTCCTCGGCGGCATCTTCCCAATCAACGAACGACAGGGCCCGTTTCCACATGAACTGAGCTTCGAGCTTGCGGCCAACGGCCCAGTAGACATCGCCCAGATGGTCATTGACCACCGGATCGATCGGCATCAACTCCGCCGCGCGCTCCATGGGGGCGACCGCTTCTTCGAAACGGCCAAGCCGGTAGAGAACCCAGCCGAGGCTGTCGACGATATACCCCGAATTCGGCTGAGCCGCGACAGCACGTTCGATCATGTCCAATGCCTCGTCCAGCTTTTCCTGCTTCTCGACAAGAGAATAACCGAGGTAATTCAATACATTAGGCTGCTCCGGGCTAAGCTCCAATGCCTTCCGAAAATCAGCTTCGGCGGCCTCCCAATGATCGCTGCGCTCGTTGCAGATGCCCCGCGCATAGAACAGGAACCACTGCCGGTCGGTAACTTCGGAAAATCCGTCGAGCGCCCGTGTATAAGCGGTGATGGCTTCCTCGAAATTCTCCATCTGGCGCATCAGATCCGCGTAGGCGGAATGCACCACCGGCAGTTCCGAATGGCTTTCGCTCAGCGCCTTGAGCACGGCTGCCGCGCCCTCCATGTCACCCTTGGCGCGCAGCGCCTCGGCCCGTCCCATTTCGGCGGCGTGGCTGAAGGTGCTGTCCTGCGGCACGCTTTCATAGGCTTCGATGGCAAGATCGTATTGCTGCATCCCGTCGAGCAGTTCCGCCGACAGCAGCAGCGCATCCACGTGATCGGGGCGCAGGTACTCGGCCAGACGGGAGTAAACCAGTGTCAGATCGCTGTTGTTCTCGTTTGCAAGCGCGCTGCCAAGGGTGAAGAACACTTCGGCCAGCCCGTCACGAGCCGAACGCACATGCGTAAAGCTGAGCGACTCGCCGTCTTCGAGCGCCGCGCGCATCTGCTCCAGACCAGGGTCCAGATCCTTGCCAAAAGCGGTATCCAGCAGCGCCAGCGCTTCGGCGTTGCGGTCCAGCTGGCTGAGGATCTCCGTGCGGGCCATCACGCCGCGCCGCGTCATACCCATACCGCCGGGGCTTTCATTGGCAAAAAGCGTCTCCGCGCTCTCAAAATCACCGACGGAGGCCAGCGCCAGCGCCTTGTGATACACCGAAAACGGGCCGAGCCCCTGCATCTTGCCAACCTCATCAAAGTCGACAAGCGCCGCACTCATGTCACCCATGCCCAGCTGCGCCCAGGCTTTGGCCAGACCGTCTGCCAGTGGTCCGAGGCCGCGTTGCTCGTTGATCGCCTGCAGCACCGCTTCGAAATTCTCGTTCTTGGCATCGCGCGCGACCGTGGCCATCTGCGCCAGCTGGCTCCGGTGCCCTTCGGTGACCAGCTTGTCCGCAAGCGCCGCCGCCTTTTCGATCTCGCCAAGCGATATATTGGCCAGCAACGCCCGCTCCAGCAGCTCCGGCTTTGTCGGATCAAACTGGATCGCGCGACCGTAGTACTTCGCCGCCGCCTTGAAATCCCCGGAAAAACTGGCCTGACGCCCAGCAAGATAGTCGCCGGAAACCCCATTGGCCGCAGCCGGCTGAACCCCCGCCACAGCCGCGATCAAGACCCCTGCGCGGATCACATTTGTCCAAGCCATATTTCTGCTGCACTCCGTTTGTTTTCCGGCGCCTGTTGCGCGTTGCGTCAAGCGTAGGCGCTGTGCCCGCGCATGACAAGAAGGCTGCGGTCACGATTCCCCCAGCGCCGCTTGAACACCCAAGGATTGAAAGCGCCGCCGCGACTGTGCGGCCCTGTCCGGGGCTCAGCACCCGCCGCATCAAACGCGATACTGACGCAGATTTGCAAGTTGCGCCGGGGTCAGCGGATAGCGGAATTCCAGCGCCCCGCCGGTCGGCTCGCAGCGCACGACGCGGGCCTGAATCTTCTGGCCCATGGCAATGAAGGCGACCTTGGCCCCGACGCGCGGCGGACGCGGCCCGGCAAACCGCAGTCCGGTTTCGCTGACATTGCGAACATGCACTGTAAACCGCGCAGAACCGGTAAACAGCTCCATGCTCCAGGCGCTCGGCCAACGGTTAGGACGCTCTTGCAACATGGAAAAAGGCTCGCCCCGTTTCGATCGGAGCGAGCCTTGCAAAATAATATTAATAGCCGGTTATACGCCTACATATTCGGATAGTTCGGTCCGTCGCCACCCTGCGGTACCGTCCATTCGATGTTCTGCGACGGATCCTTGATGTCACAGGTCTTGCAGTGCACGCAGTTCTGGAAGTTGATGACGAACTCTTCGCTGCCATCCTTTTCAACCACCTCATAGACACCCGCCGGGCAGTAGCGCTGCGCCGGTTCGGCATATTTCGGCAGGTTGATCGCCACCGGGATATGCGGATCCTTCAGCTTGAGGTGCGCGGGCTGGCTCTCTTCGTGGTTCGTGAAAGAGAAGGATACATTCGTCAGCCGATCAAAAGACAGCTTGCCATCGGGTTTGGGGTAGTCGATCGGCTCGAACAGAGCGGCCTGCTTTGTGGCTTCGGCATCGGTCTTGCCATGCTTCAGCGTACCAAGAAACGAAAAGCCAATCGTGTTGGTCCACATATCCAGACCACCCAGCGCAAGGCTTGCCGTCAGGCCATACTTGGACCAGAGCGGTTTGACGTTGCGCACCTTCTTGAGGTCCTTGCCGATGGCGCCCGTGCGGACCTCCACTTCGTAATCATGCAGCTCGTCCTGCGCGCGGCCTGCCTTGATCGCCTTGGCAGCGGCCTCTGCGGCGGCAATGCCCGACAGCATGGCATTGTGGTTGCCCTTGATGCGCGGCACGTTGACCATGCCCACCGAGCAGCCAAGCATCGCAACACCCGGCGCCACCATCTGCGGCATGGACTGATACCCGCCTTCGGAGATCGCGCGGGCGCCGTATGCGATGCGCTTCCCGCCTTCCAGCAGGTCCGCGACGATCGGGTGATGCTTGAACCGCTGGAACTCCATATAGGGGTACAGATAGGGGTTTTCGTAGTTCAGGTGCACGACGAAGCCGACATAGACCTGATTGTTCTCAAGGTGATAGACGAAAGAGCCGCCGCCTGCGTTTGACCCAAGTGGCCAACCCATGGTGTGGGTGACGCGGCCCTCATGGTGCTTGGCCGGATCGACTTCCCAGATTTCCTTCATGCCGAGGCCGAACTTTTGCGGCTCCTTGCCATCAGACAGGCCGTATTTCTCGATCACCTGCTTGGACAGGCTGCCGCGCACACCTTCGCCGAGGAAAACATACTTGCCCAGCAGTTCCATCCCCGGCTCATAGCCATCGCCCGGCGTACCATCCGCGTTCTTGCCAAATTCACCGGCAACAACGCCGCGAATGGTGCCGTGATCGCCATAAACCAGCTCCGAACAGGCCATGCCCGGGAAGATCTCCACGCCAAGCGCCTCTGCCTGCTCCGCCATCCAGCGGCAGACGTTGCCCATAGACACGATATAGTTGCCGTGGTTGTTCATCAGCGGCGGCATCGGGAAATTGGGGATTTTCACCTGGCCGGCTTCGCCCAGCATGAAAAACTGATCATCCGTCACCGGCACGTTAAGCGGCGCACCCTTTTCTTTCCAATCCGGGATCAGCTTGTCGAGCCCGCAGGGATCCAGAACGGCGCCTGACAGGATATGCGCGCCCACTTCCGAGCCCTTCTCCAGCACAACGACCTCCAGATCGGGGTCGATCTGCTTGAGGCGGATCGCAGCAGACAGGCCGGCGGGGCCTGCCCCCACGATCACAACATCATATTCCATCGACTCGCGCGTCACGTCGCTCATGGCGGCTCCTTCCCGGGGGACTTGGAAATTTTATTTCGCGCATGATTAGCGCGGCGGTGCAGCATGGGTCAATGACGACACGGCGTTACAACCGCTCTTTGCGACGTATTGCCAGCGATAATCGCTTTCGCCCGGCGCGCGGCGCGGAACACCTCACCTCCTGCAGCCTTTGCTTTGCAGGCCGCTCACCCCCTATCACCGCACCAAAGGCCACCCGGCGCAGACCGGCGAGATCGGTGGCACCGGTTGCCAACGGACGAGCCATTCCACTGACCGGACCATCATAAATACTGGACTTTTTCGCGGCGCTATTGCACTGCACGCCTGCGATTGCCATTCTATCAAGAGACACGCCAAGGGTGCACGGCTCGGTCGGCCGCCGCACGACAAAAGACTGGAACGACCCCATGGACAAGATACTGATCACCCGCGCGGGCTTCACCGCGCTCGAAACCGAATTGAAAAAGCTCAAGTCCGTCGAGCGTCCCGCCGTGATTCAGGCGATTGCCGAGGCGCGCGAACTCGGTGACCTGAAGGAAAACGCCGAATATCACTCGGCGCGGGAAAAGCAGGGCTTCATCGAAGGCCGCATTCAGGAGATCGAGGGCATTCTCGGCCTTGCCGAGGTCATCGACCCCAAAACGCTCAAGGGCGCGGTCAAATTCGGCGCCACCGTCACGGTGGTCGACGAGGATACCGACGAAGAGAAAGTCTGGCAGATCGTCGGAGAGCATGAGGCCAATATCGAAAAAGGCCTGCTCAACGTCAAATCGCCGATCGCCCGCGCGCTCATCGGCAAGGACGCAGGCGACAGCGTCGAAGTCCGCACACCGGGCGGCGAGAAGAGCTACGAGATCCTCACCATCGAATACAAGTGACCGCGGCCGCCATGTCCGACGACAAGAGCCAAGCCAAACCGACACCTCCGGGCCTGTACGACCGATCCGGAGCAGACGCCGTAACAGGCGTTGAAATCGCCGCGCTCGCCGCGACGGTCATCTGGGTGCTGCTGTCCGGAAGCTACTTCATCTTCGGCTCGTTCAGCGACGGCGCCGGGCTGCGATTCCTGTTGTCGTTCATGGTCATCGTCATGCCCGTGGCGCTGATCTGGGTCGCGGCGCTCTCGGCCCGCTCCGCGCGGATCATGCGCAGCGAAAGCGCCCGGCTGCAGGCGGCCATCGATGCGATTCGTCAGGCTTACGTGACGCAGGCTCAGAAGGGGCGAAACGATCCGCCTCACCCGACGCTGGTGAAACGCCTGGACGAGATCGCCGCCGGGCAAAAGAACCTCGAAGCCACGCTGACCATGATCGGATCGACCCGCATGGCCGAACCAGCGCACCCGGCAGCAGCGCCGCAGACGGACATCGACGATCAGCCCGCCCTGTCGCTCGGCACCCCGGCGGAGGCGCTGCAACCGCCATTGTCGAACGAGGATTTCATCCGCGCGCTGAACTTCCCGGAAACCGCCGAAGACAAAGAAGGCTTCAACGCCCTGCGCCGCGCCCTCAAGGATCGCAACGCCGCCCACCTGATCCAGGCCGCGCAGGACATCCTGACCCTGCTCAGCCAGGACGGGATCTATATGGACGACCTGCGTCCCGATCTGGCCCGTCCCGAAGTCTGGCGCACCTTTGCCCAAGGCACGCGGGGCCGCGCCATCGCCCCGCTTGGCGGTGTACGCGACCGCTCCTCGCTGGCCCTGGCCCTTGGCCGGATGAAGCAGGACCCGATCTTCCGCGATGCCGCGCACCACTTTCTGCGCCGTTTCGACAAGAGCTTTGCCGCCTTCGAGCCGAACGCGTCGGACACGGAAATCACCCAATTCGCCGGGACACGCTCTGCCCGCGCCTTTATGCTGTTGGGACGTGTGGCGGGCACCTTCGACTGACTGCGCCTTGGCTTGTCCGCGCCAGCGGTCTTTGAACCGGGAAGACGCAAGGCCAGGGGCACGAGCCCCCCGTGCGCGACGTTAGAGACCGAAACTGCCGTAGGGGATAAAGCGCACCGGATCGCCCGGCGCGATCTCGCGACCGCCATCGCCGAGCTCGACGAGCCCCTCGCCCCAACTCAGCCCCGACACCCGGCCAGAGCCTTCAGACTTGAAGACCTCCGCCCGGCCATTGCGCATCCGTGCGCGCAGGTATTCGCGCCGCCCCTGCTTCTTTTGCTTGGTGAAGGCCGCGGGCACGTCAAAGCCCAGTGGCGCCTGCCAGCCCGATCCGGCAAGCATTCCCATGGCGGGCCGCGCGAAAATCAGCGTGCAGACAAAAGCCGCCACCGGGTTGCCGGGCAAGCCGAACACCGGCTTGCCG
Organism: Pacificoceanicola niger; assembly: GCF_048553275.1. Lineage (NCBI taxonomy): Bacteria > Pseudomonadati > Pseudomonadota > Alphaproteobacteria > Rhodobacterales > Roseobacteraceae > Pacificoceanicola > Pacificoceanicola niger. The sequence continues at coordinate 67,624 of NZ_JBLZMW010000013.1, forward strand.
CCCCAAAGGCCCAGCGCCAGCGGTCGTCCCGGCTTGAGAGCAATGCGCCATTCCTGCATGGCTCCCGCTTCGCGCAGCAAGGCCGAAACGTGATCTTCATCCCCTGCCGATGCGCCGCCGGACGTCAGAATGAGATCCGCCTGTCCTGACGCCTCATCCAACCGCGCCGCAAGCGCCGCGCGGTCGTCGGGCACCCGCCCCATATCCACCGCTTCGAATCCGAAGCGCGATATCATCGTCAGCAGCATGGGGCGATTCGCATCGAAAATCTGTCCAGGTCCGGCAGCCGAGCCCGGTTCCACCACCTCATCGCCGGTCGAGAGCACCGCCACGCGCAGCCGCGCCCGCACCGTCAGCGTGTCGAGACCGACCGAGGCCGCAAGCGCCAGATCCGCCGGGGTCAACACCCGGCCCGCCCGCAGCGCCACCGCGCCAGCCATCACATCCTCCCCAGCCTTGCGCGTGTTCGCGCCCGGCTTCATGCCACCGCGAAAGGCCACCTTGCCGCCCTCCACCGCGCAGTCCTCATCGAGCACAACGGTGTCCACACCATCGGGCAGCGCCGCGCCGGTGAGCACCCGCAGCGCGCGCCCCTCCGGCACCACACCGTCAAACGGCACACCCGCAGCCGAGCGCCCCGCGATGAGCGGCAAGACCACGTCGCCATCGGGCAGGCTCGCCCCGGCAAAACCGTATCCATCCACCGCCGTGTTCGGGAGCGGCGGGTTCGCGCGCCGCGCCACCGCATCCTCCGCCAGGACGCGCCCCATGGCCGCAGCCAGCGGAACCGGCTCCCTCCCGACCACGCAGGTCAGGCGTTGCTCCAGCATGGCCAGCGCCTCATCCACCGGTGTCCAATCCACCCCCGGCGGCAGGGCAAAGCAATCGTTGCGCAAAGGCGGCGGTTTCAGTGTCACGGCGGCCATCAACTCCTCTTCGAACCCCAGTCCAAGGATCCAGCCCTCCACGGGCGCATCCACGTCAAGCATCGCATCCAGACGCTCAGGCGCAAGCCCCGCCAACGCCTGGGCCAGCAGGCGGACCTGCACTGCGTCGCGAATATCCTCCGGGCCGGTCGCCCGCCGAACCGCATCATTGATCAGCCCCGGCCAGATCTCCACGAAGGCCACGGGCGCATCCAGCGCCTCAAACGGCCAGACCGCAACCTGCCCTGCGAAACGCTGTCGCAGCCGCTCCAGCACAGGCAGACCCATGATCACCTGCGATCCCACCGCTCCGGCCCCCGCCATCTGCCAACAGGTGAAACTGCCCTTGGCCGCGCGCTCGCAGGCGCGGCGCTCCGGGAACGGGTTCGCATAGTTCGCTTTCGTGCGCGGCAGCCCGGCAATGTCGCGCTTCAACCCATTGGCCCAGAATGGGCCGTGCCCGCCCTGTCGAAGATTGAACGCCGCAGCGCGATCGAAACGATTGTTGGCCTTGGGTGCATCCTCGACATGGGCGTCGAGATAGGCCCAAAACGCCAACGGATCGTCCCGCCCGATCACATCGGCCACGAACCCCGCCGGATAGGCAAAGGGAAAATCGAAGCCGATCAACAGCCGCTCGCCTGCGTTCAACGCCGCCCCGATCCGCTCCAGGAGGAAAGCCTCGGCCGTCGCGCGGTTGCGCATGTACAGCGGCGCGTGGCCAGCCTCCCCGATCCAGATCGCATCCTTGCGCGGTCTCGGCCCCGTATCGTTGCCCCCTGACCAATCGACCATCACAAAGCGGTCCCAACCGCTCAAAGGCCGACCTCTTTGAGGATGAAATCGGCCACGGCAATGGTGTCGTTCAGATCGAACACCGGCCGGTCCAGCTCCAAAGGCACATCGCTGGCCACCGCGCGGATGGTCGGATCGTCCGCCGCGATCAGGGGATTGCCGGTTTCGGCCCGAAACGCCTCCACCTTCGGATGGCTGTCGCGTTTGTAGCCTTCGATCAACACCAGATCGACAGGTGCGAGACGCGCCAGCAGATCGGCCAGAACAGGCTCCTGCGCGCCGCGCAACTCGCTCATGTGCGCCACGCGATTGCGCGACGCGAGAATCACCTCCGACGCCCCAGCCACACGGTGCCGATGAGAATCCTTGCCCGGATGGTCGACGTCAAAGCTGTGATGGGCGTGCTTGACCGTGCTGACGGTGAAGCCGCGCCCGGTGATTTCCGTCACCAGCCGCTCCATCAACCCGGTCTTGCCCGCGTTCTTCCAGCCGGTCACGCCGTAAACCCTCATAAAAGCTCCTCTGCCCGCGCCAGATCCTCGGGCGTGTTGACGTTGAAAAAAGGATCGATCCCGTCCACCGGAAAGACGCATTCACGCCCACCGTGCGCTTCGGTCCAGAGCACGACCTTCTTGAGTCCCCCCTGCAGCGCCGCCCGCAGATCATCACGCAGGGCAACAGGCCAGAGGCCAAAGGTCGGATGCCGGATCAGGCCGGACTTCGATTTCGACTTCGTCTGCGCCTCGCCCCGTGTGGCGGCCAGAACAAGCGGAAAGCTCTGCCCTTCCGATGCCAGCAACAGGCGCGGCACCAGATCGCAGGGAAAGAACGGCGTATCGGCGGCAACGGTGACGATGGTCTCCGCGCCCTGCTCCGCCGCCCAATCCAGCCCTGCGAGCACACCCGCCAAGGGACCGGGAAACCCTGCGATGCTGTCTGGCACCACCGGCAAGGCGCCGCCAAACCGGGCAGCCTCTCCATTGGCGTTGAGCGCCAGCCCGGCCACTTGCGGCGCCAGCCGATCGCGCACGCGCGCCAAAAGGCTCTGCCCGCCAAGATCGAGCAAGGCCTTGTCGCCGCCGCCCATCCGCGTGGCCAGCCCCCCGGCCAGGATCACTCCGAACGGTTGCTTCACGTCTTGCGCCTTCCGTGTTTGTAGGCTGTCGGCATCAGGTCCGCCATCGCCCAGAACGCCATGCCTTCACCCTCCGGCACCGCGACAAGCGCGTCCGGCGCATAGTCCAGCATCAATTCCCGGCAGGGTCCGCAAGGCGGGATGACCTCGCCGCGCCGGTTCACGGCACCGCAGAACACCACCGCGTCATCCGGGTCCGCCGCCATCGCCATGCCGATCGCCACAGGCTCGGCACAGACGCTGGCGCGCGGCAGGGTGCTGTCGAGGTTCATGCCGATATAGCGCGCGCCCGACGCGGTCAGCACCACGGAGGCCACCGAATGCCAATCGCCGCGCTGCCGGTCCTTGATGAAATCCTGTGCCGCAGCGATCGCCGCGCGCATGTTCGCATCCAGTGTCGCGTGATCTCTCATATCGTCCCCACCAGCCCAAGGCGCTCAAACGTCCTACGGGACAATTGCAAAAATCCTTTAAGATTTTTGTCCGCCAAGCCCGCGCGCATCGGTCCCGAACCACGGCTCATGCGTGCCCCGCCGCGTGCCAGGTTTCGACCTGCCTGCGGACAACGGGCACCTCTCCCGCTTTGGCCAGCAGCCGGTCTGGCAGGATGATGCCATATACGCCCGAAACCGCCACCATGATCGCCTTGCCGGTGCTCAACGCATCTATGTCGTGCCAGGCGGTGAAATTGCGGGAGCGGCCGTTAGACAACGTTATGCCTGCCTGATCCAGAAAAAGGGTCTGGCCGGACATGGACCGACTGCACAGATAGCAGCGCCGGATCCGAGCCGATTGCACCCTGAGGAGCAACAAGAACGATATGGCGATACCAAGTGCGAGCAAATAGTAGACATGTCCAGCGTCCTCCACGGGGATGCCAAACCAGCGCAGCGCCAATATGGCGACCAGGAACCCGGTAACCATGTAACCCATGCTGCGAATACATGTATTTGCCAGCAACAGAACCCGCCAAGGTCCGGCAAACATGGGCCGCCAGATCAGCGCCATGCCGCGCCGCGCCTCTTTGTCCGTCAAACTGTAGGTCATCGAATAGCTCATGCGCCGCCCTTCCGGCCCGACCGTTTCGCCTCCTCCGGTACGCTTTCGGGGTCTGCGTCCCAATCCAACCGCTCCGCGCCGCTGAGACAGACAAAGCGCCGGCCGCGCATCCGGCCAATACAGGTCAGCCCGACCTGTCGCGCGATCTCCACGCCCCATGCGGTGAACCCCGAGCGCGAGGCCAGCACCGGAATGCCCATCAAGGCCGTCTTGATCACCATTTCGGACGTCAGCCGTCCGGTTGTGTAGAGGATCTTGTCCTCCGCCGTCACACCGTTCAGGAACATCCACCCGGCAATCTTGTCCACCGCGTTATGGCGCCCGACGTCCTCCATATAGACCAAAGGCTTATCCCCCTGACACAGCACCGTGCCATGGATCGCCCCCGCCTCCAGATAAAGCGACGGCGTGGTGTTGATCCGATGCGCCAGCGTATAAAGCCAAGAGGTTTTCACCGGCGCGGCAGGCAGCATAAGCCCCTCCAGCCCCTCCATCATATCGCCAAAGACGGTCCCCACGGCACAGCCGCTGGTCCGCGTCTTCTTCTTCACCTTTTCCTCGTAGGTGGTCTTTGAGGCCGTGCGGACCACGACCACCTCCAGCTCCTCTTCGTAATCGACACCGGTGATCTCTTCTCCGTCACCGAGCATCCCCTGATTGCGCAGGAACCCCACGGCGAGGAACTCGGGGTAATCCCCGATGGTCATTGCCGTGACCACCTCCTGCGCATTGAGGTAAATCGTCAGCGGCCGCTCCTCGACCACCGAGATTTCCGTCTCGGCACCGGTGTGATCAATACCGGAGACAACCCGTGTCAGGCGGGCTGCCGCAGGGTCAGGGGCGATGATGTAGTCTTGGGGCAATTGCATCCGGCCTTTGCGTTCGTGTAGGGGCAAGTGGAAAATCCCCGGAGGTCCAGTCATGGCGCAGAGCCAAGTGATGTCAAGCTATTGGCGCGGTGCGCGCGACGCGACTCCATTCCTGCTCGTCGTAGTTCCATTCGCCATCCTGTTTGGCGTCATCGCAACGGAAGCCGGGCTGACGGTTTTCGAAACTCTGAGCTTTTCTGTCGTGGTGATCGCCGGTGCCGCGCAGTTCACCGCCATCCAGCTGATGACCGACAACGCACCGACCATCGTGGTGCTGGTTTCGGCCCTTGCCGTGAACCTGCGCATGGCGATGTATTCCGCCTCCATTACGCCGCATCTCGGGCCGCTGCCCTTCTGGAAGCGGGCCATCGTCGGCTATTTCCTCGTCGATCAGACCTACGCCGCCTCCATGCTGGAATACGAACGCGTGCCAAAGATGTCGGTCACGGAGAAATTCGCCTACTTCCTTGGTGTCGCCTCGCCGATCTGCCCGCCCTGGTACGCCGCCACCGTTGCGGGTGCCTACATGGGCAACATCATCCCTGCCAATCTCGGCCTCGACATGGTGCTGCCGATCGCCTTCCTTGCGATGCTCGGACCGGCTCTGCGCAGCCGCGCGCATATCTTCGCGGCGCTCGCCGCGACGGTGCTGGCGCTGGTGTTTGCCTGGGTGCCCTACAACCTTGGGCTTATCATCGCCGGGATCGGCGGGATGATGGTCGGAGCTGAAACGGAACGGAGGCTGGCACGATGATCGACAAATCCGACCTCTGGCTCGTGATCTTCGGCATGGGCATCGGCTCGTTCGCCCTGCGGTTCGTTTTCCTGGGGATCGTCGGGGACCGCGCCATGCCGGAGTGGCTGCTGCGGCACCTGCGCTATACCGCCGTGGCGATCATGCCCGCGCTCGTCGCGCCGCTGGTGCTCTGGCCCTCGGCCACCGGCGGCGATCCCGACCCGCTGCGCATTGCCGCAGCGGTGCTTGGGCTCGCTGCGGCCTATGTCTGGAAAAGCGTCTATGCCGGGATGATCGGCGGAGCCGCGGTCATGCTGATCGGGGCCTACTGGTTGCCCTGAGTCCGGCCTGCCCCCTCGGAGGTCGACCGCTGCTCCGCCTCGAATTGCGCAATGGCGATGGCCTTGTCATCCGCATCGTCCTCATAGAGCTTGCGGTCGCTGACACCCGGAAGAGTCGCGAACTGATCGGCCAGCTTGTTGGGATACCAGGTGTCGGAGATCGATTCGAATCCGGGCAACTGCTGCAACAGCGCCGAGGTCGAGGCCGCACACCGGGCGGACGCCACCGGCCCGCTCTGCTGCGCAAGACGCAAGGCCCGCTCGGCCACCTCCGCCGATACCGGGATGCTCTGAATCCGCACGTGATACGTTTTGCGCGCGTGGGCGCGCTCATAGAAATCCTTCACCCTGGGCGTGATGCCATAAAGCACATCCCCCATCTCGGGCACCGCCTTCAGGCGCACCGACCCTGCCGGATCAAACACCACGCGCTGCGAGGCATTGATCAGCAAACTGGTATGCGCGCCGGAACCGGAGCGGTTGTTGATCATGGTGTAGAGCGTCAGGGACGGCGGACCGTCATGCCGATATGTCGCGGCGGCCACCTCTTCAGGCGTCGAATCAACGCCCGATGTGTTGGCCGCACAGCCTGCTAGGGTTACGGCCGCAAAAACGGCCAGAACAATGGCACGCAATCCCATGAGCGTCCCTCCGGTTCAGATGGATCGGATCGCGGCAACGATCAGGCGTTGAAGACCGCCATGAAAATGACGAGGCAGAGAATCACGATCACCGTGCGGATGGTGAAGGTAATAAAGCCCTCAAAGGTCTTTTCCTGCGTGGTGATGTCCATCGAGCCGTGCTTGTGTTCAGCCATGTGAGCAGTCCTGTATTAGCGTTCGCCTCGCCGTTTATCGTATTTTTTCAGCCCTGTCACGGCGGCAAACGGGCACAAATGTCGCGGGTCCCGCCGTCGGCTCACGCCGCGCCGATTTCCCGCGCCAGCAAAAAGCCGATGCGCCGCGGCTTCTCTTCGGGCAACTCCTTTGGCATGGCGCGCAGGATCACCGAAAGCTGGCTGACATGCTGAACCAGCTGCGTGCGCACCCCCGCCGCATCCGAGCCGTAGAAGGTGATCATGTCCGGATCGAAATAGCCCAGACCCTCGATCCGCAGCACCCCGGCCTCCGCGCCGACAAAGCCCATGGCGACCTCATGATCGCTGTCGAGCTGCTCCTCGAAGGTCTGGATATACAGCACAAGGCGCTCGTAGGCCCATTCCGCCGGACTCTTGTCCTGGACCGGCTTCTGCTTCACCGCTTCCGGCAGAACCTCCCCGCCGACCGACTTGCCTTCGGTGTGCACGTCGATCCGGCGCGGCAGCGCGTCGCTTTCATGCGCTTCGGCCGTAGTGTCAATCTTGTTGTCCATGTCGCCTCCGGATCGGTTTCACGCATCGCGCCACAAACGCGGCGCGGAGGCCAGAAAAAACTCGCCCGTCCAAATTCCGGGAACCGGGGGCGCGGCCCCGATCCCTGCGGAAGACGTCCGGACCGGTGAGGCGGGACGCGTGCGTCACGGCAAGGTTTTGAGCGCTGGATAACTCGCACGGTAGGCCTGGTATGCATCTTCATAGGCCGCTGCCAGATCGGCGCGCGGTTCAATTGTTCCGGCCACGTTCGGACGCGTCATGATCTCATCGACCGATCCCGCACCGGCACCGACCATGGCCAGACGCGCCGCGCCCAGCGCCGCCCCGAAGTCTCCCGCTTTGGGCAGATCGAGTGGCAGGTTCAGCACGGTCGCGATGGTCTCGACCCAGAAGCGCGAGGCCGCGCCGCCGCCAATCGCCAGCAGCCCGCCTAGGTCTGCACCGGTCTGGCCGATGGCCTCGGCGCAATCGCGCAGGGCAAAGCTCACACCTTCCATCACCGCCTGCGTCATCGCCTTGCGATCGCTCTCGACACCCAGATTCAGGAAGGCCCCGCGAATGTGGCTGTCGTTATGCGGCGTGCGCTCACCCGACAGGTACGGCAGGAAGCGCAGGCGTTCCGGGCCGGCGATGGCATCGCCGAGCTCCCGCGACAGCTCCGCCGGTTTGGAGCCGGTGACCCGCGCCAGCCAGTTGAGGCTGTCAGTCGCCGCGAGGATCACGCCCATCTGATACCATTGCCCCGGCACCGCGTGACAGAAGGTGTGCACCGCCGAGGCAGGCAGGGGCGCATAGCCATCGCGCCCTGTCAGCAGCACCCCGGAGGTGCCGAGCGAGACAAACCCCTGCCGCTCGCCCATCGCGCCGACGCCGCAGGCCGCCGCCGCATTGTCTCCGGCGCCGCCAACGACGATCACATCCCTGGACATGCCCCAGGCTGCGGCCAGATCGTTGCGCAATGTCGCGCCCGCCTCGCTGCCCTCGACCAGCCGGGGCATCTGTGTCTCGCTCATCGCGCCCGCCTGCAGCAGTGCACCTGACCACGCCCGCTTGCCCACGTCGAGCCAGGCCGTCCCGGCGCTGTCGGACATGTCGGCAAAATACTCGCCGGTCAGGTGGTGGTTCATATACGCGGCAGGCAGCAGAACCTTGGCGATTTTGGCAAAGGTCTCCGGCTCATGCGCCTTGACCCAGAGCAGCTTTGGCGCGGTGAACCCCGGAAAGACGATATTTCCGGACAACGCGCGCACGCCCTCGGTGCCGTCGAGCGTCGCCGCTTCTTCAAAGCTGCGCGTGTCGTTCCACAAGATGCAGGGCCGCAGCACGGCGCCTTCGGCATCCAGCAGGGTGGCACCGTGCATGTGCCCGGACACGCCAATCCCGCGCACCGCCGCCAGCGCAGGCCCATGAGCAGCCTTGAGCCGACCCATCGCCTTGTCCAGCGCCGCCGTCCACGCGCCCGGATCCTGCTCGCTCCAGCCCGCCCGCGGATGCTGCGCTTCGTAGGCTTCGGCCTCGGACGCGACCGGAACGCCGCCATCGTCAACCAATAGGGCACGCAGCCCCGAAGTCCCAAGGTCCAGTCCAAGATACATGGCAATCCTCCCGTCAGCCTTGCGCGCAACTCTGGGCCGCGCTGTTGAAGGCTGTCAAACAGGAATGATCGCGCTAACGCAAGGCACCGCCGCACCAAACCGGCAAGCGGACCGCGCGATGGGACGGCGGGCGGGGCGAGGGCCGTCAGGCACGAGCGCCGGACAGGCGTCCCGCTTACTTGCCTTCGAGCGCGTCCAGACGGGCCTTCAGCGCCTCGTTCTCTTCACGGGCCTTCTGGGCCATGGCCCGCACCGCGTCGAACTCCTCGCGCGTCACGAAATCGCGATCCGCAAGCCAGCGGTCCAGCATGCCTTTCATGGCATTCTCGGCCTCGTCCTTCGCCCCCTGCGCCACGCCCATGGCGTTGGTCATCAGCTGCGAGATGTCTTCGAATACCTTGTTGCGCGTCTGCATGGGTCACTCCGGCGTTGCATGTCCGTCCTATATGGTCTCCAAAGGCGGCGGTCACAAGGTTGACTTCCCGCCCGGCCCGGAGACAACAGGACGCATGCAGGCATACATCCCCTTTCCGAACCTCTCACCCGAGCTCTTCAGCATCGAGCTTTTCGGCATGACCTTCGCGCTCCGCTGGTACGCGCTGGCCTATATCGCGGGCATCCTGATCGGCTGGCGCATCGCACTCGCCGCCATCCGCCGCCCGAAGCTCTGGGCCGGGGATCTGGCGCCGATGACGGAGAACCAGATCGAGGATTTGCTGACCGCGATCATCCTCGGAATCATTCTCGGCGGGCGGCTGGGGTATGTGCTGTTCTATCAACCCGCCTATTACCTCGCCAACCCGATCGAGATTCCCATGGTCTGGACCGGCGGCATGTCCTTCCATGGCGGCCTGCTCGGTGTGATGGCGGCAATCTTGTGGTTCTGCTGGAAACAGCGTGTGCCACTGGCCTCCACCGCCGACCTTGCCGCCATCGCCACGCCCGTCGGCCTGCTGCTGGGACGCCTGTCCAATTTCGTCAATGCCGAGCTTTGGGGCCGCCCCACCGACGTGCCCTGGGCCGTGGCCTTTCCCGGCAGCGCTGCGCAGGACTGTGGGCAACCCGTGGGCGAGGTCTGCGCCCGCCACCCGTCCCAGCTTTATGAGGCAACGCTCGAAGGGCTGATCCTCGGCCTTGTGCTGCTGATCCTCGTGCGGCGTGGCGCGCTGAAGATCCCCGGCCTGACCGCCGCCACCTTCTTCATCGGCTATGGTCTCTCGCGGTTCCTCGTCGAATTCGTCCGCCAGCCCGACGCGCAGTTCGTCTCGGATGGCAACCCCCTCGGCCTTGCCCTGCATATCGGCGGCTATGGCCTCACCATGGGACAAGTGCTCTGCCTGCCGATGATCTTCGGCGGCCTCGCGGTCATGGCCATCGTGCGCAGACGCGCCGCCCCCGCATGACGGCGCTCGCGGACATCCTCAAACGGCAGATCGCCACCACAGGCCCGCTGACGCTGGCCGACTACATGACGAGCTGTCTGCTGCATCCCGTGCATGGCTATTACACCACGCGCGATCCGCTCGGGGCGCAGGGCGACTTCACCACCGCACCGGAAATCTCCCAGATGTTCGGCGAGCTTATCGGCCTCTGCCTCGCGCAAACCTGGCTCGATCAGGGTGCGCCCGCCCCCTTCATCCTCGCCGAACTCGGCCCCGGTCGCGGCACGCTCATGGCTGACGCCCTGCGCGCCGCCCACACCGTACCCGGCTTTCACGCCGCCGCGCAGCTTCACCTTGTCGAGGCCTCACCCACGCTGCGCCGCGAACAGGCCAGCCGCCTTTCGGACCACACGCCCACATGGCACGACAGCATCGAAACCGTGCCGGACGATGCGCCCCTTTTCCTGATCGCCAATGAATTCTTCGACGCCCTGCCGATCCGCCAGTTCACCCGCGACGGCGACGGCTGGCGCGAATGCGTCGTCGGCTTGTCGCAGGGCACCCTCGCCCCCGGCCTCACCGACCCCGCCCCGCAGGACGCTCTGGCGCACCGCATTCCCGACACAACTGATGGCGACATCGTCGAAACCTGCAGCCCCGCACTGGCCATCACCGCCGCGATCGCCGCCCGCATCGGCGGGCATGGCGGGGCCGCGCTGCTGATCGACTATGGCGACTGGCGCAGCCTCGGGGATACGCTGCAGGCGCTTGAACACCATGCAACGGCCGATCCCTTTGCCAATCCCGGTCAGGCCGACCTGACCGCCCATGTGGACTTCGAAGCGCTCGCCGGGGCGGCCGCGGCCTTCAAAACACACAGCAAACTGACACCGCAGGGGGTCTTTCTCGAACGCCTTGGCATCACGCAGCGGGCGCAGGCCCTGGCCCAGCGCCTCAGCGGCAGCGCGCTGCAATCGCATGTCGCGGCACATCGACGGTTGACGCACCCCGCCGAAATGGGTTCGCTGTTCAAGATTCTCGCACTCTTCCCCAAGGGTGCCCCACCGCCGCCGGGACTGAACTCATGACGCTCGAAATCATCACGGCAGACAGCCTCGCCCCGCTGCGCCACGGCTTCTTCACCCGTCGCGGCGGCGCCTCCTCCGGGATATTTTCCGGGCTCAACTGCGGCCCTGGTTCCTCGGACCAATCCGAAATCGTCGCGATCAACCGCGCCCGCGTCGCCGCCGCCATGGAGGTTCCGCCAGAGGCGCTGATGAGTGTGCATCAGGTGCATTCCCCCGATGTTGTCACCCTCACCGGTGCCTTGCCCGATCCACGGCCAAAGGCCGATGCGCTGGTCACCGATCAGCCGGGGCTGGCGCTCTCGATCCTCACCGCCGACTGCCAGCCAGTGCTGTTCGCCGACGCCGACAACGGCGTCATCGGCGCCGCCCATGCCGGCTGGCGCGGGGCGCGCGACGGGGTGCTCGAATCGACGGTGGATGCCATGATCGCCCTCGGAGCCGATCGGGACTGCATTCAGGCCGTCATCGGCCCGTCCATCTCTCAGCGCGCCTATGAAGTTGGTCCGGAATTCCTTGACGATTTCCTCTCCGACGATCCGGAAAATGCCCGCTTCTTTGCCGGGGGCAATGGCGACCGGGTTCATTTCGACCTGCCCGGATACGGTCTGCACCGCCTGCGCGAAGCCGGTGTGGCCGCCGAATGGACCCGGCACTGCACCTACGCCGATCCCGACCGCTTCTACAGCTATCGCCGCACCACCCACGCCAAGGAGGCCGACTACGGCCGCCTGATCTCCGCAATCCGCCTGTGAGCGCGCGCCGGAAACAATCAACACCGAAGCCTGGCAATTATCCCGAGACCGTCACAGACGCGCCCCAATATCCGGTCAAACCGTTTCAGATCGGAACGAGTGTACGAGGACCCGGGCATGAAAAAACCAAACCGTTTCATCAAATCCATCGTCGCCACCGCCCGCCAAGAGCATCCGCCGATGCCCTGGCACCGGGGCGCTCCGCGACAGGCCATGATCGACCGGCGCATGCCCGCCAAACCCGCGTTGAAAAGCGCCTGATCTCGGCTCGCCCCGATTCGTCCTGGCACTCGGGGCAAATGTGGCAGGACAGTCCACGAAAAACAGACAATCCCGCCGGCAAGGGCGGGATTATCGAGCCTAGCATCGCATATTTTACTTCAATTTTGACGAACCGGGCAGATTGCGGCTAATTCAGTACAAGAATTAGCAAGCGCAAGACTGTCCATTTGTCGTTGTTGGTGGGGGCCAACACGGATGTGACCAACCTTTCGAGGGGATCACATGACACAACTCCGTCACGACCTGACCGTCGCCCACCCCGTTGGCGTGGCGCATGGCCTCGCCGAACCCCGGCGCAACGTCGCGCTGATGCGCAAATACGAAGCGGCGGCCCTGCTTCCCGACCTCACCGTCTCTTTCAAGTCTCACATCGCTCCGGCCACACCGCTCTTCGAGGAGACCGCGACCGCTTTTGCGCGCGGCACACTCTTTCCCACCGTGCGCGGCCCCGTCGCGATCGAAGATCTCCTCCCCGGCGACTACATCGAAACCGCAAGCGGCGCCGAACCGGTCATGTGGATCGGGTCGACCACCTACATCCCGGGCCGCGACGAGGCCGACACGACCCTGACCGCGCTGACCCGCGTCACCGCCGGGGCCTATGGCCCGGACCGGCCGCACATGGATCTGCTTGTCGGTCCCGCCGCCCGCATGGTCGTCCGCCATCCAAAACTCGGCACGCTGCTCGGGCAGGATGCGGTGCTGGCCCCGGTCCGTGACTACGCAGACGGTGACCGCCTTCTCCAGATCACGCCCGCAGGCCCGGTGCAGATGTACAATCTGATGACCGCCCGCCACACGACGATGAAGGTCGGCGGTATCGAGATGGAAACCTACCACCCCGGCAAATCCGCCGGACAGGCGCTCGGCCCGAACCTGCGCGCGCTCTTCCTCTCCATGTTCCCGAACATCGCCCAACTCGAAGACTTCGGGCAGGTCAGCCTGACCCGCACCAGCCGCGAAGTCATCGACAGCCTCATCGACACCTGAACTCACAAAAAAACGGCTGGCCACCGGCTCGCCGCTCTCTGTTTCTTTCTCTCTCGCTCACGTGTCTTTTACGAGTACGCGGAAGCCGCGCAGCCCCCGGGTTGCGCGGTTTTCGCGTCAGGCGGACTTGCTCAGCCGCGCCTCCAATACATCGAACGGCACGCCGGGCTCGTCCTTTGCTCCACGGATCACCAGCGACGTCTTGACGCTCGCCACATTGGGCGCGGTCAGCAACTCGCCGGTCAGGAAGCTCTGGAAGGTGGACAGGTCCGGCGCCGCGCATTTCAGAATGAAATCCACCTCGCCATTCAGCATGTGACACTCGCGCACCAGCGGCCAGCCCCGGCACCGCTCCTCAAACGCGCGCAGATCGGTCTCGGCCTGGCTTTGCAGTCCGACCATCACAAAGACCTGAACCTCGAATCCCAGCTCGCGGGCGTCGACCTCGGCGTGATACCCCTTGATAAAGCCCATCTCTTCGAGCGCGCGAACGCGGCGCAGACAGGGCGGCGCGGAAATGCCGACCCGCTTGGCCAATTCGACATTGGTCATTCGCCCATCAGCCTGTAATTCCGCAAGTATCTTGCGATCAATCGGATCCAGCCGATGCCCAGCCATAGAACTCTCCCATTTTCGCGATTATTATACCATGCCGCGCGCTCCGCGCAATAATGTTTCACAGAAGCGCAACATTCTTTTGCGGCATCCCGAAATCTTACCGCTCCGGCGCCGCGCACACGATCCCCCGGCCAGTCTTCAAACGCCCTGCCCCCCCGCCACCGGGAGACAGACCGGCCATCGGCGGGCCTTTCCCCGCGCCGCCCGACCTCCTATATGGGGCAAGTCCCGATTTCACGGAAGGAGTCCGCCATGTCCGACACCCGCCACACCAAGGTTCTGATCATCGGCTCCGGCCCCGCAGGCTACACCGCCGGCGTCTATGCCTCCCGCGCCATGCTGGAGCCGATCCTCGTGCAGGGTCTGGAGCCCGGCGGTCAGCTCACCACCACCACCGAGGTGGAGAACTGGCCCGGCGACACCGAGGTCCAGGGCCCCGACCTGATGGTTCGCATGGAGGCCCACGCCCGCGCCATGGGCACGGAGATCATCGGCGATATCATCTCAAAGGTCGACTTCGACAAGCGTCCCTTCGTGGCGCACAGCGATTCGGGCACGACCTATACCGCCGATGCGATCATCCTCGCCACAGGGGCGCGCGCCAAATGGCTCGGCCTGCCCTCCGAAGAGGCGTTCAAGGGCTTCGGCGTCTCCGCCTGCGCCACCTGCGACGGCTTTTTCTATCGCGGCAAGGAGATCGTGGTGATCGGGGGTGGCAACACCGCCGTCGAAGAGGCGCTGTTCCTGACCAACTTCGCCTCGAAGGTCACGCTGATCCACCGCCGCGACGAACTGCGCTCGGAGAAGATCCTGCAGGACCGCTTGTTCAAGAACCCCAAGATCGAGCCGCTCTGGTTCCATCAGCTTGAGGAGGTCGTCGGCGACGACAATCCCAAGGGCGTCACCGGCGTGAAGGTCAAGAACGTGAAGACCGGCGAGATCACCGAAATCCCCTGTGCCGGCGTCTTCGTCGCCATCGGCCACGCCCCGGCGAACGAGCTGGTCAAAGACGTGCTTGAAACTCACATGGGCGGCTATGTCGTGACCAAACCGGACAGCACCGAAACCTCGATCCCCGGCGTCTTCGCCGCGGGCGATCTGACGGATCACAAATATCGCCAGGCCGTCACCTCCGCCGGGATGGGCTGCATGGCCGCGCTGGAGGCCGAACGCTGGCTGGCCGAACAGGGCGACGCCGCAGAGCCTGCCCCGGAAGCGGCAAACGAACCGGCAAGCGCCTGACGCTGTGTGCCTTTCGGTCTATATCGGCAGCAACAACGCACTGCGCGAACCCGAAAATCTTTGCGACGGCGGGCTCGGGCTTGAGCCCGCCGGTTGGAAACCGGAGCCGCTGGCCGCTTACCATCATGTTTACCGGCTTGGCGGACGACGTGGCGACACGCTGGGGTGCACATGTCTAATGGCAGAAAGTGTCGATTGGACACGGGATGCGCCCTGCCCCGCCCCCGATCCGCTGGCCGATATTCCCGACTGCCCCTTTGCACAGCTGCGGCACTACCTGGAGGCCGCGCTACAAGGAAATCCCCACGCGGGCATGGTCTGCGACGAGGAGGGCGGTCTGGTCCATGAGGCCAGCGAAGAGGACTATGAGCCGGTCATTGTGACCCCCTCCCTCATTCGACCGCTGGCCTTGTTGTTTCATGACGGCATCGGCCCGTGGGCGATGCGTCGCTTCACCGTCGTTCACGACCCGGTTGCCTGAAGCCCCGGCGTTTTCAGGTATTGGCCTGTCGCCGAACCAATCCCAGACCACCCAGCGCCATCAGCAACAGCCCCGTCCCCGCAGGCAGCGGCACCGCCGCAATGCTCAGATCATCGAACACCGAATGGGAAAAGAGCGAGACCCCGCCAGTGCTCAGGTTGCCTTTGGAAATCACGCTCAGCGCGCTCAGATCGAAACTGCCCATGGCCGTGATCGTCACCGTCCCCGTTGTCTCGGCATAGGGCGCGACGATCTGCGTGTTCGATATGCCAAGCAGCCCGCTGGACGTGCCTGAAAAGATGAATTGCGCAGTCTCGCCCGAGCCATAGGTGACGTCGATGATCGCCTGCTCTCCCGTATCAAGCGCATTCGACCCAAGGAAACCAACGCTCGATCCGATGCGATTGTAGGACGGCAAGACCTGCGCTCCGGCACCCGCATCGTAATCCAGAAGGTTGAAACTGGCGCTATAGCTGTCGCCATCGCCAAACACCAAGGCCTGCACAGGCGCCGCGAATCCAAGCGCAAACACCACGGCCATCAAGACCCGTTTCATCGCAATTCCTCCATGAAATATGCGCTATCGTCCTCGAAAACCGGCGATTGTGCAACTGTTACGTGCGCGCAGCCATGCGCGTTCAGCAACGCAGGGTTTCGGCGAAAGACCGCCAAACGGCCATTTCCGGGGTTTCCCACCGGGGCAAAGAGTGACATGTGTTCAACATTGAACACACTTTGAGTCGCCCGACCATGAATGCGCATACGGCCAAACCCACGCTCCCGGACGAAGACCAGCTGTTTTTGCTGCTGCGTCAACTCGACCGCGCGCCGGAAGCCAGCCAGCGTACCATCGCCGAGGCCCTGAAAGTCTCGCTTGGAAAGCTCAACACGCAATTGCGGGCAGCCGCCGCGGCCGGTCTTGTTACCATCACGGAACGCACCAGCGCCCGGGATCGCAGACAACGGTTCACCTATGTGCTGACCCCTGCGGGGAAAGCCGAGAAAGACCGCCTGATCGACGCCTTTCTCGCCCGGAAATTCACCGAATACACCGCGCTTTATACCGAACTGACAGGCTCGGTAAGCGATCTGACACCTCTGAAATACAGGAGCAGCCTGATGCAGAACAACCTCGCCCCGATCCCGGAGCTGTACGTCTCGTACGACTCGGCCCAGAAACTCAAAGTCGAAGCCGGTGAGCTGACCTCGCATGACCTGACCCCGCGCCAGATCTGCGATCTCGAGCTGCTGATGAACGGCGGTTTCAACCCGCTCAAGGGCTTCCTGTCCGAAGAGGATTATAACTCTGTCGTCGACACCATGCGGCTTGCCGATGGCACGCTCTGGCCGATGCCGATCACTCTCGATGTGTCCGAAAAATTCGCCGACACCATCGAACTCGGCCAGGACATCGCCCTGCGCGATCAGGAGGGCGTGATCCTCGGCACCATGACCGTCACCGACAAATGGGAGCCAAACAAGGCGCATGAGGCCGAGAAGGTCTTTGGTGCCGACGACCTCGCGCATCCGGCGGTCAACTACCTGCACAACCACGCGGGCAAGATCTACCTCGGCGGCCCGGTCACCGGCATCCAGCAGCCGGTGCACTATGACTTCCGCGCCCGCCGCGACACCCCGAACGAGCTGCGCGCCTACTTTCGCAAGCTTGGCTGGCGCAAGGTTGTGGCCTTCCAGACCCGCAACCCGCTGCACCGCGCGCACCAGGAACTGACCTTCCGCGCCGCCAAGGAAGCGCAGGCCAACCTGCTGATCCACCCGGTCGTCGGCATGACCAAGCCGGGCGACGTGGATCACTTCACCCGCGTGCGCTGCTACGAGGCGGTCCTCGACAAATACCCGCAGTCGACCACCACCATGTCGCTGCTCAACCTCGCCATGCGTATGGCGGGCCCGCGCGAAGCCGTCTGGCACGGTCTGATCCGCGCCAACCACGGCTGCACCCACTTCATCGTTGGCCGCGACCACGCCGGCCCCGGCAAGAATTCCGCCGGTGAAGACTTCTACGGCCCCTATGACGCACAGGACCTGTTCCGCCAGTACCAGTCCGAAATCGGCTGCGAAATGGTCGACTTCAAGCACATGGTCTGGGTTCAGGAACGCGCCCAGTACGAGGCCATCGACGAGATCGAGGACAAGGACGACATCACCATCCTCAACATCTCCGGCACCGAACTGCGCCGCCGTCTGTCCGAAGGTCTGGAAATTCCCGAGTGGTTCTCCTTCCCCGAGGTGGTCAAGGAACTGCGCCGCACCAAGCCGCCGCGCTCGAACCAGGGCTTCACCGTCTTCTTCACCGGTTTCTCCGGCTCCGGCAAATCGACCATCGCCAACGCGCTCATGGTCAAGCTGATGGAGATGGGCGGACGCCCGGTGACGCTGCTCGATGGCGATATCGTGCGCAAGAACCTCAGCTCCGAGCTGGGCTTCTCCAAGGAGCACCGCGATCTCAACATCCGCCGGATCGGCTATGTCGCGTCGGAAATCACCAAGAACGGCGGCATCGCCATCTGTGCGCCCATCGCGCCCTATGCCGCCACCCGCCGTGCCGTGCGTGAGGATATCGAGCAGTTCGGCGCCTTCATCGAAGTGCACGTCGCCACCACGATCGAAGAGTGCGAACGCCGGGACCGCAAAGGCCTCTACAAGCTCGCCCGCGAAGGCAAGATCAAGGAATTCACCGGCATTTCCGACCCCTACGATGTGCCGGCCAACCCGGAACTGCGCGTCGAGACCGAGAATGTGGACGTGGACAACTGCGCCCATCAGGTGATCCTGAAGCTGGAAAGCCTCGGCCTCATCGCCGGGCAGTAAGCGCCCTCCCAGGACACAGGAAAGCCCCGCCACCCGGCGGGGCTTTTTGCGTTGCATCGTGGCGCGCCACGGTGCGCGCTGAAAACAACGGTCCGGACCGGCATCCGCGCGCAGATCGCCGCCGCCGACAGCGATTCCGGCTTTGCACCCCGCTCGCATCGGCGCCGCCACGCAAAAGTTAACCGCAGCGCTGTTGAACCGGCCCCGCGCAGCCTTACCTGCCTATCAAGCGAACACGAAAGGAGACGCACATGAGTATCGACGTCAAATACACCATTGCCGCCACCGCCACGGGGGGCCGCGAAGGCCACGTGAAAACCGAAGATGGTGCGATCGACCTCGCCTTGACCCCGCCCAAGGCGATGGGTGGCTCCGGCACCGGCCACAACCCCGAACAGCTTTTCGCCTCGGGCTATGCCGCCTGCTATCTCGGCGCGATGAAATTTGCGACGACTCAGGACGATAGCCTGGCCAAGGTGCCCGATGACGCCACCGTCAAAGCAACCGTCGGCATTGGCCCGCGCAGCGACAAGGGCTTTGGCCTGACCGTGGAGCTGGAGGTGCATTTCCCCGGTGTGGACACCGCCGAGGCGCAGAAGAC
This sequence comes from Pacificoceanicola niger, assembly GCF_048553275.1. NCBI lineage: Bacteria > Pseudomonadati > Pseudomonadota > Alphaproteobacteria > Rhodobacterales > Roseobacteraceae > Pacificoceanicola > Pacificoceanicola niger. The sequence goes on from NZ_JBLZMW010000013.1 coordinate 86,720, forward strand.
CGCCGACGCCGGGCACGAAATCTGCCCCTACAGCCATGCCACAAACGGCAACATCTCCGTCACCACAACCGTGGTCTGACGCCGGCACGACAGCCGGTCGGCGCCTCCGTCAAAGGGGCGTCCGCCGACAGCCTTCAATAAAAAAGCCCGCGATTGCATCGCGGGCTTTTCCTTGTTGCTGCAGTCATTCGACCGACCGGCAATCAGTGCACCGTCACCGGCGCGAAATCATTCTGTCGGGCAAGGATGAAGGCCATCGCCCGATCCTTCACAAGCGCAAGCCGCTCGCCATCCGCGTTGTGCACGGCATAGATTTCCTCCAGCCCGGCCATCTCCGTTTGCACTTCCTTGGGAAGTTCATTGATCTTCACAGGGCGCACATAAACGATCCGATCATCGGCGAACTGTGTCAATTCATGCTTGGTATACATAGGTTTATCCCTTCCTGATCTGAATCGTCTGAACCACGGTCTCGGGGCGTTGAATGGTCAGATCCACGTGCAGCAATCCGTTTTCCATCACGGCCTCGCCCACCTCGACCCCATCGGCGAGCACAAAGCTGCGCTGAAATTGCCGGGCTGCGATTCCACGATGAAGAAAGATGCGCTCGGAGCCATCGTCGCGTTGCCGACCCCGGATCACCAACTGGCGGTCCTCGACGGTGATCGACAAGTCCCCCTCGGCAAAGCCCGCAACGGCAAGCGTGATGCGATAAGACGCCTCGGCGGTTTGTTCAATGTTAAAAGGGGGATAGCCCTCGGAGCTCTTGGCCGTGCGTTCCAGCAGGCGCTCCAATTGCTCAAAGCCGAGCATATGCGGGTAGGACCCCAACGTCATTTTGGTCATCGACACGTCCTCTGTTCAAGCGACCGTCATACACAGGGGCCCCGTTACGGCGACCCTCGTGATCAAAATATGGGTAGGCAGCAGGCGTAACGCAAGGGCTTTGCGGATTCGTAAAGAACCGGTATGTTACACCCCTGTCGACACAGAACCGGGATTCCCCATGAACGCGCCTTCCGATATCTCGATGAAGACGGACGATGTGCTCCGCGTCGAGCTTGAAGTGTTCAAGCGCGAGCACCGCGATCTCGATGAAGCCATTCGTGCGCTTCAGGCAACCGGCACCGCCGATCAGATCACGCTGCAGCGGCTGAAAAAGAAAAAGCTGCACCTCAAGGACAAGATCGCCCTGATCGAAGACCGGCTGTTGCCCGACATCATCGCCTGAGGACTATTGCGGCCAGAGGTTCGCGTCCTTGGCTATCTCGATCAGACCACCCTGGATGCGCCCTGCATTCAAGCCGCGCAGAAGGTCGAGTCCCGCCTCCCGATTTTCTGCGGACAAGGCTCGCGCCAGAACATCGGCATCCTGCGCCAGTCCCGAGCGATCCATCGCTTCCGCAGCCATGGGCAGGACCGTTGCAAACACGGGGTCCTCAGGTCGGTACAGAAAATGCAGCATGTCCTGGGCAAGATAGGTGCGCAGCATGGCAAGCGTCAGAACATCGCGCCTCGTCTTATCAAGAGCGCCGAACGGCAACGGCGCGCCCTCGGTCCAAGGGTGGCCGTCGAAACAGGTCATCAACTCCTGCTCTAGCCAACGCAACTTTTCCTCATCCGTTATGGACATCCGGCGCGCCGCATATCTTTCCGCAAGCGACGGGTCGGACTCGATGAAATTGACCAGATGGGTGCGGACGGTCGGCTCTGCTGTAACAAACCGCTCCATCGCCTGAGACAGCGCAGCCTCGATACGCCGACGCTCCGGCCCGTCGACGGACCAGAGCGCGATCAATCGGCCCGTCCGCGCCTCGGGCCCCTCCTCCCAAAATTCCAGGATTTCCGGGATCTCCGCCAAAGCCGCCTTCTGTTCCGACAAACCGTGCCGCTCCAGGGCCTCCATGACCGCCTGCCACATAGGCTCCGGCCAGATCGTGACAAGTCGGTCCAGCGGCATGCCCCCAACCATCGTCGCATCAGCGACGGTCAACAGCAGGACGTCACGAAGCGGCTGCCTGATCCTTGTCGTTGTGTCCCATACCTGCTCGTTGAACACGGGAAGCGGCTGAGACGGATCGAAGGGGAAAAGCGCATAGCTCATCTCCAGACCGTCGCCAAACAGGAGTTCTTCCAGAGGATAGACCGGCGGCTCGGACCCGTCACAAATATCGGCCATGGCGCCGCCGCCCAGCAAGGCCAACACCAAACCCATGCAAAACTGCTGCACTGCCTGTTTCATCCCTTAGCCCACGCTTGTCACACGCCACGGCCCCGGTATAGTCCGCGCTTCTCATTGCTGGAGGCGTAAATGGCAGAGATCAAGGTCGGAATCATCATGGGCAGCCAGTCGGACTGGCCAACCATGAAGGAGGCGGCGGACGTTCTGGACGAGCTTGGCGTGCCCTATGAGACCAAGATCGTCTCGGCGCACCGCACCCCTGATCGGCTCTGGACCTATGGCAAGACCGCCGTCGAGCGCGGCCTTCAGGTGATCATCGCCGGCGCTGGCGGTGCGGCGCACCTGCCGGGCATGATGGCGTCGAAGACCCGCGTTCCGGTGATCGGCATCCCGGTCCAGACGCGCGCGCTTTCGGGCGTCGACAGCCTCTATTCGATCCTGCAGATGCCGCGCGGCTTTCCGGTTGCGACCATGGCCATCGGCGCGGCGGGCGCAAAGAACGGTGGGCTGATGGCAGCGGGCATCCTTGCCTTGCAAGACCCGGCGCTGGCCGAACGGCTGGACCAATGGCGCAGCGATCTGTCCGCCTCCATCGCCGATGAGCCCGATCGTGACGCGCCCTGAGCAAGCCGTCCTGCCTTTTGTACCAAACTGGCGCAATTTTGTACTCAACTGCTGATTCGGGCACGAATTGCAGCTTGAGACGCGAGGGTATTTTGTACCAAACAGGCCCCAAATCGTACCGAATCCTGCCTGAGGACACGCCATGACCACGCCCCTTCCCACCGGATCGACCATCGGAATCCTCGGCGGCGGTCAGCTTGGCCGCATGCTCAGTGTCGCGGCAAGCCGCCTCGGCTTCAGGACGCACATCTTCGAGCCAAGCGCAAACCCGCCCGCAGGCGACGTCGCCCATGCCGTGACGACGGCCTCATATGAGGACGAGGCCGCGCTCAAGGCCTTTGCCGGGGCCGTGGACGTCATCACCTATGAGTTTGAAAACATCCCCACCTCCGCGCTCGACATTCTGGAGGCGATCCGCCCGATCCATCCCAATCGCGAAGCTCTGCGCATCAGTCAGGATCGCCTGACCGAAAAGACTTTCCTGACTGATCTGGGCCTTGCCACGGCGCCTTTCGCGGATGTCACCGACGGGGCGTCTCTCGCCCAAGCCATTGAAAATATTGGCACACCGTCGATCCTGAAAACCCGTCGCTTCGGCTATGACGGCAAGGGCCAGGCACGCATCAAATCCCCCGAAGACGCGGATCAGGCGCTGAACGACATGAACGGCGCGCCGTCGATCCTCGAAGGGTTTGTCGATTTCTCTCTGGAGGTGTCCGTCATTGCCGCGCGCAGCCAGGACGGCCAGGTTTCGGCCTACGATCCCGGCGAGAATGTACACAAGGACGGCATCCTCAGCACCACCACCGTCCCCGCCAAGCTGCCTGCACGCCTGCAAACCGATGCGGTGCTGCTGGCCGGCCGCATCCTCAATGCGCTGGATTATGTCGGCGTGATGGGTGTCGAGCTTTTCGTGACGCCGGGGCAGCTTATCGTCAACGAAATCGCCCCGCGCGTGCACAACTCCGGCCATTGGACACAGAACGGCTGCGCCATCTGTCAATTCGAGCAGCACATCCGCGCCATTGCGGGCTGGCCGCTTGGCGATGGCGCCCGGCACAGCGATGTGGTGATGGAAAACCTGATCGGCGCCGACATGGACCGCGTGCCTGAACTGGCGCGCGACGGAAGTTGCGCCCTGCACCTCTATGGCAAGGCAGAGACCAAGCCGGGCCGTAAAATGGGACACGTCAACCGGATCGTCAAACCCTGATCCGGCTTTGCGGCAAACAAACCTGGCACCCCGCCGGACCGGCGGTCAACGGATGAACCGGTCCGCTACCGCCCCGCTCATATAGGCAACCTGACCGCCGGCGATAGTCGCCGCGATCCGGCGACTGCCTCGCTCCACGATCACCAGATCCGCGCGCTTGCCAACCGCAAGCGTGCCGCGATCCTCAAGCCCGAGCAGCCGCGCAGGACCGGAAGAGACGAGCGCCCAAGCCTCTGTTTCATCAAGCAAACCCAGCTCGACACAGCGCCATGCCGCCCGCGCCGGCGACGGGTAGTGATAATCAGACGCCAAGGCATCGCACAGTCCGGCCGCGATCAGATCCTGACCCGAGGCGTTGCCTTTGTGGCTCGCGCCGCGCACCACATTCGGCGCGCCGAGGATTACCGCCTCGCCCGCATCCCGCGCCGCCTGCGCCGCTTCCATGGTCTCGGGGAACTCTGCAATCCGCACGCCGCGTCGCCGCCAATCCGCACGATCGGCCGCGGTATGATCATCATGACTGCCCATCAACACGCCCTGCGCCGCCAACCGCTCACAGAGCGCATCCATCGCTGCCGGAACACCATCGCCGGCCGCGTGCAAGTCCAGCAGCAGCTGAAAATGCGCATCAGGATTGCGCCCCGATTTCAAGGCCTGACCGGTCAGACGCGGCGGTTTGCGGCCCTCGCGAAGCCTGTCATGGGGCAGGTGATCGTTGAACACGACATAGCCAATGCCAAAGCGGTTTATCGCGACTTCCGCCCGCGCGTGACTTTCGAGGTAATGCGTTTCAAGCCGAAGTTGCAGCTGCAAATCCACCGGAACCGTCGGCGCAACAAAGGCAACGCTTTCAAAGACTTCCTCGGCGAACTCCGGTCCGCGCAGGCCGCCTTCCCAACTCCAGAATTGTGCCAGCACACCCGTGGTGATCCCGCAGGCCGCCAGTTCTGCCGCGACCGCCAACATCCCCGCATCGCGCTCGCGCAGAGCGCCCCGGCGCGGCGCCATGTGCCGTTCAAAACCATCCCCGTGCGCGTCCACGATACCCGGCAGAACATCAAACCCGGAGAGGTCAACGACCCGCCCACCGTGCTCGCATATCCGCCCGCCACCAAGACTCAGCGGTCCGTCGTCAAAGCCATCCGGACGCAGCACCCGCGCGCCGGTAAGGCAGCATTCAATCGCCATCGCACTCTCCGATCAGACATCCAAGCTGCTCCGCATCCAGCAGGTCGGTCCAGTCCAACCCCGGCTCGAACCGCCCCTCTTCCAGGAACAGCGCCACCTGCGCCATCACCGCAGGCGCCTGCATCATGTAGGTGTGGGTCACCGGCAGCGTGATGTGCCAGTGCATCCCTTCAACCTTGGTCGATTCAACCGAAACCTTGCCATCGTCCAGCCCCGGAATCAGTGCGGAAAACACCGGATTGAGCGATTGGCTCCCCGCGATCACCCCCAGTTCGAAGTCGACCGGCGGCAGCAATTTGGGCAGGTCCTCCGGCCCGGTGCCAAGCTGCAACCCCGCAGGTCCATTGACCCAGCGAAACAACTCCAGTCCACCAAGCTCGTCGACCAGCTCGCTGCCCTGATTGGGCGGCGCAAGCATGACCACCCGGCCAAGGCGCGTCGGCCGATGATCCCTCAGCCAGAAGCGCAGCAGGATCCCGCCCATGGAATGCGTGACGAAATGCACGGTTCTGTCGCCGCAGGCTGACACCGCTTCGGGAAGGGTCACATCCGCCAATCGCTGCACCCGCTCTTCGGTTGAAGGATACCCCGGCAACACCGTATGGAAGCCCCGCGCCTCCAGAACCGTCTCCATCAGCAGCAGCGAATACTCACTCCGCGCCAGACCATGCAGCAGAACCACACAATCGGACGCCCGCGCCATCGGCGCGGCAAACAGAAACAAGATAAAGGTCAGGATACGCATGGCGCTGGCATAGCCCGGGACCGCGTCCTAAGAAAGAGGGGAAAGGAAGCCGCCATGCCCTGCCCCCGCCTCGCCACGCGCGCCGTCATCCTGCATCAGGGCCAGCTGCTTCTGGTCAATGCCTGGCCCGGAAACGAGAGCATGCTGTGGTGCGCCCCGGGCGGCGGCGTGGAGCGCGGAACAAGCCTGCCCGACAATCTCGCACGGGAGGTTTTTGAGGAAACCGGTCTGAGAATCGCCGTGGGGCAGCCCTGCCTGGTGAACGAATTCCACGATCCCGGCGGGTCTTTCCATCAGGTAGAGCTGTTTTTTCGCTGTACTGTAACCGACGGCACGCTTCGTGACGATTGGCTCGACCCCGAAGGAATCGTGCACAAACGCCGTTGGTTCTCGCGCAGCGATGTCGCCGATCTGCATCTGAAACCGGACAGCTTGCGCACCCTGCCATGGCAGGAAGGGGTCCTCTATGATCCGCTCGAAGCCCTGGTGAAATAACGCGGCCCCAGAACCGAAAGCGCCACGCCACCAAGGATCACCGCCGCTGCGATAACGAAACGCCCGGTCAATGGCTCGGAGAGAAAGGCCATACCGCCCGCCATGGCGATCACCGGAACAGTGAGCTGGGCGACCGCGGCAACACTGGCTTCAAGTCTTGGCAGGACGGCGTACCACAGGGCATAGCCCAACCCGGATGTCAGCGCCCCGGATATCACGGCCAGCAGGAGACCGGCGCCAGAGATCTCCACCCATTCGGAAACCGTGCTGATGCCGCCCAAGAGCGCAAGCGGTGCGGCGATTGCAAAATTCGCAGCCGTCGACATCAGTGCGTCCTCCGCTTGCCGCCCGGCCAGCGAATAAATCCCCCATCCGATCCCGGCTACGCCCATGAAAACCGCCGGGCCGAAACCGCTCTTCGGGCTGGCGAGCGTCGGAGAGACGAGCCAAGCCAAACCGGCAAGCGCCAGCGCTGCGCCGATCCAACGCACCCCGTGCGGGCGATCCCCGCCCAACACCGCGCCAACGAACATCGTGACCTGCACGGTCCCAAACAGAATCAGCGCGCCAAGCCCCGAGTCCAAGGCCAGGTAGGCGTAGGAAAACCCAAAAATATAGGCCAACAGCCCGATCACGCCGGAGGCGCGCCCCACTCCGGCAAACCGCAGCCTGCCACGCAGGACCATCGCCAGCAGCAAGAGCGTTGCGGCACCGGCCCACAGACGAATGACCCCGAAGGCCATTGGCGATATCAAGTCGGCCCCAACCGCCGCGCGGTTCAGAACAGAATTGGCCGCGAAGGCCACCATGACACCCGTGACGAGGGCAAACAATCTCATCAGACCTCCAGCATTTCCCTGGCAACGATGCGGCCGAACCGCCGAAGGCGACCAATGGGACGGTGGGCGGGGCGATGTTGGCGTGAAACGCCGACGAGCGCCGTGCCCGTCCTCACGCCACCAGCTTCTCGGCCACCTTGAGATCAACAGAAACAAGCTGCGACACGCCTTGCTCCTGCATGGTCACGCCAAACAATCGGTCCATCCGCGCCATGGTGACCGCGTGGTGTGTAATGCACAGGAACCGCGTGTCGGTCCGGCGGCACATTTCATCCAGCATATCGCAGAACCGCGTGACGTTGGCATCGTCCAACGGTGCATCCACCTCGTCCAAAACGCAGATCGGCGCCGGATTGGCGAGGAAGACCGCAAAGATCAGCGCAAGCGCCGTCAGGGTTTGCTCCCCCCCGGACAAAAGTGAGAGCGCGGAGAGCTTCTTGCCCGGTGGCTGGCACATGATCTCCAGGCCCGCTTCCAGCGGATCGTCGCTTTCGACCATGACAAGGCTCGCCTCGCCGCCACCGAAAAGATGTGTGAACAGCATCGAGAAGTTGCTGTTTACCTGCTCGAAGGCCGTCAACAGGCGCTCGCGCCCTTCGCGGTTCAGGCTGGCAATGCCGTTGCGCAGAGTCTTGATCGCCTCTTCGAGATCCGCTTTCTCAGAGACCAGCTCGTCATGCTCGGTCTGAACCTCTCTGGCGTCCTCCTCCGCCCGCAAGTTGACCGCCCCAAGCGCATCACGCTGCCGTTTCAGCCGCGCCACATCACCTTCGAGTTGATCGGCACCGGGCATGGAGTCCGGCGCCATATCCAGCCGCTCCAGAAGCTGCTGCGGCGTGGTTTCCTGATCCTCGGAGATCCGCTCGGCCGCCGCGGCGACCGTCTCCTGCGCGGCCTCGGCGCGGGCCTGCGCGGCGGCACGGGCTTCCCGGGCCTCACCGGCCAAACGCTCCGCTTCGCGTTCATTGGCAAGCGCCTCGCGCAGGGCGTGTTCGGCCACGCTCAACGCATCGGTCGCCTCGGCTTTCCGGCTCTCGGCGGAGTCGATCTGGTATAACAGCTCCTCGCGCTTTTGCGCCAAGTCCGCAGGCGCATCCATCGCCACGGCCAGTTCATCCTCGGTTTGCGCCTTGCGCTCCGCCAGCTCGCCCGCCCGCTTTTCTGCCGTTTCCAGACGGTGCCGCCATCCCGAGAGGTCCTTTGTCACCTGCTGGGCGCGGCCTTTGCGGGCTTCGCCTTCGCGGCGCAGCTCGTCATGGGCGGAGCGGCGGGACATCATGGTCATACGCGCCGCCTCGACCGTCATCTTGACGTCTTCGACCTGCGCCCGCGCCTCGTCGAGATCATCAAGATCCGCGACCGCGCGCTCCGCTTCCAGAAGCTGCGACCGCGCGGTGCCCATTTCATCCTCGAAGCGGCGCACAGACAGGCTCGCGCTCTCAAGCTTGCTTTCCGCCATATCGCGGTCTGCCTCGGCGCGGTTGAAGGCACGGGTCGCCTGGGTCAAAGCCTGATCCGCTTCGCGCCGGGCGTCGCGGGCCTCCCGGTCGGCACGGGTCAGTTCAGCGAGCCGCGCCGAAAGCGCCTCATGCGCCGCCTGCGTGCCTTCCAGCCGTGCGGAGGCCTCGGCCATCTCCTGCTTCAGCGCTTCGAGCCGGTTCAGCTGTTCCAGACGCAAAGCCGCGGCTGACGGCTGGTCCTCGGCCCAGGCCCGGAACCCGTCCCAGCGCCAAAGATCGCCCTCAAGGCTGACAAGGCGCTGACCGGGCCGCAAAAGCGGCTGCAGCCGGTTGCCTTCATCTGCGGAGACAAGGCCGATCTGCCCCATACGGCGGCTGAGTACATCCGGCACGGAGACATGATGAGAGAGCGACGTCACGCCATGCGGCAACGGCTGCTCCGTGTCATAGGCGGGCAGGACGGCCCAACCGGTCGGGCCATCATCCTCGACCTCCGGCGCGCGCAGATCATCGGCGAGCGCCGCGCCAAGCGCCTTTTCAAAGCCCTGCTGCACCTGAAGCCGGTCGAGAATCTGCCCGCCTTCTGCCGTGTCACGATCCAACAACCGTGCCAGCGCCGTGACTTCCGCCCGCAAGGCATTGGTCTCCCCTTCGGCCTCGGACCGTTCTGCCCGGGCATCGGCCTCCCGCGATTGGGTCTCGGCGCGATTGACTTCGGCGTCGGCCAGCACCGCTTCGGCGCGGTCGCACATCTCATGCGCGTATTCCTGACGCTCGCGCGCCTCATCGGCGGCCGCGGCGCTGCGCTCCAAGGTCTCCTTGGCCTGCGCCACCGTCTCATGTGCCCGCTGCGCGTCGGTCTGAGTGCGGTCCAGCGTTTTTCGACAATCCGCTAGGTAGCGCTGTGCGGATTGGTGCCGTGCCGCAAGCCGCGCAACGTCTTCTGTCTGCTGGCTCAGGTCGGCTTCGCGCTCCTGCAGGACCGTCCCCGCTTCGCGTGCCGCCTCGGCCGCCTCGGCAAGCCGGTCATCATAGCCGTCAGCCGCCTTGGCCAGTTCGCGGGCTTCCCATTCAAGCCGTTCAATCGTTTCGCCAGCGTCCCGGTTGAGGCCCGCCTCACGCTCCATGTCACGTGTCAGCTGCTCCACTCGGGAAGACAGGGTTTCGATGCGGCCGCGGGCCTGCGTCTCCTGATCGGAGAGCGCATCGCGCTGCACCAGAAGCCGCTGCAACACCGCTCCGGCGATCGCCTCTTCCTCGCGCAGGGGCGGCAAGAGCTCTTCGCGCGATTGCCGGGCTGTGGCGCCGTCCCGCGCCAGCGCCTCAGCTTTCGCGGCCTGAGCGATCCGGGCCTGCAGCAGCTCCTCGGCCCCTTTTCGGGCGTCATCCGCCTCGCGCCATCGGCGATATAGCAACATGCCCTCAGCCTGCCGCAGATCCGCGCCGATCGCGCGATACCGCGCGGCCTGCCGCGCCTGACGTGCCAGTTGGCCCAGTTGCGAGGCAAGCTGTTCGATGACGTCATCCACCCGCAGCAGGTTGGCCTCGGTATTCTTAAGTTTCAGTTCCGCCTCGTGGCGACGCTGATAGAGACCGCCGATCCCGGCAGCATCCTCAAGCACCTTGCGCCGGTTCTTGGGCTTGGCATTGATCAGCTCACTGATCTGCCCCTGCCGCACCAGCGCCGGCGAATGCGCCCCGGTGGAGGCGTCGGCAAAGAGCATCTGCACATCACGGGCGCGGGTATCCTTGGAATTCACCTTGTAGGCACTTCCGACATCGCGGGTGATGCGGCGAGTAATCTCCAGCTGATCGCTGTCGTTGAATCCGGCCGGAGCAAGGCGATCGGAATTGTCGATGGTCAGGCAGACCTCTGCGAAATTGCGGGCGGGGCGCGATGCGGCCCCGGCGAAGATGACATCTTCCATGCCGCCCCCGCGCATCGCCTTTGCCCGGGTCTCGCCCATCACCCAACGCAGCGCTTCGAGCAGGTTGGATTTTCCGCACCCATTCGGACCGACCACGCCGGTTAACCCCTCCGCGATGACAAGATCGGTCGGGTCGACGAAGCTTTTGAAGCCAGTCAGTCTGAGTTTATTGAACCGCATGAATGCCGCCCCGATTCCACCAAGGAGTCCGAGTCTGGCGGGCGAAGCAGCCATGAGTCAACGGGCGCAGCAGCTATATCGGGGATTTTCGCCGCTTATCCACAATATATTGGTCCGTATCGTCCATATTGCGGTAGCTCAGAATTTTCCACATTCCAACGAGCCGGAGTAAACCCCGTCCCGCCCCTGCAGCGCATCAATATCACAATACAACATGTGCCTCCGCTTCGGTTTTTTCGGGGGGGTTTCGCCGTTGCAGGACAGCCCGATCAGCATCATGGTCGGATCGCCCTCTACCCACGCCGCACGGCAGCCGGTTTGAATCTGCGCAGCTATGCCCGCCTTGCGCGCGACGGTTTCGAAGCGCGGCAACATTTCGGGGTTCGTGCGCGTCGCTTCGACAAGGTTGTCGCGGATGCGGAGTGTAAATTTTGATCCGCCGTATTCGGTCTTGATCGCCTCAACGCCACGGAAGCCAGGGCCACCCATCGCACAGGCGGACGTCAACAAGAACACTGTCAGAAAGATGTATCGCATAGGGCACCATGGCGGGCACGTGGTTACCAAAGCGTTAACTCAAGCATTTCCGACACCGGCGCATCTTCCCCCTTTACATTCCTCTTTTTGAATGCTTTATACATTCACGTTACTGAATTTATAATGTCAGGAGGCCACGATGGCTGCGACACAGACCCGCCCGGCTGATATCTTTTCGCCGATCTACTTCCTTGGCTCGCTTGGGGCCGGAGGGATTTCAGTCTCCTTTTTCATGTTCTTGATGTTCTGGGTTCCGCACCCCGGGCGCCCTGTCCCGATCTTTGAGGACATTGCAGCGGCGTGGGATAGCGGCGAAACGCCAATGCAGATCGCCATAGCCATCGCGATGGCGGGCATCGCTGCCTTTACTTTCCTGAACATCAAATCGCTGCTGTGGAGCCTTTCGGCCTATCGCACCTTCAAGCGTACCGATGCATATGCCCGGCTGCGCGCGTCGAACGCGGAATCAACGCTGCTTGCTATGCCGCTGGCCCTTGCAATGAGCGTGAATGCGCTGTTCATCGTCGGGCTTGTCTTTGTCCCCAGGCTCTGGACCGTGATCGAATTCCTCTTTCCGGCGGCCCTGGGTGCCTTTGGTCTGATCGCGGTGATGGCGTTCCGTTTGATCGGAGCATTTCTCGGGCGGGTCTTGTCAAAGGGCGGGATCTTTGACGTGACCGCGCACAATTCCTTCGCACAGCTGACCCCAGCGCTTGCCATCGCAATGATCGCTGTCGGATTCGCCGCCCCGGCGGCAATGAGTGCCAATCCCGCGACCGTCGCGGCCTCGCTCATTCTTTCTACTTTGCTGGCGATCCTTTCGGTGCTTTATACCCTGTTCGCCGCCACAACCGCCGTGAGTTCCATGCTGCACTACGGTACAGCACGCGAGGCTGGGCCGACGTTGATGATCATCGTCCCGATCGTCACCGTGCTTTCGATCCTCATGATGCGTCAAAGCCATGGTCTGCACACCACCTTCGAGGCTCATGGGAACGCAGGTCAGACCATGGTTTTCCTCGCCCGCATGCTGTCAGTCCAGATCGCCTTTCTCGCTCTCGGGATCGTGGTGCTCCGGGCGCAGGGCTACTTCAAGGATTTCGTGATCGGCTCCAAGACCTCGGCGGGGTCCTATGCGCTCGTCTGTCCGTTCGTTGCATTCGCCGTGCTGCTGCAGTTCTTCGTCAACAAGGGGCTCGTCGCGGCAGAGGTGATTGCAAAGTTCGACACCGCCTACTGGATCCTGACGGCCGTGGCCATCGCCTCTCAGATGATCGCCATTGCAATTATCTTGCGGCTGAACCGCCAGCACTTTTCCCGCAACACGGCTGTGCCGATACCAGCCGCCTGAAGGTAAGGTCTGCAAACAAAAAAGGTCGGATCCAGCGATCCGACCTTTCGCCGCAATCCCGGCAGATCAAAACCGCACTTCGACCCCGGGCAGGTTCAGCGCCTTGATCAGGTCCCGCAATTCCTGGCGCGCCGCGACGTTGGAAATGTTCAACTGTTTGACGCCAACGTCCTTGAGATCGAGCAGGGTCAGCCCGCGCGGGAACAGTTCACGAAAGACAACACGCTCGGAAAAACCCGGCGCAACGCGAAAGCCGATGCGTTTGGACAGCCGGGCGAGCGCTTTTTCCATCTTCATCTTGTTGACCATCTGCTGCGCACCCAGACGGTTGCGCACGACGATCCAGTCAATGGGCTTGAGACCTGCTTGAGCGCGCAGCTGCCGCGCTCCCCAGACCATTTCGGAATAGACCGACGGCCCAAGGATCTTTTCGCTGTCGTTGTCGATGCGGGCGAGTAGATCGAAGTCCACGAAACTGTCGTTCAGCGGCGTGATCAGCGTATCCGCAAGGGAATGCGCGACCTGGCTAAGCCGGGTGTGAGAGCCGGGGCAATCGATCAGGATGAAGTCCGACTTGGGTTCGAGATCGGCCACGGCCTTGCTTAGCCGGTGATCGTGAGCGTTCACACCGGGCGCGAGCGTGGCGGGATCGACCTCGGGCAATTCCGCATGATGCGGGCTTGGCAGATCTATTCCGACATCGGCCAGATGTTTGCGCCGGTTCTCGACGTAGCGGCCCATGGTGCGCTGCCTAAGGTCAAGATCCAGCGTGCCAACACGATACCCAAGCCGCGCCAGAGCGGTGGCCACATGCATGGACACGGTAGATTTGCCAGCCCCGCCCTTTTCGTTCCCGACAACGATGATATGTGCCACGGCGCGTCCCTCTGATGCCCCAGATGTTCCGGTGTAGAGCTTCGCTCAAACAGTATCTTGTGTTCGGCGTCAAGAAAAGCAACGTGCTAAACGTCATGAATTACCGTGGCCCACCTGCCGCAACCAAGAGCCACGAAAAAGGCCCGCCGCTTGTGCGCCGGGCCTTTTCAATCACTGTGACCAGACGATCTGTCAGTGCAGCTTGGCACCAACCTGTGCAATCGAATCGTCGATCAGCTTGTTCGCCTCGGCGGCGCTCATCTGTTTCGCCACGACGTCACGGGCAGCGGCAACAGCCACTGTTGCCGCACGGTCGCGCACTTCCTTGATCGCGCCGGCTTGTGCGGAAGCAATCTGAGATTCGGCCCCGGCCAGACGACGCTCGATCGACTCGGCGATGTTCGACTTGGCCTGCTCTGCCGCGATCTGTGCTTCTTCACGGGCATGCGCGATGATGCGCTCTGCCTGCTCGGACACTTCACGCGACTTGCGCTCGTAGCTTGCCAGAAGGGCCTGGGCCTCTTCGCGCAGCGCACGGGCTTCATCAAGCTCGCTCCTGATGTCGTCTGCACGCTTGTCGAGAAGCTTGCCCAGCATCCCGGGAACCTTGAAATAAACAAGGACACCAAGGAAAAGCAGGAAGCCCAGAAGCACGACAAAGTCTGTGTTTCCCAGCGAAAAGAACGGCCCGGATGCGGCCAATGCCGGGGAAGCCAGGGTGCCTGCGAGGGCGGTGGGAATGATCAGCTTGCGCATCGGTCTTATCCCTTTACCTGGTTGGACACGGCTGCCGCGATGGCCGCCTCGTCCGCCTTGCCACCGAGTGCGGCAACGATGGCCGCCGCAGTATCCCTGGCCACCTCTTCAACGGCGTCCGCAGCGGATGCGCGGATTTCGTCGATGGCTTTCGCAGATTCGGCAGCTTTGGCGTCAATCTGTTCGTCAGCTTTGGCCAGAGCGGCGTCAAGTTCGCCCTTGATCTCATCGCGGGTCTTTTGCGCGATGGCCTGTGCCTCGGCCTTGGCATCGGCCAGCGCCTTTTGATAAGCGGCTTCGGCCTCTTCGGCCTTGCGCTTCAACTGTTCGGCGGCAGCGATGTCATTGGTGATCGTTCCCTGACGTTCCGCCAGAACCGAGGCAATCCTCGGCAGCGCGATGCGCGAGAGAACAAAGAAGATCACCACAAGCGTGATAACCAGCCAGATGACCTGATTGGGAATCCATTCGCCGCAAAGCTGCGGCATCCCGATGGCGGAGCCATGGGAGTCCACGCAGGCACTCACAGCCTGAGCTGCATGCTCTGCTCCGTGGGTTTCGGTCGCCATGTCGTCCTCCGTCGGAACGTTGTCGTTACATCGGGCGGCTCAGGTGAGCCTCAGCCGCCCGCGCGTAAGGATCGGTGTTCCGTGGATTAGACGGCGAACATCAGCAGCAGGGAAACGAGGAAGGCAAAGATGCCCAGTGCTTCCGCGAATGCGATGCCGATGAAGAGAGTTGCAGTCTGCGATGCAGCTGCGGAGGGGTTGCGCAGAGCGCCGGCAAGGAAATTGCCTGCCACGTTGCCCACACCGATTGCGGCTGCGCCGGAACCGATTGCTGCCAGGCCTGCGCCGATGTGTGCGAGATCGCCTTCCATGAGAATTCTCCTTACGATTGGAAGTTGGATAGTCTTTTGGGTGTTCGGGTGGATAAGGCGGACCTGAGTGGCCCACCGTCCTTAGTGATGCGGATGCAGTGCGTCCTTGAGGTACACGCACGTCAGGATCGTGAAGACATAGGCCTGAATGAAGGCCACGAGGACCTCAAGGCCGTACATTGCGGTGATCGCGACAACCGATAGCGGCGAGATCGCAGCGACCGCGGCAAAGCCCGCGAACACCTTGATCACCGCGTGACCGGCCATGACGTTACCGGCAAGACGAATGGAGTGACTGACGGGGCGCACAAAGTAGGAAATCAGTTCGATAATCGCCAGGATCGGGCGCAGCGCGAGCGGTGCGGAGGCGACCCAGAACAGCCCCAGGAAAGACGCGCCGTTCTTCACAAAGCCAAGAATGGTCACCGTCAGGAAAACGGCCAGTGCCAGCACCACAGTCACGGCAAAATGCGAGGTCGTGGTGAAAGACATCGGCAGAAGGCCAAGGAAGTTGGCCGCCACGATGAACAGGAACAGGGTCATGATGTAGGGGAAATACTTCAGACCGTCCTTGCCGGTGACGTCCTCGACCATCTTGTAGACAAAGCCGTAGGCAAGTTCGGCGATGGACTGGCTGCGGGTCGGCACAACCGCGCGGCGCGACGTGCCGATGACCATGAGACCGATGATCGCCAAGATCGCCAGGAACAGCCACAGCGTGACGTTTGTGATGGTGAAGGCGCCCACAGGGCCGTCGCCGAACAGCGGCTTGACGATGAACTGGTCCATCGGGTGGAAAACCAGGCTGCTGTCTTCTGCTGCTGCTTCTGCGCCTTGCGTCTCAGTCGCCATTTTTGTCCCCTTCGTTGACCCCCGGTCGGGCGGCCCCTGTATCGTCCTTGACCGAACCGGCCAGATCATTCGCGGCCTGAGCGGCCATGTCCTTCGCCTGGAACTCCTTCGCGGTGCGCAACATCACGTTGATGCCCGCGGCGATCCCCAGCAATGTAAACACCACCATGAGAAACGGCGTGGTTCCAAGCACACGGTCGAGCCCGTACCCGATGCCAAAGCCGATCCCGAGACCGGCCACCATTTCCGTCACCATGCGCCACGCCATGTTGGCCTGACTGTAGTGCTCTTCCTGATGCGCCTTCGTGCCCGCTTCGGCCCTTTTGACCGCTTTGATACGCTCATCCAGCGCTCTCAGCTTGTCCTTCGGATCGTCATCGCTCACGTAGAACACCTCACTCAGAGAGTTGAGGCTTGCTAAGCTCTGAGGCCCTCCGAGTCAACATGCTGTTAAGACCCGTTAGAACGAGTATAAGCCTCTGTAATACAAAGACTTTCATGACATCAGACACCGCGTCGTCATTCTGCCGCAGGTTCTCCATGGTCGCCCATGCCGCGAAATGAATATTCAACGGTTTGGTTGAGTTTTGGCATGCAGCCCTTGACGCCCTCCATCGAAGCCGCCTTATGAACGCCATGAGCGCACCTCTCGACACGGTTTTTGCCGCCCTGGCCGACAGCACCCGCCGCCGCATCCTGTCGATGCTGCTGGAAGACGACATGGCCGTAACGGATGTTGCCGAGCCTTTCGACATGTCCCTGGCCGCCATCTCCAAACACCTCGGGATTCTCGCGGCTGCGGGCCTCATCAGTCAGGAAAAGCGCGGTCGATTGAAGTGGTGCAAGCTTGAGCCCGACGCGCTCAAGTCGGCCTCGGTCTGGATGCAGGGGTTTGGCCAGTTCGAGCCGGTCAACCTGGATGACTTCGAGCGATTTCTGGCGCAGGAACTGCCGGAGCGTGCAGAGGATCGCTGATCACGGCAAGCCGTGCCTCTTCACTCCCTCAAGAGCATCAACAACGCCGCCGCCGTGAGCGCCACGCCCGGCAATACCATCGCCTGCGGCATACCTTGCCCCAGCGCCATTTCCCACAAGATCACCCAAGAGGGTGTCAGATAACTGTAAGCCATGACCTTTGCAGAGGGCAGGCGCAAAGTGGCAAAGCGCAGGATGAGAAAGGTAAGCGCTGTCGCGGCCAGCGCCACGTAGAGCAAAGTCACCCAGACGATGCCCGGCAAAGCCGCCCAATCGGTGGCAAGGATGTCCCGCCATGCCCAGAGCGCCAGCAGCAAGGCCCCCGCCGTCAGGATTGCAGCGTTGAACCCCGACCCCGGCTCGCCACGGCTCAGCTTGCGCAGCAGTGGCGAATAGAGCGCGTGGCCAAGGCAGCCCCAGAAATAGATCGCCTCGCCGCGCCCGATCTCGAACAACCGCAACGCCGTCCAGCTTCCGTCGAAAATCACCCAAAGCGCCCCGGCAGCCCCGACAGCAATGGCCAGAGCCATCCACGGCGTTGTCACCTGCCGCACGACCAAATACCCGAAGACCGCCGTCAAAGCCGGATTGAGCGTGAAGACCGCCGCCATGCTCACCGGTTCGGCGGTCTGGAGCCCTTCGAACATCATGACGAAATAGAAGGCAAAAAGTCCGGCTAGCAGCACATAGCGCCAGGGAGCGGCAAACACGGGGCGCTTAATGCCACCGTTGATCGCAGCAAGCGCCCACATTGCGCTCGCCCCGATGGCGAAGCGCACCGCATTCATCGCGGCCGGATCAATGAACGGCGCAGCCATACCGCCGAGCGAAAAGCTCCCCGCGACCAGCGCCGAAAAGCAAAGCATGGCAAGGTGGCCTTTGCCCGCCTCGCTCAGCGCTCCGGGCATCCGCCGACAACGTCTTTCAAATGCCCGAGAAACGCCTGAACCTTCGCAGTACGATGCAGATCGACATGTGTGACAAGCCACAAAGGCGAAGACCACTCTTCACGTGGCGGGAGCACCTGCACCAGATCCGGATACATCGCCGCCTCCCGTACCCCCAGGAACCCGATGCCCGCGCCATCCAGAACCGCGCGCTCGGTGACCCGGCTGTCAGTTGTGCGGAATACGACCCGCTCGTGCGGAACGGTGCTCCACAACCACAGATGGAATGGCGCGCGGTTTCCGATATCGTCGTGACAGACAAAGAAGTGTTCGGACAGATCGGCTTCCGTCTCGGGGCAGCCGTGCCGCTCGATGTAGGCTTGACTGGCGTAGAGGGCGATTTCCTGTCCGACGAACGCCTGGACGACGTTGTCCGGTTCTTGCGGCTGTTTGCCGGCGCGCAGGGCGACATGCGCCTCGCCGTACTCCAGGCGGAACACACGGTCATCTGTCAGATAGCGGACGGTCACATCCGGGTATTTTTCGCGAAAGGACGTCAACGCGCCGACCATGAGGGGCGCGAAGGCAACGAGCGATGTCACAAGCAATTCACCGGAAACATCGCTGCCGCGCCCCTTGATGCGGCCTTCGAGCTGGTGAAACTGTTCGTCCGTTGTTTTGGCGACGCGCAGAAGATCCTGCCCGGCCTCCGTTGCCGTATAGCCACGGGCATGGCGCTGAAACAGCTTCACACCCAGCCGTTGTTCCAGTGCATCGATATGCCGAATCACGGTTGCATGGTGCACGCCCAGCGTCTCGGCAGCGCCGCTGACAGTACCTTGTCGCGCCACGTGAAAGGCGGTTCGCACCTCGTCCCAATTGTTCATATGGCCAGCCTCGGCGAATGTGTGATCGGACCGCTATACCGCCACCGTCCCGCCGGAATGACAAGCACCGAAAAACTCGATGCGTCTCGGCTTGCGAGGACGTCCGGGCGAAACAAGAAATGCCGGGGATCGGAAATCCCCGGCATGCACAGATGCCAGACCAATGGCCCGACACCCACTATTACAAGGCGTAAGCCTGAATTACTGAGCTGCGGTTCCGCCGGTTGTGCCGGTGGTCGACGCGCCTTGGCCGCCGCCGCCGCCGTTTGCCAGAGCGCCAACCACGACAACGCCGCCGAGGACAGCTGCTGCGGTTGCAACACCCGGAGCGGACGAGCTGGCCGCTGCCATTTCAACCGGGACGTATGGGTCATCGTCGGTTTCGACAGCGTCGCCATAGCTGCCCGCGAAAGCGGTCGTTGCGGACAGTGCGACCGCTGCGGTCGCCAGGATAAACTTGTTCATTGTAAACTCCATTCGAGACGTTTGGTCGCCAAGCTAGCAACTTCCACATAAAAATACAAAAGTAAAACTCTGATTGCCAGCGTCTCCGCAACGACCGGCAAAATTGTTCTCATAGTGCATCACCTTTTACACGGTTCCTTGAAAATGCCTCTCCTGCCCTGCCTTTTCGCATGCATCCACTTGAAACTTGACTCTCGCGCCAAGCCCGCTTAATCCGCAGGCAACCTCCGGGAGTGTCATCTGCTTCCGGTCCCATGGGCTTTGCCCGGGATCGCCCTCCGTCAGCGCGTTGCGCCCACGGGGGCGTTTGCTGTTTTGCCATTGGCCTGTCAGGCCTGAACGCAAGGCAGCGCACTGCACCGGTCTCGGCGCAGCGTCCGGATTTGCCTGTCTGGGTTTGAGAAGCACGCGGCGCGGTCTTATCTGAGGCGCACCAGGATCAGAAAAGGAGGGGCATCCCTCATGTTTGAGAATCTTTCCGATCGCCTTGGCGGTGTCTTCGACCGGCTCACCAAACAGGGCGCGCTGTCAGCCGACGATGTAAAAATCGCCCTGCGCGAGGTGCGTGTTGCCCTTTTGGAAGCAGACGTCTCGCTTCCCGTTGCAAGAAATTTCATCAAATCGGTTGAAAAAAAGGCGACCGGTCAAGCGGTAACCAAGTCCGTGACCCCCGGTCAGCAGGTCGTCAAGATTGTTCATGACGAGCTGATCGCCGTCTTGGCCGGCGAGGGCGAGCCCGGAACGTTGCGCATTGATTCGCCTCCGGCGCCGATCCTGATGGTCGGCCTGCAGGGCGGCGGAAAGACAACCACCACGGCCAAGCTCGCCAAGCGGCTGAAGGAGCGCGACGGCAAGAAAGTCCTTATGGCCTCGCTTGACGTAAACCGCCCCGCCGCCATGGAGCAGCTGGCCATTCTCGGCACCCAGATCGGGGTCGACACCCTGCCGATCGTGAAGGGCGAAGACCCCGTGGCGATTGCCAGGCGGGCAAAGACGCAGGCCGGTCTTGGCGGCTATGACGTCTACATGCTCGATACCGCTGGCCGTTTGTCCATCGACGAAGAGCTGATGGCGCAGGTCGAAGCGGTGCGCGACGTGGCGAACCCGCGCGAGACGCTGCTTGTCGTTGACGGCCTGACCGGTCAGGATGCGGTGCATACGGCGGAAAACTTTGACGAGCGGATCGGCATTTCCGGCGTGGTCCTGACCCGGATGGACGGTGACGGACGCGGTGGTGCGGCGCTCTCGATGCGCGCCGTGACCGGCAAGCCGATCAAATTCGTTGGCCTTGGCGAAAAGATGGACGCGCTCGAAACCTTCGAGCCGGACCGTGTCGCGGGCCGCATCCTTGGCATGGGTGACATTGTCTCCCTCGTCGAGAAGGCGCAGCAAACGCTGGAGGTCGAGCAGGCCGAGCGCATGATGCGGCGCTTCCAGAAGGGTCAGTTCAACATGAACGACCTGAAAATGCAGCTTGAACAGATGATCAAGATGGGCGGCATGGAGGGCATGATGCAGATGATGCCCGGCATGGGCAAAATGGCCAAGCAGGTCGGCGATTCGGGCCTTGATGACAAGATGCTCAAACAGCAGATCGCCCTGATCCAGTCCATGACCAAGAAGGAGCGCGCCAATCCCCAGCTTCTTCAGGCCAGCCGCAAGAAGCGGATCGCGGCCGGTGCCGGCATGGAGGTCTCGGATCTCAACAAACTGCTGAAAATGCAGCGCCAGATGTCCGACATGATGAAGAAGATGGGCAAAATGGGCAAAGGCGGCATGTTGAAACAGGCCATGAAAGGCATGTTCGGAAAAGGCGGCATGCCTGCGGATATGGCCGGTATGGACCCATCGCAGATGGACCCGAAGGCGCTCGAAGCGGCGGCCAAGCAGATGGGTATGGGCGGCAAGATCCCCGGCCTTGGCGGCGGCGCGGCCCTGCCTCCGGGCCTGTCGGGTTTCGGCAAGAAGAAGTAAATGCCCGCGCCTGTTCTGCATACTCCGCGCCTGACGCTGCGCCCCCATGTCCTGAGCGACATGGCTCCGTTCTGGGAGTTTTTCCGGAGCGACCGGGCGGAGTATGTCGACGCGCCGCAGAACGAAAGCCATTTTTGGTATGGGTTTGCCAGCGAGGTCGGCAGCTGGGATCTGATGGGCCATGGCGGCTGGGCCGTGGACACCAAGGGCGGAGACTTTGTCGGACAAGTCGCAATCACCCGACCGCCGCATTTCCCCGAGACTGAAATCGGCTGGCTCTTCTTCGAGAGTGCCGAGGGCAAAGGCTATGCCTCTGAAGCCGCGACCGCCGCGCTGCATTGGGCGTGGGCTCAAGGCTTTGAAACCCTCGTCTCCTACATTCACCCGAAGAATGCGCGGTCGATCGCCCTCGCTGAGCGTCTTGGCGCGGTGATGGACTCCGCGGCGGCGTTGCCTAATGGAGAAACCTCCAAAGAGACCGTTGTCTACCGCCATGCACCGGATACCGATGGCGCTCCGGAGGCCTACGCATGAGCCTCGTCCCCTTTGCTCCCCGACTCGAAACCGATCGGCTGATCCTGCGCGGCCCGGAGAGGGCCGACGCCGAAGCCGTCATCGCCTTCCTGGGTGATCCGCTGCGCAGCGAAGGGTTCGGACACATCCCGCAGCGCGGCGAAGCGTGGCGGTGGTTCGCCTTGAATGTCGGTCACTGGCATTGGCACGGCTATGGCTATTTCGTGATCGAGGACAAGGCGACCGGTCAGCCCGCCGGGATCAGCGGCATCTGGAACCCCGAATCCTGGCCAGAGCCGGAAGTTGGCTATGTGGTGTTTGACGGCTTTGAAGGCAAAGGCATTGCTTATGAAGCAGCATGCCGGGTCCGCCGTTACGCCTATGAGGACCTCGGGTTTACCACGCTGACGTCCAACATCGTTCCGTCCAACGCGCGCTCCAAGGCGCTCGCGGCGCGCATGGGCGCGGTCTACGAACGCACCTACGAGAACGAGAACATGGGCGAGGACGAGCTCTGGCGGCACCCCGGTCCGGAGGCCTTGGCATGAACAAGATCGCCCCCGCGCCCTGCGAACAGCACCAGCCCGGCCCCGGCGCCCGCGCCGCTGCGCGCCTGTGCGGCAAGGTGCCGGTGATCGACACCCGGCGCCTGCAACTGCGCGGCCCCCGGGTCTATGACTTCAAGACCTACGCCAAGATCTACGAAAGCGATCGCTCCATTCTCATGGGTGGTCCGTACACCCGCGAAGAGGCATGGCAGGAGTTCACGAATTATACGGCGCTCTGGCTGTTGCACGGTCATGGCCTTTGGACGATTGATGCGCTGACGACACCCTCGGCGGGGTTCGTGCTTCTGGGCTATGAATGGGACGATCCGGAAGCCGAGCTTGGCATCTTCCTCAGCGAGGAGGCCGAAGGCCAGGGCTATGCCCAAGAAGCGCTTGAGGCAGCCCGCGATCATGCCTTTTCGGCGCTGAAATGGACCAGCGTCGTCTCCAATGTTGCGCCTGACAATGTGCGGTGCATTCGATTGATGGAGCGGGTCGGGGCGCGCCGTGACACCACCGCCGAAGCCTTGCTCGATGGTGATACGATGGTTTTCCGGCACCATGCTGCAGAAGGGGGGCACTGATGGCAAACACCAGCATCCCCGTTCTGGAAACCAAACGGCTTGTCCTGCGTGGCCCCGAGCCGCAGGACTATGCCGCCTTCAAGGCGACGTTCGCCTCCTATCGCTCGCGCTTCATGGGCGGGCCGCTCAATGCCTATGAGACATGGATGCTCTATGCCTCCGAGATAGGCCACTGGGAAATCCGCGGCTTTGGCATGTGGATGGTCCACCTGAAGGACACCGGCGAGACGGTCGGCATGGCGGGCGGCTGGTTTCCGGCAAAATGGCCGGAGCGCGAGATCGCCTGGATCATTTGGCCGGACAAAGCGGGCAAGGGCTATGCCCTCGAAGCCACCGACCGGGTGCGGCGCTATGTCTACCATGATCTCGGCTGGGAAACCGCCGTCAGCTACATCGACCCGAAGAACCTAGATTCGATCCGGCTGGCCGAGCGTCTTGGCTGCACCAAGGATCACGCGGCGCCGACCGTTGACGGCAACGACGCGGTCTATCGCCATCCGACACCGAACCAACTGCAGGGGCAGACGGGCCATGGCATAGCCATGGAAATCGCCCATTATCAGGACCCACTGTTCAAACCGAAAGGCTTTGCAATTGACTGAAGACGTCGTCACACGCGCCGCCGCGCTTCTGAAAGGGCACCGCGACAGCATTGACCGGCTGGACGCGATCCTTGTCTTTACGCTGGCCGAACGGTTCAAGCACACGCAGGCCGTGGGTGTCCTCAAGGCACAGCACGACCTCCCGCCATCCGACCCCGCCCGCGAGGAAAACCAAATCGCGCGGCTCCAGGATCTGGCAACCCAGGCCGATCTCGACCCGGAATTTGCCAAGAAATTCCTGAATTTCGTCATTCAGGAAGTCATCAAGCACCACGAACTCCACCAATCCTAGGCGGCTCCCAAACCCCGTCTGACACGCCATTCCAAAGGAGAAACTCAAATGGCTATCAAAATTCGTCTCGCCCGTGGCGGCTCCAAGAAACGCCCCTTCTATCGCATTGTTGCGGCTGACAGCCGTATGCCGCGCGATGGCCGCTTCATCGAGAAGCTGGGCACCTACAACCCGCTTCTGCCGAAAGACAGCGAAGACCGCGTGCAGATGGATGTCGAGCGCATTCAGTACTGGATCGGCCAAGGCGCTCAGACCACCGACCGCGTCGCGCGCTTCCTCGAAGCCGCTGGCGTGAAAGAGAAGACCGAGCGTAACAACCCCAAGAAAGCGGTTCCCGGCAAGAAGGCGCAGGACCGCGCTGAAGAAAAGGCCGCCAAGGCAGCCGCCGCTGCCGAGGCACCGGCTGAAGAAGCGGCATCGGAAGAGTAATCCTGCTTCCAGTGCCCGCCCCGGCGGTCAGCCCACCTGGCTGCCGGGGCATCTTGTAACATGAGGCGAGAATGCGCTTGATCCGCCTGTTTGTCCTGTTGCTGATTGCCTTTGTTGCGGGCATGCTTTTCGAACGCAACGCGCAGGCCGACCGCTGCATCGCCCTTGGGGGCCAGTGGCTGCCGGGCAGCATTTGCTCTGCGCTTGATCCGGCCAATGGGGCCATTGAAGGGTGACACATGAGTGATCTGATCTGTGTCGGCGTGATTTCCGGAGCTTTCGGGGTCCATGGAGAAGTCCGCCTCAAAAGCTTCACCGCCGATCCCCTGGCCATTGCCGATTATACGCCACTCAGTCTTGAGGACGGTAGCGGCAGCTATGACCTTCAAATCACACGCGAAATCAAGGGCGGCTTTGCCGCGCGGATGACTGGCGTCGGGACGAAGGAAGAGGCCGACGCCCAGAAAGGCACGCGGCTCTTTGCTCCGCGCGACCGCCTGCCCCAGCTGCCGGATGACGAATTCTATCACGCCGACCTGATCGGCCTGTCCGTCTTTGACACCGGAGGCGCGGCGCTTGGCGAGGTCAAATCCGTCCAGAACCACGGCGCCGCCGACTTGCTCGAATTGATTGTTCCCGGCAAGAGCACCACGGTGCTGCTGCCCTTCACGCAGGCGATCGTGCCGACTGTGGACCTGACGTCAGGGCGCATTGTGGCGGATCCGCCCGAGGGCCTGTTTGACTGATAGAGGACAGACCTTCTCCGCGCGTCACGACACTCAATCCGCGACCATCGCACACAGCAACTCGAACATGATCGATGCACCGAGGAACGCGGTTCCCCCGGATGCATCGAACGGCGGCGAGACTTCGACAAGGTCCGCCCCCGCGATGGTGACGCCGTACAACTCCCGGCAGACCTGAAGCGCCTGAAAGCTGTTTGGGCCACCCACTTCCGGTGTGCCCGTGCCCGGCGCAAACGTCGGATCGACAAAGTCGATGTCATAGCTGACATAGGTCGGCAGATCCCCAACGACGCCCCGGGCTTCCGCCATCACATCAGCGACGCCCCGGTCGAAAAACTCTTCGATAGGGACAATGCGGATTCCAACGCTTTCGGCAAAGTCACGATCCTCGCTGTCGTACATCGTACCGCGAATGCCAATCTGGATCATGCGCTTCGGGTCAAGCAGCTCCTCCTCCACGGCGCGGCGGAACGGGGTTCCATGCGTGTACATCGTGCCACCAAAGTAAGAGTGGAACAGATCCGTATGGCTGTCGAAATGGATCATGCCCAGCGGACCATCCTTGGCGAGCGCCCGGAGTACCGGCAACGAGGTCAGATGATCGCCCCCGGCAGTCAGCGGTCGGATACCCTGTTGCACAAGGCTATCATAGAATGCCGTAATCCGCGCCATCGAGTCCTGTATATCCGCGGGGTTCGGCCCGACATCGCCAAGGTCGGCACAGGCGGCCATCTCGAACGGGCGCACACCGGTTTCACCGTGCTGCGCGCGGATCATTGTCGAGGCATCGCGCAGCTGGCGCGGGCCGTGGCGCGGACCGGGGCGATTGGTTGTGCCCGAATCCCATGGAACACCGACGAGACCGATATCCACCTCCCCGAGGCGCACGTGATCCGGAGGCAGATACGGCAACCGCATGAAGGTCGGCACACCGGCAAAGCGCGGCAGATCAAAACCGGAAACCGGGTGAAAGAATGGGTCGGAGGACATGATGGGCTCCTTGTCAGGTCAGGCGTGCGTGGCGTGTCACCTCACCGTCGCCCTGCGCGCGAATGCGGTCAACCGCCTGTGCAATCGGCTCATAAGCCACCGCCATATGATGCACGTTTGCATGCAAAAGCGTCTCCGCGTCGACAATCCAGGCCACATGCCCCTTCCAGAACATCAGATCACCGCGCTTCGGCGGCGTGTCTGGCGGCAGAGTCTCTCCCAACGCCCGTTCCTGCATGTCGCTGTCACCGGGGCAAGGAATACCGCAGAGTGTGCATCCGATCTGAACGAGGCCCGAACAATCAATCCCGAAACTGGAGTTACCACCCCAAAGATAGGGCGTGTCGAGAAGCCGCTCTGCGACAGCGACCGGATCGCTCTCCGGCTGCGTCAACGGGCGCAGGTGAGCGGCGGGAACATATCTCTCCAGGTCGCCCTGCTCGCCAACGCCTGACCCGGGCATGCCCACCCGCACCCACCGACCGTTCTGCTCAATAACATGCACCCGCGCCCCCATGGGCAATCCCAGGCTGCGCTGCGTCTGTTTGAAGTCGGGCTTGAGATAAGCATGCGTTTGCCGTGCAGAAACCGCGTGGCTTGCGGCAAACGCGCCAATCGGAGCAAGCTGACAGGCCGAAACCCAGCCACAATAGCCATCCTTGTCGCTGAAAACAAAAGCGCTTCCGTTTCGGTCCTCGATCACGCGCACCGCTTCGCCGAGAAGCAGCTGCCGGTCCATCGCGCCTGTTCGCTGCTCTGCCGCGAAGAGATCAACCGTCGCCCGGTTCGCGACGGCAGGCGCGCCCTCGACGAACCGCTCTGCCGCAACCTTTCCCTCCAAGGACACGTGCGCGACGCGGCCGTTGAACGGCGTCGTCCGGCGATCCATCAGAGGTCCAGAACGCCGGGCAAAGCACCGAGGATCGCGCGCGGCCCCTGCATCAACCCGCCTTTGCTGCGGCCCGGCGCGGGCGTTGGCTGCCATGAATAGATGTCAAAATGCGCGTAGGATTTCGCGCCCGTTGTAAAGCGCCGCAAGAACAGCGCCGCGGTGATGGCACCACCAAAGCCGCCCTTCGGCGCATTGTCGAGATCGGCGATGCCCGGTTCGATCATCGCCTCGTAAGGCTCATGGAACGGCAGCCGCCAGACCGGATCGGCGGCGCCCGGCCCGGCCGCGCTCAGGGCCGTGGCAAAGCCCTCGTCATCGGTAAAGAACGGCGCAAGATCCGGCCCAACAGCCACCCGCGCAGCGCCCGTCAACGTCGCCATCGACACCATCACGTCCGGCGCTTCCTCTGCTCCGAAGGCGAGCGCATCCGCCAGAACCAGACGCCCTTCGGCGTCCGTGTTGTTGATTTCAACGGTCATGCCATTGCGCGCCGTCAGTATATCCTGCGGGCGGAAGCTGTTGCCTGAAACGGAGTTTTCGACCGCCGGGATCAAGACGCGCAGTTGGACGTTCAGCTCCAAAGCCATGATCATCCGCGCGAGGCCGAGCGTGTTTGCCGCGCCGCCCATGTCCTTTTTCATCAAGCCCATGGACGCCCCGGGCTTGAGGTTCAGGCCGCCGGTGTCGAAACAGACGCCTTTGCCCACAAGGGTGAGCGTCGGACCCGTGCTCCCCCAACGCATGTCGATCAGACGCGGCGCCTGGGTCGCGGCCCGACCGACGGCATGGATCATCGGGAAGTTGGCCTCAAGCAGCGCCTCTCCCGTGGTCACGGAAATCTCGGCGCCATGCGCCTCGGCCAGATCGCGGGCTACATGCTCAAGCGCCTCTGGCCCCATGTCAGCGGCCGGAGTGTTGACCAGATCGCGGGTCAGGGACTCGGAATTTGCCAAGACCTGCACCCGATTGGCGTCCACGCCTTCCGGCGCAAGCAGACTTGCGCAGGAGGGGGTGTTGTCGCGGTAACGCGAGAAGCCATACCCGGCCAGAAGCCATCCAAGCGCCTCGGTTTCAAGGCGATCGTCCGGCAGTTCATTGGCGAGACGGTAAGTCCCCGGCGCCAGCGCCGTTGCCGCAGCGGCGAGAACAAATCGTTGCCGGGCCCGCTGCGCCGCTGTGCCATATCCAGCCAGGGCCGCGACCGGCGCGCCATCCTCGCCCGGCAGCATGAGAACCGATCCAATCGCTCCGGAAAATCCGCTCGCCGCAACCCAAGCGCGAGTCCTTTCAGTCTGGTCCGAGAGCCAGGCTTCAAGGGATTGCGGTTCCAGCACGTAAAGCGGAAGGCTGGCAGCCTCCGGTGCGGCAAAATTCAAGGGCATTGGTCATCCTCTTTCAGTTGCGCCACAGCCTATCCCGGCATGTGGCGACTGCAAGGGTTCAGACCGAAAACTCCTGAAGATCCCAAAGCATGGCAAGCGAGCTCTCTCCCATGCGCACCAGTCGTGCGATGGTTGCCGCCTCTGCAACACCATCACCGAATTCGATGCAGATCATGACGTCCCGCGCCACCTTCGACAGGCTTTGCAGGCCGATCTGATCCGCGATTGCGCCAAGCGCCCGCAAGCCTTTGTGCAATTCCTCGCGCGGTCCATTGATTGATTGCTCCTGAAGCTGGCAAAGCCGATGCGCAAGTTCCTCCATTGCGCGACAAACAACATCCTCGGCCGCGTTCAAACCAAGGTCATTGCGCAGTGTTTCGATCTGGCGCTGCTCGACACGCGGTTGCTCGGCCGGTGCCAGATAGGTTACGTCTTTCACATCTCACCCCATTCGGTTGGCCCCCACGGCTGTTGCAAGATGCACCGCAAGCCTTCTCAAATCCTTAGCCCGGGCCGGTCTTTTCTCTCGAATTCGCTTTGAATTCCGAGTATCGCTGCGTGGATTTGTCGAGAAACACTCGGAGAACACCCATGCACCCCGTTCGCCCACTGCCCGGATACCTCGTTCAGCGCTACCACGGTTGGAAGGCAACGAACTATTCCGAGAACAGCGCATGGTATCGCCGCCTCGCCAATGAGGGACAGCGCCCGCGCGCCATGGTCATCTCCTGCTGCGACTCGCGCGTGCACGTCACGTCGATTTTCGGCGCGGATCAGGGAGAGTTCTTCATTCACCGCAACATCGCGAACCTCGTGCCGCCCTATGAGCCCGATGGCAATCAGCACGGCACCAGCGCAGCGGTCGAGTTCGCCGTCACCGCTCTGAAGGTCGCGCATGTGATCGTGCTGGGCCATTCCCAATGCGGCGGCGTGCAGGGGTGCCTGGACATGTGCGAGGGCCATGCGCCGGAGCTTGAAGAAAGCACGTCATTCGTTGGTCGGTGGATGGATATTCTGCGTCCCGGGTATCAGCGCCTCAAAGACGCATCTCCGGAGGTCGCGGCCCGCGCGTTGGAGAAAGAGGCCGTGATCGTCTCCATTCAGAACCTCATGACCTTCCCCTTCGTCGAATCGGCCGTGGCGGATGGATCCCTGTCGATGCACGGTCTCTGGACGGACATCGGAGAAGGCGGGCTCGAATATCTCGACCCCGACTCCGGTATCTTCAAGCCGGTCTGAGCTAATGCAGTTCGCCCCTGTGGCCGTCCGCCGAGGCGCGCACACGGGGCCTGCCAAGGCGGGCGGAAAGCGTTCGGAGCGGTACGCCAAAGGCGCTTCCGGTACACAAGCTCTGTCCAGCTTCATTCAAGATGACCAGATGCCCTTCACGGAACGCGATGCCATATCCCTTTTTGGCAAGCCGGGAGGCGAGATCCTTCCAACTGATGGCTGCCTCAAAGATCGGTGTCAGAAATCCGCGTAGCAGGAGCAACGTTTCGCAGTCTTTCGGCGCGGGCAACCCTGTTTGTGCCGCTGCCCTGTTCCAGCCCGCATTGTCGTCGGTTTGATGGCGCATCGCTCATCTCCTTGCCTGTACTCTTCAGCTTTGCAGCAGAAAAAGGCAAAAATGCGGCCAATTCACCTCTATTGCGCTCGATCACGCAACAATCTCTTAACCTTTGGCGCGTTACCCGCACTGGCACTGGCTGACCTTCGCGAGGCTTCGCAATGTGCCGGATGCCTGTGCGGGCAAGTCCGTTTGGCGCGGCGGCGGAGAGAGTGAGAGAGTGCGTGAGCACGCCGCGCCCGAGATAATAGGGTTTTGAGATTTCCTCAGGCATGTCGGGGGTCGATCCGACTGCCTTTCCAAATCGCCGTTCTGACGATGAGAGCGGCAGTTGCCTGCCGGTAAGAACGGTATACAACAGAACACCGGCCATGCGCCAGTGACAGGGCGGATAGGCGACGGTTCAGGCGGAGTGCGCGACCTATACCAAGCGTACGACGCTTAAGAATGCAGAAAGGACGATGCAGCCCCCTGCACCGTCCCTTCGCAACAGTCAAATGAAGCTGGCGTCTCAGCCTTTCTTCAGAGCTTTCTGCCCAAGCAGTTCGGCGATCTGGACCGCGTTCAAGGCCGCGCCTTTCCGCAGGTTGTCAGATACGCACCATAGGTTAAGGCCGTTATCGATCGTGGAGTCCTGACGAATCCGGCTGATGAACGTGGCGAAATCTCCGACGCATTCCTTCGGCGTCACGTAGCCGCCGTCCTCGCGCTTGTCGATCACCACAATTCCCGGTGCTTCGCGCAGGATATCGCGCGCCTCATCTTCGTCGAGGAAGTCCTCGGTCTCGATATTGATCGCTTCGGAGTGCCCGACAAAGACCGGCACGCGCACACAGGTCGCAGTCACCTTGATCTTGGGATCAACGATCTTCTTGGTCTCGGCGACCATCTTCCACTCTTCCTTGGTCGATCCGTCATCGAGAAACACGTCGATGTGTGGAATGACGTTGAAGGCGATCTCCTTGGGGAACTTCGACGGCGGCACGTCCTTGACCGGGTTGTAGACCGCCTTGGTCTGCTCCCACAGCTCATCCATGCCTTCCTTGCCGGAGCCGGAGACCGACTGGTAGGTCGACACAACGACGCGCTTGATCGTTGCGCGGTCGTGCAGCGGCTTGAGCGCGACAACCATCTGCGCGGTGGAGCAGTTCGGGTTCGCGATGATGTTCTTCTTGGTGTAGCCCATGATCGCATCCGCGTTCACTTCCGGCACGATCAGCGGCACATCCGGATCGTAGCGGTAGAGCGACGAATTGTCGATCACGACGCAACCTTGGCTTGCAGCCTTGGGGGCATACTCCTTTGTGGGGCCGGAGCCCACAGCGAAGAGTGCCATATCCCAGCCGGTAAAATCGAAGGCGGCCAGGTCTTGTGTCTTGAGTGTCTTGTCGCCAAAGCTCACTTCAGTTCCCAATGAACGACGGGACGCCAGTACGGCGATCTCGTCCACAGGGAACTCGCGCTCAGCGAGGATATTCAGCATTTCACGACCCACGTTGCCCGTGGCGCCCACAACGACGACCTTGTAGCCCATTTGGCCCTCCATCAGGTTCCTGTCCTCAAGCAGACAAGAATGTCCGCTCGGCTGGCGCGCTGATACAGTCTAGACGCCGCAGGATAAAGAGCCAGTTTGCAGAGCACCGATTTGCTTAACGCTTTGGCAACCTGTGAACCCTTTTCGTTGCGAAATTGCCCTGTACGCCCGGGACGTAAGGCAAATTGATGCAAAAATGCTCAGAACCCGGTGGAAATCCGCCTGAATTTGCACCTGCAGAAATAGAAGACTTGCTTCATAAATGGGCATTCCTCTAGATAGGTGTCGACGACGCAGATACCCCTCTGGCGGGTGATCGCAACCAGCAGTGTGCGTGACTGCTCAACGATAAAAACAGTGGCCAAACGCCTGCAGAGCGGTCGCCACAGGGGACTTACGGCGGATGTTCTACGAAATAGTGACGGCCCTTTCGCGTCGACAGAAACAGATCGTATTTACTGTCATCGACGCTGTTTTCATTCCAGTCGCGTTTTTCATGGCCATCGCGCTCGAGGCATCGGTTCAAGCCAACTACGCAACGCTTTCACAACAGCTCCTGCTGGTGGTCGGGCTCATCGTTTCGGGGGCGGGTATTTCGTGGTGGCTCGGCCTGCCGGCCGTGAAGCTGGCGGCCTACGAAGCCCGGGGCATGATCAGAACCGGCGCTTACGCCGGGATGCTCGGCGTGGTCGGGATCGTGATGGACGCCGCCCTCGGCGGTGCCCTGCCAGTCGGCGTGTTCCTTATCTTCTCGCTTGTCCTACTTGTGCTCGCCGCGACATGGCGCGTTGGTCTGTTGCAGGTGACGTTGGAAATCTACCGCCGCGGGAAGACGCGGATGCGCGTGTTGATCTACGGTGCAGGTCAGACCGGGCAACAGCTGGTCGCCGCCCTGCGTCAGGACAACGCCATTCAGGCCGTCGGCTTCATCGACGACAACCCGACACTGCAAAGCGCGACGATCTCCGGCCTACGGGTCTACGCCCCGGCCCGGATCAAGGACCTCATTGTCGAAAAAGATATCGACCGTGTCGTGCTGGCAATGCCATCCATGCGCACGCCTCAGCTGGCCCGGATTGCCCATCGTGTGCGCAGCATCGGCTGCGAAGTCCATGCCCTGCCCTCCTTTGCCGAACTCGTTGGAAAAGGCGAACTGGAAGCGCGCGTCACGCCGGTTTGTCTTGATGACCTGTTGGGTCGCAATCGGCTTGAAAACGAATTGCCGGGTGTCAGCCACGCGTATACGGATCGCCGTATTCTCGTCTCTGGTGCCGGTGGCTCGATCGGGTCTGAGCTTTGCCGACAGCTCATCGCCTGCAAGCCGGAGTGCATTGTCCTTGTCGATCATTCCGAACTGGCGCTTTACACCATCGAAAAAGAGTTGCGCGATATCAGCGCGAATCTGACGATTGTTCCCGTGCTGGCCTCGATCTTGAACGACGGCCTGATGCGCGACGTGATGCTGGAGCACAAGATCGACGTGGTTCTTCACGCTGCCGCGTACAAGCATTTGCCGCTGGTCGAGATCAATCCCCTGGCAGGGCTGAACAACAACGTGTTGGGGACGAAGGTGCTGGCCGATGCGGCGCGGGATTGCGGCGTGGACCGCTTTATCCTTGTCTCGTCCGACAAGGCAGTGCGTCCCACCAACGTCATGGGCGCGTCCAAGCGGCTGGCCGAGATGCTGGTGCAGGACCTCGCCACGCGCAGCACGGCAACGCGGTTCTCCATGGTGCGTTTCGGCAATGTACTCGGCTCGTCCGGCTCCGTCATTCCGCTTTTTGAAGAGCAGATCGCGCGCGGGGGTCCAGTGACCCTTACCCACGGCGACGTAACCCGCTACTTCATGACAATCTCCGAAGCTGCTCGCCTGGTGCTCTTGGCCGGGTCCTTTGCACGGGGTGGCGATGTCTTCGTGCTTGATATGGGTGATCCGGTTCCGATCAAGAAACTGGCGCGCCAGATGATCGAAGGCGCCGGGTTCACAGTGAAGGACGCCGAGAATCCTCAGGGGGATATCGAGATCAAGGTAACTGGACTGCGCCCCGGCGAAAAGCTGCATGAAGAGCTGCTGATTTCTCCGGACATGCTGACGACACCGCACGCCAAGATCCTGCGTGCGCAAGAAGGCTGCCTGTCGGAATTCGAGATCGCCACCGCGGTCAAGGATCTTCGCCTGGCCGTGGAGACACGAGACGCGGCCATGGCGCACGGCGTGATTTCCCGTTGGGTGGAACAAGGTGAAATGCAGGAAGCCGCGCAAAACACCTGAGGACGGCAAATCGGCTAATGTGAAACCCGCGCAGCGACCGATCATCGCTGCGCGATTTGCGTTCAACGGCCCGGGATATCCTTGCGCGCCGGGGTGGGGCTCCAGTTTTCGATGACGTCGGCGGCCTCTTCAGCGGTTTCGACGAACTTGAACAATCCCAGGTCCTGGTCGCTGATCGTGCCCGCCTCTGACAGGGCATCCCAATTGATAATGCTCTCCCAAAATGCGCGGCCAAACAGCAGGAACGGCACCGGTTTCATGCGCCCGGTCTGGATCAGGGTGAGCGCTTCGAACATCTCGTCCAACGTCCCAAAGCCCCCCGGGAACACGCAAATCGCCCGCGCGCGCATCAGGAAGTGCATCTTGCGGATGGCAAAGTAGTGAAAGTTGAACGCAAGATCCGGGGTGACATAGGGGTTCGGCGCCTGCTCGTGCGGCAGGACGATGTTCAGACCGATGGACACGCCGCCTTCGTCTTCCGCCCCGCGATTGCCAGCCTCCATGACGCCCGGTCCGCCACCGGTGCAGATGACGTAGTCACGGTTTCCCGTCGCCTTCGACTTGCGCGTCATGATCCGTGCGAAACTGCGGGCTTCGTCGTAGAAGTGCGACAGCTCTGCCAGCGTCTTGGTGCGGGCTTTGTCTTTCTGATCCGGTGACGGGATGCGCGCACCACCGAACAGGACGATGGTCTGGTCGATCTGATGCTGATCGAGCAACATGTCGAACTTGAGCAATTCCAGTTGCAACCGGACCGGACGCAACTCATCGCGGCACAGAAAATCGTCATCTGCAAAAGCCAGACGGTAACTGGGCGATTGCGTCTGCGGCGTGACAGGCACGTGACCTGCGGTATCCATGTCCAGATGCGCATCGCGAAACGGGCTTCGTCTGTCGTCAGTCATTGGTGTGATGTCCTTGTTTCTCTTGCTTTACGAGTATCTGCTCAGGGGACGAAGCGCCAGCGAGCACTGATCTGCCGGGATCGCCCGAAGATTTCGCCCCCAACTGGCCGCCCAAAACCCGCGCCGTCAGGAGGGTGAATAGTTGATATTTTTTATCGGAATTGACATGTCCGAGTGATTTTGTCAGAAAACAGCCAGCGCGATTCAACGCCGCAACAGACTGGCCATGACAGAGCTGGTCGTGGTTGAACGAAAGGACAGGACTCCATGAAACGCACACTTTTGACAAGCACACTGCTGATCGGGCTTGCCGCGCCGGCCCTTGCCGACAAAGCCGCCGTCCTCACAACCTATTCCGATATTGCCGAGGCGACCTTTGGCGATAGTCTGATCAAGGCAAAAGAGTTGCAGGCCGCGATCGAGACCCTGATCTCTGATCCGACGGATGCCTCTCTCGCCGCCGCCCGCGCCGCATGGAAAGCGGCCCGCGTTCCCTATCTCCAATCCGAGGTGTTCCGCTTCGGCAACCCGGCCGTCGACGATTGGGAAGGCAAGGTGAACGCATGGCCCCTCGACGAAGGCCTG
The DNA here is from genome assembly GCF_048553275.1 of Pacificoceanicola niger. Classification (NCBI taxonomy): domain Bacteria; kingdom Pseudomonadati; phylum Pseudomonadota; class Alphaproteobacteria; order Rhodobacterales; family Roseobacteraceae; genus Pacificoceanicola; species Pacificoceanicola niger. The sequence goes on from NZ_JBLZMW010000013.1 coordinate 121,855, forward strand.
ATCGATTACGTCGACACCAGCTATGGCGGACCGAGCGATGAAAACGAATACGCCGCTCTGAACGTGATTGCCAATCCGACGTTCACCCTCTCGGGCACCGAGATCGACGCCAGCGCGATCACCCCGGATCTGATCGCAAACACACTGCATGAGGCCGACGAGGTCGAAGCAAACGTGGCGTCCGGCTACCACGCAATCGAATTCCTGCTTTGGGGTCAGGATCTCAACGGAACAGCCCACGGCGCCGGCAACCGACCCTATACGGACTACGTACAGGGCGACGGCTGCACCAACGGCAACTGCGACCGCCGCAGCAGCTATCTTTCCGCGGCGACGGAGCTTCTGATCTCCGATCTCGAACACATCACGGAGCAGTGGAGCGACACCGGAGCCTCCCGCGCCGCGCTTTTGTCTGATACGGACGCCGGGATCGTCGCCATTCTCACCGGAATGGGATCGCTGTCCTACGGCGAGCTCGCGGGCGAGCGCATGAAGCTTGGCGTGCTGCTGAACGATCCGGAAGAAGAGCAGGATTGCTTCTCGGACAACACCCACAACAGCCACTATTACGATGGCCTGGGCATCCGGAACGTCTATTTCGGGGACTATGTCCGTGCGGATGGCACGACCGTGTCCGGCGAAAGCCTGTCTTCGCTTGTCGCCGAAGTCGCGCCGGAGGTTGACACCGAGCTGCGCGCGAATCTGAACCAGACAATGATCGAACTCGCCCAGATCAAGACCGCCGCAGAAGCCGGCTTCTCCTACGACCAAATGCTCGAACAGGGCAATGACGCAGGAGAAGAATTGATCCTGTCCGCCGTGGATTCGCTGCTAACCCAGACTCGCTCCATAGAGCGGGCGGTCACGGCCCTCGGTCTCGACCAAATCGGGTTCGAAGGGTCAGACAGCCTCGACAACCCCAACGCAGTCTTCCAGTAACAATAGTAACGGGGCGGCTCTTGCGGGCGGCCCCGTCTCAATTCAAGGCCACCGTATGTACCGCACACTCAGCATTCTCGCCTTTGCCGCTGCGAACGCGGCCGGTGCCGCGCCGCTCGATCTGCGTGATATTCACCTTGACCATCAACCGCGCACGTCCCAGGAGGCAGACCGGATTTCCGGGGTCACCCGTCCCACATCGGATTTCTCCGCTCCAGAGCAGTTCGAAGGACATCCCGCCGGGGCCGCGACCGTGCGAGCCAGAACCGACGCCGACGCATTTTCCCAGCCTTCGGCAAACATGTCCTTCGAAGACGAACTTGATTTCAAGCTGGGCAACGGCCTGTTTCGCAAGCTCTGGGTCTCCTCCCCCTCCTCGACACTGGCGTCCGACGGATTGGGACCGCTCTTCAATGCACGCTCCTGCCAGCGATGCCACCTGAAGGATGGCCGCGGCCACACACCCGAAAACGCCGAGGATGGCCGTGTCTCCATGTTCCTGCGGCTCTCGGTTCCCGCCGGTCCCGATGCGGAAATGACGGACATCGAACGCTATCTCGCGAAACTCGACGGGGCGGTGCAGCGCACGCGCCCTGATCCCGTTCTGGGCGGTCAGCTGCAGGACCTCGCGCTCGCGGGTCACCCGGTCGAAGGGCAGATGGACGTGACCTATGAGACTATAGCCGTGAGCCTGTCCGGCGGCGAGACCGCCACCCTGCGCCGTCCGACCTACTCGATTTCCGGAATGGGATACGGGCCATTGCGCGAGGACCTGCTGACCAGCCCCCGTGTCGCACCACAAATGATTGGGCTTGGCTTACTCGAAGCGATCCCGGCGCAGGACATCCTGGCAAATGCCGATCCGGACGACGCGGATGGTGACGGGATTTCAGGCCGGGCGCAGATCGTCTGGTCGGACGAGTTCGGCGCGCCGATGCTGGGTCGCTTCGGAATGAAGGCCGGTATGCCGACAATCCGCGAACAATCCGCCCATGCGTTTGCCGGCGACATCGGCATATCCAACCCCCTGATGCCCAATCCGGCCGGGGATTGCACGCCGACCCAGAAAAGCTGCGTCGATGCTCCGCACGGAGACGGCGATGGTCGCGGGACCGAGATCGACGAGGCCGGGCTGGATCTTGTCACCTTCTACAGTCAAAATCTTGCCGTGCCTGCACGCCGCGATCCCGGGTCGCCGGAGGTTCTGAAGGGCAAAGAGGTATTTTACGAAAGCGGCTGCACCGCCTGCCATACGCCGAAGTTTGTCACCCACCGTCTGAACGATGATAGCCCGCAGAGCTTTCAGCTGATTTGGCCTTACACCGATCTGCTGCTGCACGACATGGGCGAGGGACTTGCCGATCACAGACCCGAGGGCCGTGCAACCGGGCGCGAATGGCGCACGGCACCACTTTGGGGAATCGGCTTGACCCGGCAGGTCAGTGGACACAGTTATCTGTTGCATGACGGACGCGCGCGTTCGCTTCTCGAAGCAATCCTATGGCACGGCGGCGAGGCCGAAGCGGCCAGAACCCGTGTCGTGGAAATGCCGCCCGAAGAGCGCGCGGCGTTGATCACATATCTGGAAAGCCTCTGACATGCGCTACCTTGCCTTGATCTCTGTCCTTATTGCTTCGCCCGTCCTGGCCGGAGTCGATGAGGTCGTCGATACGCATATCCTGCCCCGGTTTCAGACTTTTGCGGATGCGGGCGCGGCCCTCGCAACGGCCGCCGATGCCGACTGCACCGCGACGGCGGTGCGTCCGGCCTATCAGGCGGCGTTCGATGCGTGGATGGGGGTCTCGCATCTGCACTTCGGCCCTCTCGAAGACAACGGTCGCACGCTGGCCATCGCCTTCTGGCCCGATACACGGGGATTGGTGGCGAAAACCGTGGGAAACATGGTGACCGAGCAAGATCCCGCAGCCCGCGATCCCGAGGCATTTTCTGACGTTTCCGTGGCAGGACGTGGCTTCTTTGCGCTTGAACGCCTGCTGTTCGAACCGGATCTGTCCGATTACGCGACAAGTGGCTACCGGTGCGCCTATGTCCAGGCGCTTGCCTCGGATCTGGCCCGGTCCGGCGCCGCATTGAATGCCGCCTGGGAGGCCTATGCCACGGTTCTCAAGACGGCTGGAGAGCCGGGAAACACCGATTACCTGACTGCGCAGGAAGCAAGTCAGCGTCTCTACACAGCGCTGCTCGCCGGTCTTGAGTTTACCGAGGAAACCCGGCTTGGCCGACCGCTTGGCACATTCGACCGGCCGCGTCCCAACCGCGCAGAGGCCCGGCGCTCCGGACGCTCCTTGCAAAACGTGATCCTCTCCCTTGACGCTCTGCGCGAACTCGCCCGGACGCTCGCCAATCAGTCTATTCCCGTGACCGAAGAGGCGTTTGAGACCGCGCTGTCCCAGGCCCGTGACCTGAACGATCCGGATCTGTCCAGCGTCGAAAATCCGATGGGCAGGCTCAAGGTCGAAGTGCTGGCGCAATCCGTCGGGTTCGTCCGCGACGCTGTCGAGGGCGAAATCGGAGAGAGGCTGGGCCTGACCGAAGGGTTCAACTCGCTGGACGGGGACTGAGCCATGCGGAGGCGCAACTTTATCGGGGCGCTTCTGGCCTCTTCAACCTTGCCATCGCTGGGCTGGGCAGACGTCGGAAGCCCGGCATTTCTCGCCGCAGCCAAGGAGCAAGACGGCACCTATGCTCTGTTCGGACTGACCGAGGCGGGAGAAGACCTTTTCCGCATACCACTTCCCGCGCGTGGCCATGCCGCCGCGGCCCATCCAACCGCGCCCGAGGCCGTGGCCTTTGCCCGCCGTCCCGGCACCTTTGCCGTGGTGATCGACTGCGTCGGTGGCACCGTCGCGCATCACCTTGAAGCGCCGGAGGGGCGGCATTTCTACGGTCACGGTGCCTTCATCGAAGACGGCGCGCTGCTTTGCACGACAGAGAATGACATCGCCACCGGCGAGGGCCGCATTGGGTTTTGGTCACGGCTGGACGGGTATCGCCGCGTGGGCGAAATCGCCTCTGGCGGGATCGGCCCGCATGAGGTGATCCGTTTGCCCGGCGATGTTCTCGCGGTGGCAAATGGTGGCATTCTGACCCATCCGGACAAGGGCCGGGAAAAACTCAACCTCGATACGATGCGGCCCAATCTGGCCTATGTGACAAGGGACGGCGTGCAGGAGACCGTCTCTCTCGCCCCCGACCTTCATCACGATTCGATCCGTCATTTGGCCTCTGACGGCGAAACCGTCGCCTTCGCGATGCAGTGGCAAGGAGCGCTCCCTGATCCGGCCCCCCTGCTTGGATTGCATAAACGGGGATCCGCGCCCATTCTGACCTCTGCCGACCTCGCCGAGCAGATGGCGATGGACGGCTACGCCGGAAGCGTTGCGGTGATGGGCGATACGGTTGCCATCACCTCCCCGCGTGGCGGCCGCGTACATCTCTTTGGTCTTGATGGCCATTTCAGAGCAAGCGCCCGGCGCGCCGATGTCTGTGGCGTCGCAGCCGGTCCGTTGGGCCTTATGGCCACCGATGGATTGGGCGGTGTCTGGGCGCTGGATGCCGGTGGCATGACACCACGCAGACGCGCGAGGCGGGCCTGGGACAATCACCTCGTGCGGATTGCCTGACCCGCTGTCGCGCGGGCCGGGCCTCATGATCGCGAGAGACAATGAAAAAGCCCCGCCAGTCCTGCGACCAGCGGGGCTTTGCTATTGGCGTAAAACCGTTCAGCCGATGATGGCGTTCAGCGTTGCACTCGGGCGCATCACTGCGGCGGTCTTCTCCGGGTCACCGTGGAAATAACCGCCCAGATCAACGGCCTTCCCCTGCTCTGCCGCCAGTTCACCGACAATCGCCGCTTCGCCTTCGTTCAGCGCCTTGGCGATGGGAGCGAAGTGTGCCGACAACTCAGTGTCCTCGGTTTGAGTCGCCAAAGCCTCGGCCCAATACCGGGCGAACCAGTAGTGGCTGTCTCGGTTGTCGGGCTCGCCGACCTTGCGGGACGGGCTGCGGTCGTGGTCGAGGATGCCCTGCGTCGCCATATCGACGGCATTGCCCAGAACACGGGCCTTCTCGTTGCCCTTCTGATCGGCGAGGAACTTGAAGCTTTCGCCCAGCGCACAGAATTCGCCAAGCGAGTCCCAGCGCAGATGGTTTTCTTCCATCAGCTGCTGCACGTGCTTGGGAGCAGAGCCGCCCGCGCCGGTCTCGAACAGACCACCGCCGTTCATCAGCTTCACGATCGAGAGCATCTTGGCAGAGGTCGCCAGTTCGAGGATCGGGAAGAGATCCGTCAGGTAGTCGCGCAGAACGTTGCCGGTGATGGCAATGGTGTTCTCACCCTTGGTGATGGTTTCAAGCGAGGCAACGGTCGCCTCGCGCGGGGCCATGATCTCGAACTTGTCGGCAACGCCCTTGGCTTCGAGGATCGGCTTGACGTAAGCGATCAGCTCCGCATCGTGCGCGCGGTTCGAGTCGAGCCAAAAGATCGAACGATAGCCGGTTGCCTTCTGACGGTCGATCGCCAGTTGCACCCAATCCTCGATCGGCGCCTTGCGGGCCGACGCGGAGCGCCAGATGTCCCCAGCTTCGACACTGTGCGAATGCAGAACGGAGCCATCATCCAGGATCATCTTGACCGTACCGTCTTCGGGGATCTCGAAGGTGGTCGGGTGCGAGCCGTACTCTTCGGCCTTCTGCGCCATCAGACCAATGTTCTGCACTGTACCGGCGGTGGCCGGGTTCAGCTTGCCGTTGGCCTTGAAGAATTCGATGGCCGCGTCATAGACCGGCGCATAGGAGTTGTCCGGGATCACGCAGTTGGTGTCCGCCTCCTTGCCATCCGGGCCCCAGCCCTTGCCGCCCGCGCGGATCAGTGCCGGCATTGAGGCGTCGATGATGACGTCAGAGGGTACGTGCAGGTTGGTGATGCCCTTGTCGGAGTTCACCATGTACATCGGCGGACGCTCGGCGCGGACCGCTTCGATCGCGGCCATGATTTCGGGCTCGTCCTTCACGCGCTCCAACAGGGAGCCCATGCCGCCGCTCGGGTTCACACCCAGCTCTTTCAACTTGTCGCCGTACTGCTCGAAGACCGGTGCGAGCCATGCCTTGACCGCGTGACCAAAGATGATCGGGTCGGAGACCTTCATCATGGTGGCCTTCATGTGCAGCGAGAAAAGCGTGCCTTCGGCTTTGGTCTTTTCGATCTCTTCGGCGAGGAATGAGTCAAGCGCCTTGGCGCTCATGTACGTTGCATCAACGACGGTGCCTTCGGGGTAGGAGACACCCTCTTTCAGGACCTTTTCACCGGACGCGGTTTCTAGAACGATCTTCGCGGTCGCAGCCTTCGGCAGGGTCGCGGACACTTCGTTGGAGAAGAAGTCATTGCCGTCCATGGCCGCGACGCGGGTTTTGCTGTCTGCGGACCACTCACCCATGCGGTGCGGGTTATTCTGGGCAAAGCTCTTGACGGCTGCGGCGGCGCGGCGGTCGGAGTTGCCCTCGCGCAGGACCGGGTTCACGGCAGAGCCTTTGATCGTGTCATACTTGGCGCGGACTGCCTTTTCCTCGTCCGTGGACGGCTCATACGGGTAGTCAGGCAGCGCATAGCCCTGCTCCTGCAGTTCCTTGACGGCGGCGACAAGCTGCGGCTCGGAGGCAGAAATGTTCGGCAACTTGATGACATTGGCATCCGGCTGCTTGACCAGTTCACCAAGCGCCGCGAGATCGTCGGAGATGCGCTGATCTTCGGTCAGGTGCTCCGCGAAGGTCGCGATGATACGGCCCGCGAGGCTGATGTCCCGCGTGCCGACGCTCACGCCTGCGGCGCTTGCGAACGACTGGATGATCGGCAGGAAGGAGGCCGACGCCAGCTCAGGCGCTTCGTCCACCTTGGTGTAGATAATATCGGGCGTGTTCTGATCAGACATCTTTACCAATCCTTTCATCGGTTCCCCCCTGCATTAGATCAACACAGACAGGTTTTCCAGCGCTGTCACGGCCTGCGTTTCAGTGCTCTTCGCCGCCGTTGTATGCAATGGGATACCGAAAATCCAGCCGTATTTTCTGCACCGCCGCATAAACTTGCGCCGTTACGGTTTCCACAGAAGGGTCTGGTTGCCACCGAGTTTGGAAAACGACAGCGGACGACGGGTTCGCGCCAGCGCCTCGGCCTCGCGATTTCCGCTAAGCAGGATGTAAGGTTCAAGCCAGGCCAGCTGGAAATCGTCCAGCGTATGGGTGCCGTCAAAGAAACTCTGCACCTTTCCGGTGATCGCCTCCGTCTTCTCTCCGGTGCTCAAGTCACTGAGGGTGAACGCCGCCGCACGATCCAGCGCGTTGTCGCACCGGTCCGTAAGAGAGACCCCCTGCCGCTCCAACACAAGCACCGAAGTCGCAAGCGGCGCCATGGCATGCAGTTGATAATGCAGTGCATATTTGCCCCGGCTCATCTCCTGCGGCAGACTGCCATCGTCGTTGGCGGAACAAAGGACGTAGGCGGTGGACCACGTCGCCCAGCTTCGCATGACGACATCGTCTGTCAGCTCCGCCGTTGCCCCCGCCGCGAGGCCGGCCCAGGCCCTCAGGTTGCCAGAGGCCGCGCCTGCCGGGGCATCTTCCCAGAACTGCATCTGCGCGGTCATGCGCCGCGTCAGCCACGCCCGGATCTCTTCGAGGCCGGCATAATCCGTGGTATGCGGCATCGCCTTGCCTGCGATGATGGCAAATGCAGCAAAGCGTGCCCCGATGGTCAGGCGCGTCGTCTCCGAACCCTGATCCGACAACGCGTCGGCCCGCGCCCATTCGGCCATCTGGCCAATCAGGCAATTTGCCTCGGTGCGCTTGCCCTCGGACGCCGCCTCCATCATCGAATCGAGACCACTTGCCAGATCGCGGATAAAGTCATCGAGCGGTCGCAAGGCGTCCTCCGTTTCTGCCTCTACCTCTTCGTTCACCGTTGCGCGGGCTTCGCCGCTGCCTTTGTAGCGGCTCTCGAACGAAAGGCTCTCGATTGGCTCTGGCGCCAGAGCGCAGCCGCCATCCTGTGCCAACCCGATCTGGGCGGCCATGACAAAGCAGAAGGTGAATAACGGCAGTTTGTGTCCCATGATGTCCTTACGGATTGGCGGCAGCTGCGATCAGGCGGGATAGTTCAGCGGCGCGCGGGTTACGGGCGGCTTTGGCGCGGTTCAGCCAGTCGAGCGCCGCCGCCGTGTCACGGGGCACGCCAAGGCCAAAGCCCAGCGCAAGACCCAGCTCGACCATGGCATCATCCTGACCACCCTCCGCCGCGCGGCGCAACCAATCAGCCACCACGGCGAGGTCCCTTGCGGTTTCCGCCTCGTCCTTGAGCAGCATGGCATATTTATAGCGGGCTTTCGCGTCCCCCGCCTCGGCGGCACGGCGGAACAGCTCCGCCACATCCCGGCTGTCGCGGACGATATCCTGCACGGCGGTATCCGCGATCCTGTACATGTGTAGACCCTCAATCAACGCCTGCCCCTGCGCCTCATCCAGCATCGCGCCAAGAAGCAAAGCCGCGCGGGCCGGATCAAAGGTCGGCAGGTCCGGGTCAGCGGTCAAATGATACAGGCGCAGCGGCGCCACAGGATCGCCATCCGATTGGCTGCGGGCCATCACATCGTCCGGACCCGGCGCGTTGCCTTTATCGAACAATGCAATCTGTTCGTCGGTCAGACGCAGTTTGGACAGGATATGACCGCCATCAAACTGCAGGATAACCTGCCGCCAGTGATTGGCCATGTCGGCATCACCGCGCAGGGCGTAGGCATCGCTGAGCTCGTCCGCGTCCTTGTTGCCGCAGTTCATCAGCGACACAGCGCGGTCGACGTAGTCATCAACCCTGTCATGCGGCAGGAACGGGATGGCGAACATCAAAGCAAGAAAATCGCCGCGCTCCTCGATCACATCCTTGAATTCGTCATAGACCTGCTTCGCACTCGCGGTGTAGTCCGCTGCGCTTGTGCTCTTGGCCAGAAGGCGGGACTTGAGCCGGATGGAGGCCCCCTCACCGCGCACACCGGCCATGGTGAGCATATGCAGCATCTCCCTGGCCACTTCGGGATCACGGGCCATATCCTCCGCCAATGCCACGGAAAGATCCAAAGCCGTGGTTACCCCGTTGTTGAGATAGACACGGCGGAAAAACTCGATCGCCAAATCCCACTCGGCGGGCGATTGCGCAAGATCCAGCTCCATACGGCCGAAGGTTTCCAGCGCTTTGTCCGACCGGCTGATCTGCTTGGCCCAATAGCGCAGGGCGCGATCTGCCGTCAGTGGATCGGACTGCATCCGCTGGCCGATCTCCGCGCGGGCTTGGGTGCGTCCTTCGAGCGCGTGTGTCTGCAACCGCGCAAGCCGCTCTGGCGACCGAAAGGGGCTGAGGGTCAGCGCATCCCCGGCGCTCAGGACCACGGACGGATCGAAGGTCGCGCGGTAGGAATCGCTCCAATGCGTCGCTTCACGCAGACGCGGTGCATCGTTCATTTGACAGCGGTACAGCGAATTCAGACGATCCATCGACGACACCATGCCGAACCGTTCCACTGTCTCAAGCAACAGGTTCTCCGCGCGATTGATCCGCACCGGATCATCGCGGTAGCGAACCAGCAACCCGGCCAGCATCTGCATGCCCTGCTCGTCCCCTCGCCGCACGGCCTCTTCGAGCAATTCCAGAACCTCCGGCTCGGCTCTCCAGCGCCCGCGCCGCTCGATCAGTTCCTTTGCAATATCGGTAAAGACAAACCCGGGGGCCGCAGGCAGCAGGGCCTGCTCGCGCAGGTATTGCAGGCGCAGGCTATCCTCGTTGATGACCAGCCCGTTGATCTTCAGGCCCAGTTCCAGATACGGGATCAGGCTGCGATGGACACGGCGACGATCCTGATCATGATTAAACCCGAGGATCTCTTCGAGGTCGTCTTCGGTGACCGCCCCGCTGGCCAGCAGTAGGCTCGTCTGTCGGTCGTCCGGCGCCACGCCCAGTTCCCGCGCGCGGGAAAGGTAGTGACGCATTTCATCGATGTCCTTCTGATCGGCATCGGCGTTCAGATGATACTCCACAACGCGCCACGCCGCTTCGGCCCCGCCCATATCGGCAGCAAAGCGGCGCCAAGCCTTGGCAATCTCGGGATTGGCGATGACCATCTCCCCCTTGATGTACTCCTGCGCGATCCGTTCGGCACGGGCGCAGACACCCGGATTCAGCTCGCCGAGAAGCCCACCGAAGGCCATGGTGATCGTCAGGTCCAGCGGTGCATCCCAGCCGTCGAGCGCCTCACCACGCGCCAGCATCTGCGCGATCTGCGCCAACGCGCGGGCGTTGCCGCCAAAGGCCGCTTCGCGCACCATTTCGCGGGCAAACGGGCGATCGACCGGGACACCGATCCCTTCGGTATAATAGCGGGCCAGTGTCAGCCGCTGATTGTTCGTGAGCTGATCTAGGCGCGCGCGCAGCTGAGGGATCAGGGCGCGGGCTTCGAGGTCGACCATCCGGCGGGCGCGCAGGTGCAGCGTGACGCGGGCAAACCGCTCGTCAATCCCGGCAAACTCAGGGTCCAGACGGGCTTTCCACGAGATCAGAGCGTCAATGAAGTCAAACCATCGTGCGGCGTCCTCTCGCTGCAGGCGGCGAATGTCCCGGTCGATAAAGTCGATCCGCAACGCGTCCGTCAACTCGATCTCGCCAAGCCCCTGTTCGGTGTTGATGTCCGCTTCACCAGGCGGCGGCGCGTTACAGACATTGCGCGGCGCAATGTTCGGCGGCAGGAATTCGATCGGCAAGGGTTCGGCCCGTACCACCTGGCACAGGGTCACAAAGGCGAAAGCCGCAAGAACGATCCGGCGCATTATTTTACCTCCGGTTCCGGGCAGGCAAAGAGCCGGGCCTCACGCCCGACATCACCTTCGGGAAGGATTTCAACCGAGGACAGCCCAACCGGCCAAAGTCCCGACATTGGCACGAAGAAGCGTCCGGTCAGCCAGGCGTCTTCATGACGATGGATCTGGCGGATGCGGCGGTGACCCCGCTCATTGAGAAAAACGAAGCGGACGGATTGGGTGTCCGTGCTGTCGCTGTCAAACCGCAGACTGATGTCTCGCCCAGCCAGAGCCGAAAGATCGGCCCGCAGCGCGCGGCCATCGGGCGAGGCAAAGACTGGCAGCGCGTCGGTACACTCCGGGCCAGCCGCCGCAATCAGCTCGCGCATGGGCTGATCGCCACCATCGGCGAGATTGTCCCGGATCGGATGCTCCCAAATCAGCAGATCCGGCCGCGCCGCCCGAAACGCATCCGAGGTCAGATAACTCGACATCGCGGCAAACGGCCCGCCCTCCGGAACCGTGTACTGCGCGACGGTCAACCCTGTTGCCGCCTGCAAGCGCTGTGCCAATCCGGTCGCGGGCGCGCCGCTCATTTCGGTTCCAATCAGCGCAATCCGTGCGAGATCGCCATCCTGCAACGCACCGGGCATTTGCCCGGCGTCCGTCACGATGCGCGGCGCGGTCGGGATCGGCAAAGAAGCAGAGCAGCTTTCCTGAAGATCAAGGCGCATGGTGGAAAACAGCGGCTCCGGCCCCGCCTCGCGGATCGTGAAGTCCGCCGCCGGATAATCCGCCACCCCCGCAATGACCTCTGCCAAGGCTTCGGAAAGCGCCGCTGCCCCATGTGAGGACAGACGCGGATCGGCGCCGAAGTAGGATGGCTGCGCCAATCCCGCCCGCGCCAGCGTTGCGCGTGCGTCGAGGGTGACGATGCCGCCTTCTGACAGCGCTTTCAGGCTCTGGTCATAGACAGTGGTGGCAACGTCGACATCATAGCCAAGATAGCGGGCCATCGGCGGCAATTGCCACGGCTGACCCAGTGCTTTCGTCGGCATCGGCAGGTAAACCAATGTCGTGCCACGCGCCGCCAAAGCTCGCGACAAAGCGGCGATCTGGGCCACGTTGCCCTCCGTCAACCCTTGGGCCATCATCAGGTCCGGGTCGATACGGTAGAACATCCCGCCGTCACCTTCGACGCTCGGCAAGGCGTCGGACTCGTAAAGCCCTTCACAGCCAAAGCCTGAGGATTGGGCCGAAACCGGCATGGCCAGCGACGCACAAAAGGCCAGCGCCAAAGCCGAGGCTTGCCCTGTTTTCGTTCGATGGACCTCGTGTGTCATGGGACAGCCCCCGCTCCCCTTGGTCATATCTCGCCCTTACCCGTCACCGGCATATCGTGTGTTCATCAAGACAAGCAGGTTCTCTGCCGTGGTCCTGATGCCAAGGTGGCGCGAGCCATACGCCTTCTCCAGAAGCCCGCGCGCCCGTTCAAGCGCTGCCTCGCTCGGCGCGTCCTGCGCCAGCAGGGCCGTGGCCATGCGCAGCTCCACTTTGCCGTCGGCGTTCTGCTCGCCTTGGGCGAGGATCTTCTTGCGCGTGCTGTCGCTGAGCGCACCAAAGAGCTTGTCCCGGCCGTTGAACACCACAACCGCATCCAGAGCCAGCGTATTTCCCGCCCAGGCATGGGCATAAAGGACTTTGATGTACTCGCGAATCCTGTCGCGCGGCTCGCTGTTCGGGTCCAGCAGCCGCATCGCTTCGATCATGTCAGGCAAGGTCCAGACTCGACCAGCCCCAACCGCGACCGCACTGTAGTAAGCCACGTCAGAGGCGCTCGACTGAGCCTTGCCCTGCGCGATCAACCGGCGGACATAGCGCTGCGCGGCAAGGCCATCGCCATGGTCCGCCAGCCGTCGCAGGCTGTCGTCCGGGACATCCTGTTTCGCGTGCATCGCGCGCCGCGCGCGGATCAAATCCGCAGGCAGTCCTCTCATGCTGCGTCTGTCCGGAGTGACGGTCACACTGATCTGCCGCGTTTCGGCATCGTCCGAGAACGGCATCGGAATGGTCTGCGCCTGCAGTGCGCCGGCCATCAGACAGCACAACAAGAACGCCCGAACCTTCATTGCCATGCTCCCGCATCACATTCTGGCGCCGTCAAAGCGTCCGGAAACCGGGTTTCCGCCGCGGTCAGAATCATTGGTGCGCGACCGTGGAGGTCGCGGGCAAAGTCCCGGTTTCGCGGCGTGATATCCCCATCCACAAGCCGCGGCATCTGGTTCGAGAAATCATTGCCGACAAGCAGGATTTCCCCGCCAGTCGCCGTGGCGAGGCCGGCCTCGTTGCCGCGCAACGTATTGGAGGAAATCAGGGTTTGCGCCTTGAGCGGTTGCGCCGAAACCCAGATGCCCGCGCTGCCACTGCCACTGATCGTGTTCCCGTCGATCTGGACGCCGTCGCTGGACCGGATATCAACGCCCTTCTGGCGGCTGTTCAGCACAACATTGTCGCGTAGGATTCCGCAACGCGTCCGGGAAAATTTGATTGCGCCACCGCTACGGCGCCAGATCACGTTGCCACCAACCTCGACCCGGTCGCTGGACCCTTGCACCAGTATCCCGGAGCGGTCCCCTTCGAGCAGCACATTTCCCCGCACAACCGCCCTGTCAGATCCGGCGAGGACGCGAATGGCGTTGGTCGGGCCATCGCCGAAAAAAAGGTTGCCCTCCAGCCGCGCATTCAGGGCTGACGACAGCAGAAGCGCGTTGTGGCGCATGTCATAGAAACGGTTCTTGCTCACCAATGTCCCGTTTGTCCCCGCAATCGACAGGGTCTGCACGTCTTCGAAGTGGCTGCCGACGATACGGGTCGGCCCTGTGGACGGCATCAAGGCGTGCGCAACCACGGACACCCCGGAAAACTTTGGCGTATTGCCAAACCCCAGCCCTTCGAAACTGGCCCCGTAGGCCTGCAGGGAGCCCCCGCCAGCGATGGTCAGGAAGGGAACGAAGTCCTTGCTGGTTGCGTGTGGTCCGCCCTGTGACGAGATCCGGGCGCGATCAATCTCGACCCGACCGAAACTGATGATGAACGCGCCATCCGGTCGGCTGAGCTTCAGGCGATCATGCGGCCCCAAACGCAGCACCGTGTCTTCCCAAAGCACAACAGGCACCCGCAGGACATCCTGCCCGGCGCGCATGTCCTGTTGCAGCCCCGTCGCGCGCAGCATCTGGCGAATCCGGTCCAGGGTGACGACACCGCCGCGAATGGTCAGCGCATCCGTCTTGCCCCCCGGATGCGCCAGCAGCAAGTCGAGGTTGTCCTGCGACCCCTGCACCTGCGCCAGCAGCGCAAGCGCCGTTCGGAAGGTTTCGACGGAGGCGTGTGCGGGCGGCTCGGATGCCGGTTCGGCGGCCAACGACCGTCTCGCATCGTGCGCGCCAAAACCGGGCTTCGGCAATTCGCTGGTCAATCCGTCCAGCCCTGAGCGAAAGAGAAGCTGCGCCAGAGGCAGGCGCCGGGCCGTCGCATCTTCATGCAGCAAATCAGAGAGGCTGCGCAGTCGCTGATCCAGCTCGATCAGGGCGAAATCCGGGGCGGCGCGCAGCGGCGCCGGCGCCAGAAGGCTGGCGCAGAACAGTGTCACGGCAAAAAGCGCCGCGACCATATCCCGCGCGGCCACCCTAGGCATTGCTTGCCATGGGAAGGGACACTGCGCCCACATCGAGTTTTTCCAAGGTCACAAAGAGTAGTTCGGCCTTGTCATCGCCGCTGTTCACGATGCGAACCTCGCCATTCTCATCGGCATAAATGCGCCCGCCTTCCGTGGCCGTCTTGCTCCATCCCGGACCGGAGGCATGCACCGTGCCCTGCACGACGATGACCTGCCGATTGCGTGGACCCTTGTCGAGGATGACCGTCCGGCCAACGTCGATTTCCGCCGTCCCAAGATGAAACTTGTCAGACTCCACCAGTCGCGCGACTTCTTTCTGCTTTTCGAAGGGCACCATGGCGGGCTTCGCCTCGGCGTGGACTTCCGTCTCGGTACGGTGGCTCGCCTTGAGTTGTTCGACCACTTTCTTGACGCTTTGTGTCTCGTCCATGCGCGCGACCAGGAGCGCATCCGGCGTGTCGATCACGATCACATCCGTCAGCCCCACCACGCTCACAAGACGGCTGTCTGCACGCACCATGGTGTTGACCGCGTCCAGCGCGATCACATCGCCCTGCAGCACGTTGCCGTTCTGATCCTGCGGCGAGATGTTGTACATCGCCAACCAACTGCCGACGTCGTCCCAGCTGACATCCAGCGGAGCCAATGCAATGCGGTCGGTCTTTTCAAAAACCACACCTTCGGTCGGCTCTGAGGCCGCTTCGGCAAAATCGGCCTCGTTGAGGTAGAGCGCATCGGGCGTGTCAGATCCAAACTCGACAGAATCCGCCACATAAGCCGCGGTGCGCGGATCAAACCTGGCGTATTCGTCGATGATGGTGCGGGCGGAAAACATCGACAATCCAGAGGCCCAATAGGCCGCTTTGCTGTCGATCAGCGCCTGTGCCTCTTCGGCGGGCGGCTTTTCGACAAACCCGCCAACCTGGCGAATCGCCTCATATCCTTCCATCGGACCGGCGTCCGTGATGTAGCCAAACCCGGTTTCCGCATAGCGCGGCGGAATGCCGAAGGTGATGATGTGTCCGGCCTGCGCGGCGGGAATGCAGGCTTCGATGGTCTCTGTCAGCGGCCCGGAAATGATGTGATCGGCAGGGACCACGACGAACAGCGCGTTCGGATCCTTTCGGGAGATCGCATGAGCAGCGGCAAGCACGGCAGGACCGGTATTACGGCCCATCGGCTCACAGATGATCTGTGCATTCGACTGGATCTCGCGCAGCTGTTTGACCACGGTCCCGCGATGCGTGACCCCGGTAACGATGACCGGATCGTTGTAGACCGGGCCCGAGTGACGCTGCACCGCAACCTGAAAGAAGGTCGACGATTCAGGTCCGCTGATCTTCTGGAATTGCTTCGGACTCTGCGTGCGCGACAGCGGCCAAAGCCGCGTCCCTTTGCCACCGCAGATGATCAGGGGATAGATGGTCGTCATGGAGATGCCTCGCTTCTCATGCTCAAAGCCCTGGAAGGTTTTTCGACAGCCGCAGACGCGCGGTCTTGCCGATATCCTCAGTTGTCAGAGCTCCATCTTCCGGAACAAGATCGACTGGCACGTAGAGATCACCGCGCAGACTTGCTGCGGTGGTCGCTTCGCTGGCGATGACACGGACGGGAATGCTCCTCCCGTCATTCAGATCCATGGTAACCATGTCTCCGTTCATCGCCCTGTTCAGCCCTTCTATGCTCATCAGAGTCTGTGCTCTGACTTCAGAAGTATTAACGAAAATTGTCAGAATTAAGTCTGTTTGAAGGACAGTTGCGCCTTCAATTATTCCTTTTGAAACAACGGCTTCACACTCGCACGGCATAGTGAAATTCAGCACGTCTCCGGTGTTTGCGTTAATAGAAAATAACACGTCCCCCTTCGCGGCGGAGGGATTGAGATAGCTGATCTGTCCGGGCGCCGTTGCGCGCATCATCTGGCCTGCCCGCTCAACGAAAACCGGGTGCATTTCGTGCGCCGTGGTGTAGCGTTTGAACAGAATGAAAGCCGCCGCAACGATCAACACACAGGAAAGAGCCGCGACAGAAATCGACCGGACACGATCGAAAATTGACTGTTTTGCGGTCTCGCCCTTTGGCTGCTTGGGCTCGGTTGGTCCGGTGTAGCTGACCATCCCGTCGATGGTGACGAAATCACCCGCAATGAAGCTGTTCAGAATGTATCGCAGCTGTGGCAGGTGCTCGCCTGTCGGATTGGCAAACTGGAAAACCGATGCACCATCGGAAGCCTCGGAGAGCACGGTCACTTCGGGGTGCAGAGTGATCGAGAAGGTCTCGAAGGTGAAATGCAGAACCGCGATGTGGCGCGATCCGATGCCAAGCGGGCTTCCCTGATCAGCAGTCGCCCGGATCTGCATCAGTGAGATGCTCTCTCCGGTATAGCGCTGGCCGTTTATCGAAATCGAAAACGGCAGGTCCAGCAACGGATGCTCATCATCGTAACCGAATTCCGGCGGTAGCGGCTTGGGCTGCTCAGGGCGTTCGGACACCGGCGTGTCGCTGTTGCCGTAAGCATAGTGCACGCTCATACCGGCTTGAACGACGTCCTGCGGAATCGCCGATTGCGGCGCGTCGACCGGGTTTCCAATCTTGTCCGGATCGAGCGACTCAGTGCGAAAAATGTCATTTGCCATCTGTTTTACCCCGCGATCCTATTCCACCGTGTTCAGAAACATGATCGCAACTGTCAGCCATGACAGGGCAAGCGCATGGTGCGCGAAGGATTCCCAGGCTTTCACCCGGTCATGAAGCGACAGCTTTGCGCCGCCACCTCCGCTGCCCTGCCGCGTCCATTTCTGTTTATCGAGGCGGAAAAGAACAAATGTCTTGATGATTGCCCCCGCGATCTGCCCAAAGAACAGGATCGCCGGATGCGTGACGGGAAACCACTCCCCGTTGAACAATGCGATGATCACGCAAAAAAGATATCGTGTCGCCATGACCCAGGCGATGTAGAGCGGGATCACGGTCGGAGAGACAGTGATTGCTGCAATGAGTACCGAAATCGGACCGACAAGCGTCGTCCACATGGACACCCGTTGATCGAGGATCGACCACCATGTGAAAAACCCGATCTTGCGCGGCGATTCCCGCAGTGCGCGCCCGTTTGTGCGCATCATGTTGCCGAACCAGCGGACCATGAGCGTTTTGGCGCTGTCGTAGAAGGTATCGCGGGGCTGGCCTTCGGCGGACTGGCTCTGCACATCCGGCAGATACGCCATCTGATAGCCATTGCGCAGCAGCCAATACCATGTGGACTTGTCGTCACCGGTGAGAAAATTCACCCGGCCCAGACGCCAATGATCAAGGTAATCTTGTCCCACGCCTTTGATGAACCCTGGCTGGGTCGCGAGGTTGGCGCGGAAAACGGACATCCGGCCCGTCAAAGTCAGCACCCGATTGCCGAGACCCATGGAACACATCATCACCTGCCGCTGGTTGAAGCGGAGGGTGAACCAGTCCTTGAACAGGTTCTGCTTGTCGATGATCGCCGCTTCATCGGTGGTGAGCGCGCCCATGCGCGGATCAGAGAAGAACGGCGCTGATTGCGCCCAGATATCGCGCGGAACCACGGTGTCCCCGTCGACAAAAACCATGATGTCGTCTTTGGTCGGCGCCTTGTCCGCGAGGATGCGCAGCGCCTTTTCCATGGCGTCGCGCTTGCCCGAGGATTTGATGCGGTCAATGATCAGCTCGACGTTGCTCATGTCGAATCTGGATGAGGCATAGAGCTGGCGGATCAGCCGCACGTCCTTGCCGTCCACAGCCGAGACCACGATGGTCGCGCCATCGCGCACCCTGGACGCGGCTTCGAACAGGCGGCGGTAGACCATGATGGTGACGTCGATATCCACCATGTAGGTGGTGACCATGAAGTAACAGTGCGATTTCACACCGCTTTTCCAGAAGCGCGCATTGTGGCGGCGCTTCCAGACGGGATATTTGATCCTGCGGAAGTAGATGGCGCGCGCAAAGTTGGTAAGAGCCCAGCTATAGCGCCACATGCCCAGAAACCCCACAACGAAGACCGCGTTGGACGCATTATGAAGCTCCCCCAGGAAACCCTGGGGGACCACGGACACCAGAATATAGATGACCGAGAAGTAAGCGATATGTGTGAGCGCCATCATCAGCCGCGTTACCAGCAGATGCCTTCGTAATTTTCAGAGGTCACCATGTCGCGATGCAGGCGGGTCAGATCGACAATCGGGCGCCCCTTGGCGGCAGCCTTCAGCTTCTCGACGGTCTCGTTGTAGTAGTTGCCCACGAGAACCGCGCCACTGTCATTGATCAGCTTGTCGAGATCACCGACCAGACGCCCCTGCAGGTTCGGCACGCTTTCGTTGCCACGGCCCGCACCGGGGGTCCCGCTGTCATAGGCTTCCTTGACGAAGGGGTCGTAGATGTCGACCTCGATGCCCTTGTCGATCAGGCGCGCCGCGAGGCTGACCAGCGGGCTTTCGCGCAGATCGTCGGTGCCCGGCTTGAAGCTGATGCCGACAAAGCCAACGCGCTTTGCGCCGCTCTTTTCGACCATCTTCTCGGCGCGGGCGATCTGGGCCTCGTTAGCTTCCAGAACCGCGTTGAGCAGATGCGACGGCGTGTCGTTCTGTGCTGCGAGGTGGCGTAGAGCGCGCACGTCCTTGGGCAAGCACGAACCGCCGAAGGCAAAGCCCGGACGCATAAAGTATGGCGACATGGCCGCCTTCTTGTCGCTGCAGAGGATCTCCATGACGGACTGGCCGTCGATGCCACAGGACTTGGCGATGTTGCCGATCTCGTTGGCAAAGGTCACCTTGACCGCGCGCCATGTGTTGGAGGTGTATTTCACCATCTCTGCGGTGCGGATATCCACCTTGTTGATCGCGCAGGGCATGTCCTTGTTCAGCTCCGCGAGGATTTGCCCCGTGGGTTCGTCCATAAAGCCAAAGACCACCAGACCGGGATCATAGCTGTCGGCAATCGCCGTGCTTTCACGCAGGAACTCGGGGTAGTAGCCAACGCCGAAGTCCTGGCCCGCAGTCTTGCCGGAGGTCTGCTCCAGTACTGGAATGCAGGCGCTCTCTGTCGACCCGGGCACGATGGTCGAGCGGATGACGACGGAGTGGTACGCGTCTTTTTCTTTAAGCGCCTTTCCGATGGTTTCGCAAACCGACGTTACATAGGACAGGCCAACCGAGCCATCCGGTGCGGAAGGGGTGCCGACGCACACAAAGGAAAGATCGGTTTCGGAAATCGCCTTGGCGAAATCGCTGGTTGCGCGCAGCTTGCCGCAGGCGACCATTTCACGAACGAGATCGTCGATACCTTCTTCGACGATCGGGGACATTCCCGCGTTGATGGCGTCGATTTTTCCTTGGTCGACATCCACTGCGATCACATCGTGGCCGTCCTGCGCAAGACACGCAGCCGACACAACTCCGACGTAACCAATGCCGAAGACACTGATCCTTGCCATTATATTTGCCTCAATCTTGTTAACACTGTCTGACGCAGTGCTTTTTGATTGTGTTCAGTATGAGGCAGAATTGTTGCCGGGCAAGCATGCCGCCGAAAAGGCGTTAACTTTTCGTTTATTGTGGTCAAGTGGTTACAGTTACTCAGTTTTCGCCCGAAATTTCCCCGGCTATCCTTATGAGGTAGAGCAATTGGAAAAGCCATTTGTTAACAAACCATTAACAATAGAAAGCTATCGGTTCCGGCCATACTCTTGAACAACTAGACTTGGTGGATTGCACCATATTTCGTAGGGTCGTATAGTTTTTCGACATTATATTGACGGCCCACCACTCGGAGTGAAAATCATGGGAGCGACCCGGCTTGGCGCCCTGCTTCTCGCGCTTTTCCTGCCCGCATGCGTTCCGTCCTTTTCGGATTTTGACGCCTTTGGACGAGATCCCGAGCAGGCGCCGAGGGGCTACGAGAGATTTTTCAGCCCCTACCCTCACAATTTTCGCTACGCATCCAAAGCGCTCGGAGCACCTGTCCGGCGCGGCGAACGGTCCGAGCGCTACGAGCTTCGCACCGGCGACTGCGGCGGAAGCGACTGCGGCAACCCGCGATATCGCGCCGAAATCCGCCTGACCAGTGAGCGTGAGATCGGCAAAGTCGGTACGGAAACGTGGTTTGGCTGGAGCTTTTACAATTCGAGCATTCCCAGCTTCACCCGAAGGGACTCGCTTCGGCTCGTGTTTGGACAGTGGACCATGGGCGGCGATGCCAGCCCGGCGATCCGCCTGATCCAGCTTGGCACGGACGAGGGCAATTGGAAGACATGCCGCCCGGCGATCTGCAGCGGCCCGGAGCGCGAGGCAGGCGATGTTGTGGTCCAGCTCGAAGACCTGCGGCGCACCTTCGATTGGGGCGAGCAGGAAAACGAAGGCTATGTCTGCCGCCTGTTCGACATGGCCGCCAATCGCGGCCGCTGGGTCGATCTGGTCATGCAGACGAATTTCTCCCAGACAACCGATGGATATTTGAGGATCTGGGTCAACGGATCGCTGAAGTGCGACTACGCCGGTCCGATCCTGTCACCGCGCAGCCTTTTCGAGGGCAATCAGCCGGGACATCGTCGCGGCATCTTCTCCAGCTACACGACCCGCTGGACCGAAACATATGGCACACGGCCCAAGCCCACGCTGGTGGCCTACTATGACGAGTTCCGGATCGGCGCGACCCGCGAAGATGTCGATCCGCGCTGGATCGAAGCCGAGGGCCGCGCACCGCTGGATTAAACGGCGAGGCGCACCGTGGTGCCATCGGGATAGCTGAAAACGATCGCGTTGCCGACCCGGCTCACTTGCGCCTTCCCGGCGAAGCGACCGGTTTGGGGCACGACCTTCATGACGGTCTCATCGGCCAGCGGCAGAATGGCGAGGGATTGGTTCGGGACCGTGTGACATTCGGTACGCATCGGGGCAGCTCCTGGTAAGTCGAAAGCAAAGTCACATGTGTCAATCTGATCAAGCCAGATGAACGCCGTCAGCCGGGCAGATCGGCTTCGTCAAAAACCCTCGCAAGAACCACGCGGTCCACGACTGCAAGAGCCACCATGGCAAGAAGAAACAGCATCGCTTCACTCCCTTTCTTTTTGCCCCCATTCCCGGCTCCGAGCAATATCATTCAGGGCGGGAATGTGGCGAGAAAACTTGATTTTGACCGAAATTTGGCGATTTCACGGCGGAATTGATCCGACATTCCGAACAGTGCCACGCCTTGGTTAACACTGTCCCAAGATGCGCGCCAAACTCTGTGACACCCACGCCGAATCATGGTTAAAACAAGGCCGCCGAAAACCACGATGCGGCGCGCTGAACGGCCCCGTAGGCGCCTCTTTCTCCATGACGTCAGAACCGGACCACCGATCGACGGGTACGCATCCAATCCATCGCAGCGAACCTTTGGCACCACCGTCGGCCAAAGCGATGTGTGAAGCGGCTGGATGAATCTTCTTGCACTTGGGAAAAAGGGGGCCTATATCCGCTTTCAACAGCGAGGCGCCGGGTTTCAAACCTGCCGTCCACCGGAAGCATGTAACGGGCCGCTGGCCCGTTTTTTTGTTTCTGACCAACCGCACGATCCAAAACGCCCGAAAGGGACGCGTACAATGAACGATTTGATTGCCAAGACCTCAATCGACAAGCGTCTGGCAGAGATTTTGACCCCGGTGATCAAGGACATGGGCTTTGACCTTGTCCGGATTCGCCTGATGGGCGGCAACACACCGACGTTGCAGATCATGGCCGAGCGCCCCGAGGGCGGCATCGAGGTGGACGAATGCGCCGCCATCAGCACCGCCGTCAGCGCCACGCTCGACGTCGAGGACCCGATCACCGACGCCTATAATCTCGAAGTGTCCAGCCCGGGTGTCGACCGACCGCTGACACGCCTGAAGGACTTCGAAACCTACGAGGGTTACGAAGCGAAAGTGGAAACCGCCGATCTGATCGACGGGCGAAAACGCTTTCGCGGTATCCTTGCCGGTGTCGAGGACGGCGAGGTGCTGATCAACATGGACGAGGGCACCGTTGGCCTGCAATTCGACTGGCTGGCCGAGGCCAAGCTCGTCATGACCGACGAACTGATCAAGGAAATGCTGCGCGCCCGAAAGGCCGCTCCCGTTGACGAATCCCAATTTGACGAGATCGAGGCCGACCGGCCTCAGGAGGAGTAACACCGATGGCAATCACCTCTGCCAACCAGCTTGAGCTTCTGCAGACCGCCGAGGCCGTGGCCCGCGAAAAGATGATCGACCCCGGTCTGGTCGTCGAGGCGATGGAAGAGTCCCTCGCCCGCGCCGCGAAGTCGCGCTATGGCGCCGAGATGGACATTCGCGTCTCCATCGACCGCCGCACCGGCAAGGCGACCTTCACCCGCGTCCGCACCGTTGTCGAGGATGACGAGCTGGAGAACTACCAAGCCGAGTTCACCGTGGAGCAAGCCAAGCAATACATGGCTGATCCTGTCGTTGGTGACACGTTTGTCGAAGAGGTGCCCCCGGTCGAGCTTGGCCGGATCGCCGCGCAATCGGCCAAGCAGGTCATCTTGCAGAAGGTCCGCGAAGCCGAACGTGACCGCCAGTTCGAAGAGTTCAAGGACCGCGCGGGCACCATCATCAACGGTGTCGTCAAGCGCGAAGAATATGGCAACGTGATCGTCGATGTGGGCCGTGGTGAAGGCATCCTGCGCCGCAACGAGAAGATCGGCCGCGAGAGCTATCGTCCCGGCGACCGCATCCGTTGCTACATCAAGGATGTTCGCCGCGAGACCCGTGGCCCGCAGATCTTCCTGTCGCGCACCGATCCGCAGTTCATGGCCGAACTGTTCAAGATGGAAGTGCCGGAAATCTATGACGGCATCATCGAGATCAAGGCCGTGGCCCGCGACCCCGGTTCGCGCGCCAAGATCGGCGTTATCTCCTACGATGGCGGCATCGATCCGGTCGGCGCCTGTGTCGGCATGCGCGGCAGCCGCGTTCAGGCCGTTGTAAACGAGCTCCAGGGCGAGAAGATCGACATCATCCCGTGGAACGAGGACATGCCGACGTTCCTCGTCAACGCGCTGCAGCCTGCTGAAGTGTCGAAGGTGGTTCTGGACGAAGACGCCGAGCGCATCGAGGTCGTGGTGCCGGACGAACAACTGTCTTTGGCGATTGGTCGTCGCGGTCAGAACGTGCGCCTTGCGTCGCAACTGACGGGTCTCGACATCGACATCATGACAGAGGAAGAGGAATCCAAGCGCCGTCAGAAAGAATTCGAAGAGCGCACGCAGCTGTTCATGGACACGCTCGACCTCGACGAATTCTTTGCGCAGCTGCTTGTCTCCGAGGGCTTTACCAACCTCGAAGAGGTTGCCTATGTGGAACAGGATGAGCTGCTCGTGATCGACGGCGTCGATGAAGACACCGCCAACGAGCTGCAGACCCGTGCGCGCGAATTCCTCGAAGAACAGGCCCGCAAAGCGCTCGAATCCGCCCGTGAACTCGGTGCCGAAGACAGCCTGATCAGCTTTGAGGGGCTGACCCCGCAAATGGTCGAGGCTCTGGCCAAGGACGACGTCAAGACGCTGGAAGACTTTGCGACCTGCGCGGACTGGGAACTGGCCGGTGGCTGGACCTCCAGCAACGGGCAGCGCGTGAAGGATGACGGCCTGCTTGAGCCCTATGGCGTGACACTCGAAGAGGCGCAGACCATGGTCATGACCGCGCGCGTTCTGCTGGGCTGGGTCGATCCGACCGAGCTGGAAGAAGAGGAAGAGCCGGAAGACGGTGAAACCGAAGAGAGCGAGGCCTGAGCACGACCATGAGCCGAGGGGGCCACGATAAAGACCGCGAGGACGGTCCGGAACGCAAATGCATCGCAACCGGCGAGGCACAGCCCAAATCCGGACTGATCCGATTTGTCGTCGGCCCCGAAGGCCAAATCGTGCCGGATCTGGCTGGAAAACTGCCCGGACGCGGCCTATATGTTGCGTCGGATATTGCTGCGCTGGAAAAGGCTGTGAAAAAGAGCCTGTTTTCCCGCGCGGCAAAACAACCGGTGACCGTGCCGGACGCCTTGGTTCAGACCATCGAACAGATGCTGGCCAGGCGCGTGATCGACCTGATCAGCCTTGCAAGAAAGTCGGGCGACGCGGTGTCGGGATACGAAAAGGTGAAGGACTGGCTCTATAAGGATGAGGCTACTGTCCTGATCCAGGCCGAAGATGGCTCGAGCCGCGGCAAGTCGAAACTGAGTACGCCATATGGCGGAACCTATATCGGCTGGTTGACAGCAGACGAGCTTGGGATGGCCTTCGGGCGACAAACTGTGATACACGCGGCGCTTGGCGCTGGCGGTCTGGCGCGTCGTGTTGTAGAGGATGCCCAACGATTGAAGGGTGTACGTGTCGGAACGTCCGACGCGGATCGCGCTGGCAGGGGCCAGCGGAAAGGATAAAGAAGCTTCATGAGCGATAACGACGGTAAGAAAACATTGGGTTTGCGCGGAGGCGCCCGCTCGGGGAACGTGAAGCAAAGCTTCAGCCACGGACGGACCAAGAACGTCGTGGTGGAAACCAAGCGCAAGCGAGTCGTCGTGCCCAAGCCGGGTGCGGGCGGCGCGAAAGGTGCGGGCGGTAGCTCCGTCGGTGGCACCGGCGCAAAGCGACCGGCGGGCATTTCCGATGCGGAGATGGAACGCCGCCTGAGGGCCTTGCAGGCCGCAAAGGCCCGCGAAGTCGAAGAAACCGCACAGCGTGCGGCAGAAGAAAAGGCCCGTGCAGAAGAGCGTGACCGCCTGCGCGCCGAGAAGGAACAAAAAGAGCGCGAGCAGCGCGAAGCCGAAGAGCGCGCGAAGGCCAAGGCCGACGAAGAAGAGCGCAAGGCCCGCAAAGCCGCCGAAGCCGCAAAAGCGGCCGCCGCCGCTCCGGCGCCCGACGAAGCGCAGCGTGCACCTCGTGCACCGAAGGAAAAGGAAGCCCCGCGTCGCACCGCCCCGCCACAGGACCGCGAAGATCGCAGCCGTGGCAAGAAAGGCGCTGGCGACAGTGGCCGTCGCTCTGGCAAGCTGACCCTGAATCAGGCGCTTGGTGGCGAAGGTGGACGTCAGAAGTCCATGGCCGCGATGAAGCGCAAGCAGGAGCGCGCCCGTCAGAAAGCCATGGGTGGCGCCCAGCAGCGTGAGAAAGTCGTCCGCGACGTTCAGCTGCCCGAAGCGATCACGGTTGCCGAACTGGCGAATCGGATGGCGGAGCGCGTCGCTGATGTTGTGAAATCGCTGATGAACAGCGGTATCATGGCGACGCAGAACCAGAGCATTGATGCGGACACCGCCGAACTGATCATCGAGGAATTCGGCCACAGGGCGACCCGTGTTTCCGACGCTGATGTCGAGGACGTCATCAAGGAAGTCGAAGACAACGAGGAAGACCTGAAGCCGCGCCCGCCCGTGATCACCATCATGGGCCACGTCGACCACGGCAAGACATCCCTGCTTGACGCCATTCGCGATGCGAAGGTGACGGCAGGCGAGGCTGGCGGTATCACGCAGCACATCGGCGCCTATCAGGTCACCACCGATAGCGGCACCGTTCTGTCCTTCCTCGACACCCCGGGCCACGCTGCCTTTACCTCCATGCGCTCGCGCGGCGCTCAGGTGACGGATATCGTAGTTCTGGTTGTTGCGGCGGACGATGCGGTCATGCCGCAAACCGTCGAAGCCATTAACCACGCCAAGGCGGCGAAGGTTCCGATGATCGTTGCGATCAACAAGATCGACAAACCCTCCGCCAACCCGACGAAAGTTCGGACCGATCTGCTTCAGCACGAAGTGGTCGTCGAAGAGATGTCGGGTGACGTTCAGGACGTGGAAGTCTCCGCGATCTCCGGTCAGGGTCTGGACGAACTGCTTGAAGCCATCGCGCTGCAAGCAGAGATCCTGGAACTGAAAGCCAATCCTGATCGCGCCGCCCAGGGCGCCGTGATCGAGGCCCAGCTGGATGTGGGCCGCGGTCCCGTCGCGACTGTTCTCGTGCAGAACGGCACGCTGCGTCAGGGCGACATCTTCGTGGTGGGTGAGCAGTACGGCAAGGTTCGTGCGCTGATCAACGACAAGGGCGAGCGCGTTTCCGAAGCAGGTCCGTCGGTTCCTGTCGAGGTTCTTGGCCTGAATGGTACACCGGAAGCAGGGGACGTGCTGAACGTAACCTCCACCGAGGCACAGGCCCGCGAGATCGCCGAATACCGCGCCAATGTCGCCAAGGAGAAACGCGCCGCCGCCGGTGCCGCGACGACCCTTGAGCAGCTTATGCAGAAGGCCAAGGAAGACGAGAACGTCAGCGAGCTGCCGGTTCTGGTCAAGGCTGACGTGCAGGGTTCTGCCGAGGCCATCGTGCAGGCTTTGGAAAAGGTCGGCAACGACGAGGTTCGCGTGCGCGTGCTGCACTCCGGTGTCGGTGCGATCACGGAAACCGATGTTGGCCTTGCCGAAGCGTCCGGTTGCCCGGTGATCGGCTTCAACGTGCGTGCCAATGCGTCGGCCCGCAACACGGCCAACCAGAAGGGCGTCGAGATCCGCTATTACAGCGTGATCTACGACCTCGTCGATGACGTGAAAGCGGCAGCCTCTGGCCTGCTGTCGAACGAAATCCGCGAGAATTTCATCGGTTACGCGAACATCAAAGAGGTGTTCAAGGTCACTGGCGTTGGCAAGGTTGCCGGCTGTCTCGTGACCGAAGGTGTTGCCCGCCGTTCCGCCGGTGTGCGCCTTTTGCGTGACAACGTGGTGATCCACGAAGGCACACTCAAGACGCTCAAGCGCTTCAAGGACGAGGTGGCCGAAGTCATCTCTGGCCAGGAATGCGGCATGGCGTTCGAAAACTACGACGACATTCGCCCCGGCGATGTCATCGAAATCTTCGAGCGTGAAGAGATCGAACGGTCGCTCGACTGACCGTCCTGGTCGAGCCCCTTATGAAAAAGAAAAGGCGCCCGGATCCGGGCGCCTTTTCTTTTGGTGCGTACAGTTCTGATGAAGCGGAGCCGGTCCGCTCCAATCAGGCAGGCTTACCGACAGGCAAGCCCGTGAAAATATTGTTACCAACACGAACAGTGATGCGGCCATCCGGCAGCGTCTTCTCAAGAAGACCCTGAACTGACACGCAACTTCCCAAAATTACAGTGCGCAGCATGACATTTTCTCCCCCATGTCAACGAGTGAGACCAAGATAATCCAATTCCGTGAATGAATCTATAAATGACCTTTAAAAAACAGTCACAAAAGCCCACAAAATTGGCGGAAATTTTGTGCTTATGCTCATTTCGGTAACAATATTACCTCCACACCCCAAGATGGAAGATATGTCACAGCCAATCCCGGAGAATCGGTATCAAGGGAATATCGGCCGGTGGCATCGGGTAATCGCGCAGCCGGGTCGGCGCGACCCATTTCAAGACCTGCCCCTCACGCGCCTGCGGGATACCCTCCCACTTTCGACACGCGAACAACGGCATGAGCAGGTGGAAGGTCTCGTAGCTGTGCGAGGCAAAGGTCAGCGGAGCGAGGCAGCTGGCCCAGGTATCAATGCCAAGTTCCTCCTGAAGCTCGCGGATCAGCGCGTGCTCCGGTGTCTCCCCCGGCTCGATCTTTCCACCGGGAAATTCCCACAGCCCGGCCATGGACTTACCCTCGGGGCGCTGTGCAAGCAGCACACGGCCGTCGGTGTCGATCAACGCGACCGCGGAGACAAGTACAGTTTTCATAGGGGGCCTCGGGAATTTGGCATTCGGACCATCCCGAAGGATGGCCCTGTAGGATCAGGAACGGTAATCCGCGTTGATCGAGATGTAGCCATGGGTCAGATCACAGGTCCAGACCGTGGCCGCGCCGCTGCCGAGGCCGATGTCAACGGTGATGTCGATGTCCGGCCTCTTCATCAGGGCGGCGCCGTCGGCCTCCTTGTAGCTTTCCGCCACCCAACCTTTCTGGGCAACCATCACATCGCCAAATCGGATCGACAGACGATCCCGGTCCGCCGCAGCGCCAGATTTACCGATGGCCATCACGATGCGACCCCAGTTCGGGTCTTCCCCGGCAATTGCGGTCTTGACCAACGGCGAGTTGGCGATGGCGAGCGCATGAGTGCGCGCATCGGCATCGGACGCCGCACCCGTGACATTGACCGTGACAAACTTTGTCGCGCCCTCACCGTCGCGCACCACCTGATGCGCCAGATTCCGCATGACCTCGTGCAGCGCGGCCTCGAAGGCCGCCTCTCCGGTTACGTCCACGCCAGAGGTTCCCGTCGCACCCATCAGCAAGGTATCAGAGGTGGATGTGTCGCTGTCGACCGTGATGCAGTTGAAGGTCCGCTCGTTGATCCGGCTGACCATGGCCTGAAGGTCCGCGCGTCCGATCCTGGCATCGGTAAAGATATAAACCAACATAGTGGCCATATCGGGCGCGATCATACCGGACCCCTTTGCGATTCCGGCGATGTGTACCCTCTGGCCTTCGATATCCACGGAGGTTGTCGCCCCCTTGGCAAAGGTGTCGGTCGTCATGATCGCCTTGGCGGCCATGTCGAGCGCACCCTCGTCGAGCGCGCCATTCAGCTCTTCGAGCTTGGCGATGATGCGGTCGTGCGGCAAACGCTCGCCGATCACCCCGGTGGAGCTGGTAAAGACCCGCTCCGTCGGGAGACCCGTGATGCCGGAAACCGCGTCACAAATCGCGGCGACCGATCCCTCGCCCGCCTTGCCGGTAAAGGCGTTGGAATTGCCCGAATTGACCACAATGGCAGCGCCGGCCTGGCTGTCCTTGCCGATCTTGGCCTGGCAATCCAGCACATTGGCAGAGCGTGTGGCCGAGCGGGTAAAGACGCCGACCATGACGCTGCCCGGATCGAGCAGCGCCAGCATGACATCCTTGCGCCCCTGGTACCGAACGCCCGCCTCCACGGCGGCGAACCGCACGCCGGGAATGACGGGAAGTGTCGGGAAAGCCTCTGGCGCCAGCGGCGAGACGGACGTTATTTTAGCCAATTACTTCTCCAGCAAGTCAGTTTGGTTCAGGATCGACGGATCAATCGAAGAGTTGTCCTTGATCGAAACGTCTGCCGCCGCGACCTGAGTGTCAATATAGCTGGAAACCGCTTCTTGCTGCAGCGTCCCCATGATCTGCTCGCGGACGTCCTCCAGGTCCGGCGCGTCCTGCGTCCGGCTGTCGTTCAGCCTGATCACGTGCCACCCGAATTGCGTCTGGATCGGACCCGTGATTTCACCGGGGCTCAGGCTTTCGACCGCGACCTGGAAGGGCTCGACCATCATGCCAGCGCTGAACCAGCCAAGTTCGCCGCCATTCGGACCGGACGGCCCCGTGGATTTGGCCTTGGCCGTCTCGGCGAAGTCTGCTCCCCCCTTCACTTCTGCAAGGATTGCAGTCGCTTCCTCCTCGGTTTCCACGAGGATGTGAGACGCGTTGAACTCCTGCCCCAGCTCACCTTCGACGTACTGCGCCTGATAGGCCCGCTGGATGGCTTCTTCGCTCACGGCCTGCTCGGCCACTTTTGAAATCACTTCGGAAGCCAGCAACGAGCGCCGCTCGTTTTCCATGCTCAACCGGACACGCGGTGTTTCCTCGGCCAGAATATCCTGCGCCAGGGCTTCCTGCTGAACCAATTGATCCAAAATTCCTTTCCACAGAACATCCGCGGGAAGCTGCTGGTATTGCTCCGGCAATCCGGCGCGCACGGTGATCATATGGCCAAGCGTGATGTCCGTGCCGCCCACCGTTGCAATGACGGTTTCGGCTGCGGTGTCTTGGGCCCATGCGGGCAGCGCGCCAGAGATCGCAACGGCAGCAGCACCAAGAATCGTGAGGGTTTTCGACATCTGTATTGTCCTTCAAGACAGGGCCGCGACAAGGGCGGCGTTGACACTTTCCGGCCCGCCCCTTACATGCGCAAAAGGCTCTGCGTGGCCGGTCGTTCCCCTGTTTCATATGGGCTGTGTGCGAGGCGAGCAAGCAGATGCCGCACACGAGGATGGGAACAGGTACAACAGGCATGCTGGGAAAAATCGCGCGAAAGGTGTTCGGCACTCCGAATGACCGCAAGGTCAAGGCCACCCGCCCCCTGGTGGAAAAGATCAATGCGCTTGAGCCCGAGTTCGAAAAACTCGATGATGCCGGCCTGATCGCCAAGACCGAAGAATTCAAGAAGCGTGTGGCGGAGGGCGAAAGCCTTGACCACATTCTGCCCGAAGCCTTTGCCAACTGCCGCGAAGCCGCCAAGCGGGCGCTTGGCCTGCGCGCGTTTGATGTGCAGCTCATGGGCGGGATTTTCCTGCATCAGGGCAATATTTCCGAGATGAAGACCGGCGAAGGTAAAACGCTCGTCGCAACCTTTCCCTCCTACCTCAACGCGCTGACCGGGCGCGGCGTTCATATCGTGACGGTGAACGACTACCTCGCCAAGCGCGACGCGGAATGGATGAGCAAAGTCTATACCGCGCTCGGCATGACCACCGGCGTGGTCTATCCGCGCCAGCCGGACGACGAGAAGAAGGCCGCCTATGCCTGTGACGTGACCTACGCCACGAACAACGAGCTCGGCTTTGACTATCTGCGCGACAATATGAAGTCTGAACTGAGCCAGATCAATCAAAAGGACCACTATTACGCCGTCGTCGACGAGGTGGACTCGATCCTTGTCGACGAAGCGCGGACTCCCCTGATCATCTCCGGCCCCGCCGATGACCGATCAGACCTATATCAGGGAATCGACAAGCTGATCCCGGAACTGACCGAAGAGCATTACACTATCGACGAAAAGACGCGGAACGTCACCTTCACCGACGAAGGCAACGAATTCCTCGAAGAGCAGTTGCGCGCGCGCGGCATTCTGCCCGAAGGCCAGACGCTCTACGATCCGGAGAGCACAACGGTTGTGCACCACGTGAATCAGGGCCTGCGTGCCCACAAGCTGTTCACGCGCGACAAGGATTACATCGTCCGCGATGGCGAAGTCGTTCTGATCGACGAATTCACCGGCCGCATGATGGCGGGACGCCGCCTGTCCGAGGGTCTTCATCAGGCCATCGAGGCCAAGGAAGGCTGCCAGATCCAGCCGGAAAACGTCACCCTCGCCTCCGTGACCTTCCAGAATTATTTCCGTCTTTACGACAAGCTGGGCGGCATGACCGGCACGGCTGTGACCGAAGCCGAGGAATTCATGGAGATCTACGGCCTTGGCGTGGTCGAGGTTCCCACCAACCGGCCCATCGCCCGGATCGACGACGATGACGCTGTCTATCGCACCGCCCGCGAAAAATACGACGCCATCGTGAAACAGATTGGCGAATCGCATGAGAAGGGTCAGCCGGTCCTCGTCGGCACCACCTCCATCGAAAAATCCGAGATGCTGAGCCAGCTGCTCAAGGCCGCAAACCTACCGCACAACGTGCTCAACGCACGCCAGCACGAGCAGGAAGCCCAGATTGTCGCCGACGCGGGCAAGCTTGGCGCGGTGACCATCGCAACCAACATGGCCGGTCGCGGCACCGACATCAAACTCGGGGGCAACGTTGACTTCCAGATCATGGAAGCCATCGCCGACAACCCCGAGCGTGACCCCGAAGAAATCCGCAAGGAAATCGAAGCCCAGCACGAGACCGACGAACAGGCGGTTAAGGACGCGGGCGGGCTTTATGTTCTGGCCACCGAGCGTCACGAAAGCCGCCGCATCGATAACCAGTTGCGCGGCCGCTCGGGCCGTCAGGGCGACCCGGGCCGGTCGTCCTTCTACCTCTCGCTCGAAGACGACCTGATGCGTATTTTCGGCTCTGAGCGCCTTGAAAAGGTGCTCTCGTCTCTCGGTATGAAAGAGGGCGAGGCGATCGTACACCCTTGGGTGAACAAATCGCTGGAGCGCGCGCAGGCAAAGGTTGAGGGCCGCAACTTTGACATCCGCAAGCAGCTGCTGAAGTTCGATGACGTGATGAACGATCAGCGCAAGGTGATCTTCAGCCAGCGCCGTGAAATCATGGAAGCGCAGGATCTGTCAGAGATCGTGCAAGACATGCGGCACGAGGTCATCGATGAGCTGGTCGACGTCTATGCGCCGCCGAAGGCCTATGCCGATCAATGGGACGTTCAGGGCCTCTATGCCGCCTGCATGGAGAAACTGGGCCTCGACCTGCCGGTAATTGCTTGGGCCGATGAAGATGGAGTCGATCAGGACACGCTTCGCGAGCGCCTGGAAGCGGCGTCCGATAAGTTCATGGCGGAGAAAGCAGAGGCCTTTGGCCCCGAGACCATGCGTCAGATCGAAAAGCAGGTTCTTCTACAGACCATCGACGGAAAATGGCGCGAGCATTTGTTGACACTGGAGCATCTGCGCTCGGTTGTCGGTTTCCGAGGCTATGCGCAGCGGGACCCGTTGAACGAGTACAAGACAGAAGCCTTCCAGCTTTTTGAAGGCCTGCTTGAAGGGCTTCGTGAGCAAGTCACCGCGCAGCTGAGCCAGGTTCGCCCGATGACCCAGGAAGAGCAGCGGGCCATGATGCAGCAGCTCGCCGCGCAGCAATCCGCGATGCAACAGGCCGCCCGCGACGCGCAGGCCCAGCATGAGCCGGTTCTGCCCACCGGTGAAGATGAAGGCGCCCGTCAGGCCGCGGCCGGATTTGACGAAAACGATCCCGCGACATGGGGCAATCCCGGTCGCAACGACCTCTGCCCATGCGGATCGGGCGACAAGTTCAAGCATTGCCATGGGCGCCTGACCTAAGTCCAAACAGCTGAAGAAGACGGTCGAGTTTGTCCCAAACCGAGGCAAGTTTGTCCCCAGGTCTGTCTGTATTTAGAGGGCGCCGCGAGGCGCCCTTACTTCATTTGGCACCTGGCGTTTAGGACAAATTAATTCACTTCCAAGCCAATACTTACCGCCTGTACTGACATTGGTCCTCCAATCCGCAGCTCCGCCTGAGAGACACCATGGCACCGCAGGGCGGCACACATGCGATGACGGCGGGCTCGACCGGCTTCAATAAGTGCTTGGCCTTTCACACACCGCCGAACGATCCTTCCCGTTCCGCAAATCACTGGTCGCCTGACGACAGCATGGTTTCGTGGTCTCGAGGACTACGTTTGAGCCTCGAACAAGGCGTCGCCAACAAAGAGCATTGAAGCCAGGAAATCGATCTATAATCGGGCGTTTCCTCCCAAAGGGCTTATTTCATTGAACAACTCCCCCTTGATCGAAGTGCTCTCGGCTGATTCACTTTCAGCATAGGGTTGGAGGATCGGCGATGATGGGACCGCGGCGGGAGGCGCAATCGGCGTTGTTTTAAGAGTTCTCGCGCGCGGATGTTTTAATAGTTCTCGCGCGCGGATCACGTGCCCCGGAGCCACCTGCTGCGCTCCATCGACCGGTTCGTTGATTTG